>CAZQKI010000034.1:0-19859 GCA_964592855.1 uncultured Lentisphaerales bacterium
TCCCGGCATCCTTGCACACCTTCTTGTGCGCCTCCTCGAACACTCGACAAAGCTCGCGACAAAGCTTGCGACAAAGCTTTGGGACTAGCTAGGCGGCAGGGGCGCAACTGCGCCGCAAGTATCCTACTCGATCCAACGGCCCCGGCCGCCACCCGCCCGACGAAGGAGGGCGGACCGGCGGCCGGGGCAGAGGCTTCACTGAACCCTGAACCCTGTCTCCTGAACCCTCGGGGCGCGGCAACGAAGTTGACACGCACCCCCAGCCCCCGGCGTCCGATTTTCCATGTTTACGGGCCGGGCGATTTAAGCTATATTGAAACCAACATGAGCGCGGATTGACTGCGTGAAAGGGATGGAAGAACGTGGGCGACATTCAAAAGCAGCTGAAATATCGACGCGTGCTGCTGAAGCTGAGCGGTGAGATCCTGCGCAATCCCAAGAGCGGGGAGTGCATCTGCCCGGAGGTCGTGGCGACCATGTCGGCCAAGGTGCAGCGCGTGGTTTCGCTCGGATGCCAGGTCGCCATCGTGCTGGGCGGCGGCAACATCTTCCGCGGCGCGAACGGCGAGGCCCGGGGCATCGACCGCAGTTCCGGCGACTACATGGGGATGCTCTCCACGATCATCAATGCGCTGGCGTTGCAGAATGGCCTGGAGAAGATCGGCTTGCCGACGCGCGTCATGACGGCCGTCGAAATGCCCAAGGTGGCCGAGCCCTTCATCCTGCGCCGTGCCCTGCGCCATCTGGACAAGGGCCGCGTCATCATCCTCGCAGGCGGCACCGGCAATCCCTACTTCAGCACCGATACCGCGGCGGCGCTGCGGGCCAGCGAGATCCAGGCGGACGTCCTGCTGAAGGCCACCAACGTGGACGGCGTCTACACCGCCGATCCGAAGAGCGATGCGACGGCGGTGCGCTACGACCGCCTCAGCTACCTGAAGGCGCTGTCCGGTCGCCTCAAGGTCATGGACTCCACCGCCTTCGCGCTCTGCATGGAAAACGCGATTCCGATCGTGGTGTTCAACTTTTTCGACCCGGACGCCTTCGAACGCGTCGTCACCGGCGACAAGGTGGGGACGCTGGTTTACGACTATCCTGATGAATAGGAGAGCATACTATGGACAACCTCGAGTCGGTCATGCGCGACGCCTTGGATAAGATGAACAAGAGCTGCGCGCTCCTGAAGGAGCAATTCTCCGGCCTCCGGACCGGCAAGGCCTCGCCGGCGCTTGTGGAGAACGTCTCCGTCATGTATTACGGGGCGCCGACGCGCCTGCGCGATCTGGCCGGCATCTCCACGCCGGAGCCCCGGCTCATCGTGATCAATGCCTTCGACCCATCCGCCCTGCGCGACATTGAGAAGGCGATTCTCGCCGCGAACATCGGCGTCACCCCGATGAACGACGGCCGTGTCATCCGCGTGCCGATCCCCGAGCTCAACGAGGAGCGCCGCAAGGAGATCGTCAAGGTTGCGCGCCGGCATTCCGAGGACGCCCGCATCTCCGTCCGCAATGTGCGGCGCGACGCCAATGAGCTGATCAAGACGATTCAGAAGGATGCCAAGATCAGCGAAGACCAGCGCGATCAGGCCTTGGTGAAGATCCAAAAGGAAACCGACGCCCACATCGCCCGGATCGATGCGGAACTGAAGTCCAAGGAAGCGGAAGTGATGGCGGTCTGACCGCCATCGTGATATGCTCGCCCCCACGAACCCGAAACGCAAGGATTTGAAAATGGCTGATCAGGAAGATGCTGGAACTCCTCTGGAAGGCGCCGCCCCCCCCAAGCAGATGCCGTTCAAGCCGATGGCTGCTGCACCGTCGGGAGAGCGCGAAAAGCACACCGTCATGATTAAGCGGCCGATGCTGCGTCGCCCTGGGGAAGCCGCCCCCGTCGCCCCCGTGCCCCAGCCGGTCGCCGGGATGGGGGTGCCGGTTGCCGTCCCGGCCGCCGCCCCGACGGGCGTCCCCGTCTCCATGGCGGATGCCGCCAAGCACAAGACGACGCGCGTGGATTTGCCGGAGATGCAGCCTCCCGGACGCGGGGAGGTCGACGAATTCAAGACGGTCAAGCTGCGGCCGATGTCGGCGCCCCAGCCTGGCAGCGCACCCCTGCCCGACGGCCCCAAGGCGCTCTCCCCGTCGCAGGTGCAGGCATCCAAGTCCAAGACCTCGCGTATTTCGCTGGAGGCCGCCTTCGGCTCAAACGAGGGGATGCTGGATTCCCATGCGCCCAAGACGATTCGCTTGAAACGCCCCTCGGAGTTGTCGACCGGAACGACGGGGCCGATTTCCGTGACGGTGGCGACAGCCAAGAAGACGTCGATGATGCCGCCTGTCACGCAACAGCCGCAGCAGTCGATCACGGCCAAACTTCCGACGCAGACGCTGAACGCGGCGGCGGTGACGCCGGATGAAGATAACAGCCCCACGCGCCGCAAGACGATTAAGATCAAGCGTCCGTCGGCCGCCGCCGGCATCAAGATCAACGTGGCGCAGACCGAGGGCGAGGGCGAGGAGACCGGGGAGACAACGGAAGACGGCATGCAGCGGCTCGCCGTGCCCGGCGGGTTCTCGCCGAAAGGCGCCACCGGGCCGGACACCGCGAACATCGCCTTCATCCTTTCTGCCGTCGCGGCGCTGATCGCCACCGTCGGCGTGATCTGGATCCTGGCCGCTCAGGCCTTCGGACCGAACGCCGCCGTGACGGGGTACACCGCGTTGCTGGGCGTCGATGTCGCTCCGCCCCCCGGCCTGGTCACGATCGACTGATTCCCCGGGAAGGGACCCCGCCGGGCATTCCCGTTGCATCCTGCCAACCGCTTGTCCGGCCTTCAAGAAGTTGGACGAAAGCTGAATGAGGAGCAATCCCATGCCCGACCCCGGAATGATGCTGAGAGATTTGGACGGATTTCGCAGTGCCTCCAGCCGTCCCTGGCTGGTCATTGTCGGCGTCGTCGTCTTGTGCACGCTGGGGGGGATCTGGCTGGTCCGCTACCTGGGGCAGCAGCGGACCGCCGCTCCCGTGGTCGAAACGGTCGACGGGGAGCAACCGGCCGGAAGCGGTGCCGTCGTCAAGCACGAGCCCGCCGTGCCGCCGCCGCCGGATGCCTCGACGCCGGCCGCGGTCGCGCGCCAGGTCGCCCGGGGGCAGGCGGATGAACAGGCGGATCGCCTCCTCGAGGCCCGCACGAATTATCTGGCCCTGGTCGTCCGGAAGGACATCGGGGCCGCGCGTCCCTTCATCGAAGCCCGTCTGGCCGCCGTCAACATCAGCCTGGTCGCCAGCCCGCGCGCCATGCCGGAGAAGATCGACTACGCCATCCGCTCCGGCGACTCCATCAAGGTGCTGGCGCGCCGCCACGGATGCACGTCGGAATTGATCATCAAGGGAAACAACATTTCGCAGCCCGATCGCATTCAGGTCGGAGACCGCCTGCGGATCCTCGACAAGCCCGCCTTCGCCCTGGTCGTCCGCAAGACGGCCAACGACCTGCTGCTGACGCTCAACGGCGCCTTCTTCAAGCGCTACACGGTGGGCACGGGCATGTACGGGCGGACGCCTGTAGGCACCTTCCGCGTCCAGGACAAGATCGAGCAACCCCCCTGGTGGCGCCCCGACGGTCAGGTCGTCCCCTTCGGCGACCCCGCCAACATTCTCGGGACGCGGTGGTTGTCCCTCGCGGCGACGGGCGAAACGCCGCCCGCCCGGGGCTACGGCATCCACGGCACCTGGGACAACAGTTCGCTGGGCAAACAGTCGAGCGCGGGCTGCATCCGCATGAACAACAGCGATGTCGAGGAACTCTACATGCTGGTTCCGGAAGGCACCCCCGTGACCATCCTGGACTAGAGCGGGCTCCGCCCGCATTAGTCGGTTACTCTTAGTCTTCACTCTTAGTCGCCACTCTTAGCCTCCACGCTTCGTCGTTGACCCACAGTCATTTGCCGACTAAGAGAAACGATTAAGCGTAACCGACTAAGTGTGGCGACTAAGTGTGGCGACAAAGTGTGTTCCGCCGTCCCCGGCGGTAGCGAATGAGCGGTCGTCCCGGCCTCCGATTCACAACGGCGGAGGACCGCCGGGTCCACTTCTTGCTTTGGCGCGACACGGGAAGAACTGGACCCCGCCGTCCCCGGCGGTAAGCGAATGAAGCCGTCGTTCCGGCTGGCGATTCACTACCTATTCTTTGTCGCGAGCTTTGTCGACGGGTTTGCCGTAATCGTCGACAGAATAGGTCGATGACAACCGTTACTCGACCTTCACCCAGGCCTGAAGGCCTTCGCCAGTGTTCCGGCTGAAGCCGGGGCTCCGACCTCGGCGCCTGCCTTGGAGACCAACGCCGGCGCACCCGCCCCCCCTTGCCGGAGTCCCGCCTTCAGGCGGAAGCCTGGCAGGGGCTTCAGCCCCGGTTTCAGAGCTTCTTGTGCCGTTCTTCCCGGCATTTATGCACACCTTCTTGTGCGCCTCCTCGAACACTCGACGACGCCGGAACGTTATTCGTCTCGCGCAAAGGGACGAAATGGACTCGGCGGTCCTCCGCCGTAGAGAAATGGAAGGTCGGGGCGGCTGCTCTTTTTGCCTACCGCCGGGGACGGCGGGGTCCAGCGCGGCTTCAGACGCCGAGTCGGGGGCACGCTGAAGGGGACCGTGGCACCCTCGTCCTCGTCGTCGTCCACCGACAAGTGCGACAAAATGGCCAATTTATAGGCAAGTCTCCTACTCGATCCAACTGGCCCGGCGCAGCCGGGCCAGTGGTGCCGCTGGTCTGAGAACCTTTGTCGTACACTTTGTCTTACACTTTGTCGACAAAGCTCGCGACAAAGTTCGCGACAAAGGGAGTTCTCCTGCTTTGAACCAACTGGCGCCCTTTTGCCGCCAGAGGCCCCACTGAACCCTGAAACCTGTTTCCTGAACCCTCGGGGCGCGGCAACGAAGGTGACGCGCACCCCCGCGTTGCGCGGCCGTGACAAATTGAAGCAATTATGGTTCAATGCGGGACATGAAACCAGCGCTTCTCGTTCTTGCCGCAGGCATGGGCAGCCGCTATGGCGGCCTCAAGCAGATCGATCCCGTGGGACCCGGCGGGGAGACCCTGCTCGACTATGCCGTCTACGATGCGATCCAGGCGGGATTCGGGCGTGTGGTCTTCGTCATCCGCCGCGACTTCGAGGCGGCCTTCAAGGGGCGTGTCGCCGCGAGTTTTGGCGAGCACGTGCCGGTCGACTACGCCTATCAGGCGCTTGAGGATCTCCCCGGCGGCCGGACGCCTCCGGCGGAGCGGACGAAACCCTGGGGCACGGCCCATGCGGTGCGTGCCGCGCGCGACGTCGTCCGCGAGCCCTTTGTCGTGATCAACGCCGACGACTTCTACGGCCGCGACGCCTACCGGCAACTGGCCCGCTTCCTGGCGACGGCGCCGGCCACGCCCAAGCCCCCGGCCTGCGAGAAGCTGGCGATGGCGGGCTATCGGCTGGTGCAGACACTCTCCGAGAACGGGAGCGTCGCCCGGGGCATCTGCGAAGTTTCTGCGGACGGGCGTCTCCTGTCCGTGACGGAACATACGGTGATCGAGGGAACCCCGCGCGGGATCGAGAGCCGGCAGGGCGATGGTTCGATCATGAAGCTGATGCCGGAGGCCGTCGCCTCCATGAACATCTGGGGGCTGACGCCCGCGGTGTTCACCCTGATGGAGGCGCAGTTCGGCGCCTGGCTTGACCGGAACATGGGGAATCCCAAGGCCGAATGGTACATCCCGTCCGTCGTCAACACGCTGGTTCAGGACGGCCAGGCCACGGTTCAGGTCGTCCCGACCGACAGCCGCTGGTTTGGCGTCACCTATCGCGAAGACCGCGACCGTACCGTCGCCGAAATCCAGAAGCAGATCGACGCGGGCGTCTATCCGGCAAGGCTTTGGAACCGCGACGGCGCGAGAAGCCTTTGACACGGGAAGGCGCTGTGGTAAACTCTCCCCGTCGACGGCTAACATCAAGCAATCTATAAGAGAACACAACATGTCCAAATACGTCTATTTTTTTGGCGATGGTTCGGCTGAGGGCCAGGGGAGCATGCGTGCGCTTCTGGGTGGCAAGGGGGCCAATCTGGCCGACATGGCCAGCATCGGCCTTCCCGTTCCCCCCGGATTCACCATTACGACCGAGGCCTGCGCGAAGTATTACGAGGTTGGCGAGGCGCAGTTGCAGGTGCTCCTTCAGGAGGAGCTCGCGGCGGCCATGCAGCGGCTGGAAGCCGTCACCGGCAAGGCATTCGGCAAAGGCCCCAATCCCCTGCTGGTCTCCGTCCGCTCGGGTGCGGCGGCGTCGATGCCCGGCATGATGGATACCGTCCTGAATCTGGGGCTGACCCCCGAGACCGTCCAGGCCATGATCGTCAGGACGGGGAATCCGCGCTTCGTCTGGGACTCCTACCGCCGCTTCATGCAGATGTTCGGCAATGTCGTGATGGGCATCGACCATCACCGGTTCGAGCATGAGCTTGAAGTCGTCAAGAAGGGCTGCGGCGTGAAGCTGGATTCCGCCTTGAGCGAGGACGCGCTGCAGGAGGTCGTCGCGCGCTATACGAAGATGGTGCGGGCGACGGCCGGCGAGGACTTCCCGGCCGACGCCAACGACCAGCTGCGCCGCGGCATCCAGGCCGTCTTCGGCTCCTGGAACAACCCCCGTGCCAACAAGTACCGCGAGCTCAATGACATCCGCGGCCTGCTCGGGACAGCGGTCAACGTGCAGTCGATGGTCTTCGGCAACTCGGGCAGCCAGTCGGGAACCGGCGTCGCCTTCACCCGCGACCCCTCGACGGGCGAGAACCGCTATTTCTACGGCGAGTATCTGGTGAATGCGCAGGGCGAGGATGTCGTGGCGGGCATCCGCACGCCGCAGCAGATCACGCGGGCCGGCTCGCGCGCCTGGGCGAAATCGCAGGGCGTCCGCGAGAGCGACCGCAAGAACAAGTATCCTTCGCTGGAAGAGGTGATGCCCGAGGTCTTCCAGCAGCTCGACGGCATCCGCGGCCTGCTGGAAGCCCGCTACCGCGACATGCAGGACATGGAGTTCACGATCGAGGACGGCAAGCTCTACATGCTGCAGACGCGCAACGGTAAGCGAACCACCGCCGCCGCCGTCAAGATCGCGACGGATCTGGTGAAGGAGAAGATGATCGACGAGGAGACCGCCGTCATGCGGATCGATCCCGCGTCGCTCGACCAGCTGCTGCATCCCGTCTTCGTGAAAAGCGCGGAAGCCCAGGCGAAGCGGCTGACGGTCGGCCTGCAGGCCTCTCCCGGCGCGGCGTCCGGGCGCATCGTCTTCAATGCCGAGGCGGCGGAGGTCTGGGCCGACCGCGGCGAGGCGGTCATCCTGTGCCGCATCGAGACCAGTCCGGAGGACATCGGCGGGATGCATGTGGCGAAGGGCATCCTGACGACGCGCGGCGGCATGACGTCGCATGCGGCGGTCGTGGCGCGCGGCATGGGCAAGTGCTGCGTCGCCGGCGCCGGCGAGGTCGTCATCAACTATGCCCGGAAGACGATGCAGGCGGGCGGGCGCCTGCTCCGCGAGGGTGACTGGATTTCCCTCAACGGCTCCACGGGGGCACTCTACGAGGGCCGGATCGAGACCGAAGACCCCAAGTTGACGGGGCCCTTCGCGATGATCATGGAACTGGCGGACAAGTACCGCAAGCTGGGGGTCCGGACGAATGCCGACACCCCGCGCGACGCCGCGCAGGCGATGGCCTTCGGCGCGGAGGGGGTGGGGCTTTGCCGCACGGAGCATATGTTCTTCGAGGGCGACCGCATCATCCCGGTGCGGCGCATGATCCTGGTGGCCGAGACGGTCAAGAAGTTGAGGGGCCAGCTGGCCGCGGCGGGATCCGAGGATGAAAAGGCCGTGATCCGCCGCAAGCTCGAGGCCCCGCTGAAGCAGTACAACCAGGCGCTCCGGGAGTTGCTGCCCCTGCAGCGGAACGACTTCATCGCCATCTTCAAGGCGATCAAGGGACGCCCCTGCACGATCCGCCTGCTGGATCCGCCGCTGCATGAGTTCCTGCCGCAGGACGAGGCCGGCCAGCGCGCCATGGCGAAGTGCATGGGCCTGAAGCCGGCCGAGGTCAAGCGGCTGGTCAACAGCCTGCATGAAACGAACCCGATGCTGGGGCACCGCGGCTGCCGTCTGGGCATCAGCTATCCCGAGGTCACCGCCATGCAGACGCGGGCGATCTGCGAGGCGGCGGTCAAGGTCAAGGGTTCGCATCCCGAGATCATGGTGCCGCTGATTGGCTCCGTGAAGGAGCTTCAGGCGCAGAAGACGATCATCCAGGAGACGATCGCCGCCGTCGAAAAGGAGAAGAACACGACGATCGAGATGCTCATCGGCACGATGATCGAAGTGCCGCGCGCGGCGCTGACGGCCGATGAGATCGCGAAGGAGGCCGACTTCTTCTCGTTCGGCACCAACGACCTGACGCAGATGACCTGCGCCTTCTCGCGCGATGACGCCGGCCGGTTCCTGGGCGACTACGTGGCGCGCGGGTTCTACGAATACGATCCCTTCACCGTTCTGGACCAGGAGGGCGTCGGGCGCCTGATGCGCTTGGCCACCGAAGGTGGCCGCCGGACGCGACCGAACCTCAAGCTGGGGGTCTGCGGCGAGCATGGCGGCGAGCCCAGGACGGTGGCCTTCTGCCACGACCTGGGACTCAACTATGTTTCGTGCAGTCCCTACCGCGTTCCGATTGCGCGGCTGGCGGCCGCGCAGGCTGCGCTGAGGAGGAAATGAACATGAGCAAAGACCGAGTTCGGATGCAGGTTGTGCTGGTTTGCGCTTTGGCTTGCGCCGGCCGGCTGGCCGCCGGGACCTACGAAGAGCTCAGCCAGGCGATCAATGCCACGGCCGGCAAGCAGATGGCCGTGCAGAATGCGGCGCGCGAGCGCGAAGAACGGCTGGCAAGGGCGCTTGCCCAGGGCACCCACGACAGCGCGGAGATGAAGGCGACGCGGGCGCGGATCGAGCAGATCAAGGGTGATCTGCTCGAGGCGGAGCGGACGCTGAAGGCGCAGTTCGAGGCGTTGCCGGAATTGCAGGACGACATCCGGCAGTCGAAGGCAAGCATGGCCGAGATCCGGACGTTGGACACGCAGCGCCGGGACCTTCTGGAAAAGCGCGAGGCCTTCCTGCAGAAGAGCAAGCCGAAGCCGGAATAGCGGATTGCATTGAAACTCCTGTAAAGCCCACACCGACGATGACCTGACCCCCGGTGCCGCGAAGCGCCCAGGCCCATCCGGCCGAGCGTTGACCGAACCGGCCTGACTTCACCAAAAAATAAAAAAACGCTTTCCCCCATTGACGAGCGGTGGTGAAAAGTGTTTAATGGTGTTGCGAAAGGTCAGGAAGTGGGAGACAGGGAAGAAAAGTTGAATACGCAGGTCCGGGCCGGCTCATTGCTGGGACGGTTTCCGCATCGTCTGGATCCGAAGCGCCGCATCACGATCCCTTCCACGCTCCGCAATCGCATGGGCAATCCCGACTACGTCTATGTCATGCCCGATCTCAACAGTCTCAACTGCCTTGATATTTTTCCGCCGGATGAGATCGAGAGCCGCCTGACCCGTTTGCGGGCGGCGGCCTTGACGGACAAGCGGACTTCGGATTTTGTGACGTGGGTGGGATCGATATCGGAAACGCTCGACGTGGACACGCAAGGGCGCATTCGTATTTGCGACAAGCTCCTGAACCGTGTAGGCGTGAATCGCGATCTGGTGCTGATCGGCGCGTTCACCCGCATCCAGGTCTGGGCGGAGGCCCATGCGCCGGCGGAGCAGGAGGCCTTCGAGAAGTTTGCCGCCGCGGCAAGAGATTTTGGTTTTTAGGATTTCGGAAACGTCATGCACGTCTCGGTCATGTTGGAGGAAACGGTCGACTGTCTCGCCGTGCGTCCAGGAGGCTCCTATCTGGATGCCACGCTGGGACGTGCCGGGCATGCGGCCGAAATCCTCCGCCGGGCCGGACCGGCGGGGCGCCTGCTCGGGATCGATCGCGATCCGGCCGCGCTGGAGCGGGCGGCGGTGTGCTTGAGGGAACTGCCCGGCACGGCGGTCTGCGTGCATGGCAACCATGGCGACTTGGGGTCGCTTGCCGATGCAAACGGCTTTTCGGAGCTGGACGGCGTGCTGATTGACACGGGCGTATCCTCCGACCAGTTGGACGGGGCGGAGCGCGGCTTCAGTTTTCAACAGGACGGGCCGCTCGACATGCGGATGGATCCCACCTGCGGCGAGACGGCGGCCGAACTGCTGGGACGGCTGGAGTTCGCCCCCCTGGCGGAGCTTTTCCGCACGCTGGGGGAGGAGCCCCAGGCGGGACGGATCGCGAAGGCGATCGTCCGCGAGCGCGACAGGGCCCCGGTGGCGACGACCGCCCGGCTGGCGGAGGTTGTTTCGCGGGCCGTCGGCGGACGCCGCGACAGCAAACGGCATCCGGCCACGCGGGTATTCCAGGCCTTGCGGATGGCGGTGAATGGCGAACTGGAGGCCCTTGCGGAGGCCTTGGAAGCGGCGATTGCGCGCCTGCGCCCCGATGGGCGCCTGGCGGTCATCACCTTCGAGAGCCTGAGCGACCGCATCGTGAAGCGCTGCTTCACCGAGCATGTCGGCCGCGAGGTTTCGTTGCAGCAAGGGGGCTCGCGCTGGGAAGGCCGGCTGCCCCTGATGGCCTGGGTGGAGCGCAAGGCCCTGCGGCCGGGCCCGCCGGAAGTGCTGCGGAATCCGCGGTCGCGCAGCGCGAAACTGCGTGCCGTGCGGCGCCCGTCGGACGAGGGGCGGCAAAATTGATTTTGTCCGGAAGCACGGTGTGTGTCCGGATGCGTGTTTGAACGAGCGTTGGCGACAGAGGAATGATGCGATGAAACACAATCGTAAACGGCGGGTTCATGCGAGAATGATGCCGAAGCGGTGGGTGACGGTTCTGATGCTTGTGGCCCTCGTCTGCCTGGGTTATGTGCTGCTGGACAGCATGTGCGGCACCTTGAGCGACACGATCAACCAGCTGGAGACTGATCACGAGGATATTCAATTCGAGTATCGCCGCGAGCAGAATCGCTGGGGCGCGATGGTCACCTCCGACCAGATCGATCTGGCCCTGAACCGCCATGGCTTGAACATGGTGCTTTCCCGCGGCGAGCAAATCGTTCGCCTGCCGGTTGCGCCTGCCGATGGCGCCTATCGTCCGCGCGACCAGTTTGTCAATCGCCGCTAGTGCAGCGGCCGGGATGCGACGGGGTGCGGACATGCGTGGCAAAGGTCAAAGTTACCGGTTCTGGGCTTTTCCGGTGCTCTTGTGCGGCTGGTTCATGCTGTTGGCCGTTCGCGCCTCCTGCCTGCATCTGGGGCATCAGACACCGAGCAACAAGATCGGCTGGAAACGTCCCCTGCCGGCCGCGCGCGGGTTCATTTATGACCGGGCGTCGCGGCCGATCGCCATCACGGACCCCGGGCGCCGCGTCTTCCTCGACTACTCCAGCGTGAACGAGAAGCACGACCTCGTGCAGATCGCCTCGGCCGTTGCCGAACTGACGGGACGCGACACCGACGCCGTGCTGCTGGACTTTCGCTCGCGCCGCTCCAAGTATATCGTGCAAGGCATCACCTACGATGATCGCGTCATGGCGCTGGTGACCAACCGCGCCCGCTACAGCGGCGTCGGATTGGAGCGCGTCCTGCGGCGCCAATATCCGCTGGGCCACTGCATGTCGCACGTCGTGGGCTTCGTCAACAAGCAGCAGGTGGGTTCGGCCGGTATCGAACAGCAGTACAACCGCTTCCTGCAAGGCACGGACGGCATGATCGAGGGGACGCGGGATGGCGAGGGGAACGAAATCCGCTCGCGCCGGGCCAGCACCGCCGAGCCGATCGATGGCGCCCATGTCTATCTGACCTTGGACCAGAATATCCAGCAGGTGGCCGAGAAGGCTTTGGCGGAGGGCCTGGCGGCCTCGCAAGGAACGGGCGCGCGGGTGATCGTTCAGCTGGTGAAAACGGGAGAAATCCTGGCCATGGCCGCCTCGCCGGACTACGATCCTGCGCAATACCAGGAAGTCCCGGACCTGCGCTGGCAGAACCGGAACATCGGCCAGATCTACGACCCGGGCTCGACGATGAAGTCGATCATCGTCGCGGCGGCGTTGAACGACGGACTGATCACGCCCGATTCGACATTCGATGTCGGCCACGGCTCCTGGTACTACGGCGGCCACACGCTGCACGACAAGGTCTACGACACCGTGGATGTGCGGACGATCATCCGGAAGTCCAGCAACATCGGCGCCGCCATGATCGGCCTGCTGCTGGGGAACCGGCGGATGGAGTGCTACCTGCGCGCCTTCGGCTTCGGCGCCGTGCTGGGGATCGATCTGCCCGGCGAGGAGCGCGGCCTGCTGCCGCCGGCGGCCAAATGGGACATGGTCAAGCCGACGCGCATTGCCATCGGACAGGGCATCTCGGTGACCCCCCTGCAGATGCTCAATGCCTACTGCACGATCGCCAACGGCGGCAAGCTGATGCGTCCCTATGTCGTTTCGAAGGTCGTCGGCCCCGGCGGCGAAGTCATGCACGAGAATGTGCCGACGGTCATCGGACGCCCGATTCGTCCCGAGGTGGCCGCGCAGATGCGCGACATGCTGTTCGCGGTCACCGAAGACGGGACGGGCAAGCGGGCGGTCATTGCCGGCTACTCGATCGCCGGCAAGACGGGGACGGCCCAGATGATCATCCCGGGCGTGGGCTATTCGGACACGGATTACTGGGCCTCCTTTGTCGGTTTCGTTCCGGCGGAGCAGCCCGAGTTCGGCATGATCGTCATCATCGACAGCCCGCGGGGCTCCCGCACGGGGGGCGCCGTTGCGGCCCCGGTTTTCGCGAAGATCGCATCGGTTGTCGCACAGTACCTCGAACTGCCCATCGAGGAGCCGCCGGAGGCCGCGCAGGCCGAAAGCAGCGAACCTGAAACGATCTTGCATTGACGGGATGCCCCGCTAACGAACGAGTCGTCATGAAATTGGTTGATCTGCTGAAATCGGTGGATGTGGTCACGCGCACGGCGCCCGACGCCCTGGAGGTCGGCGGCGTCTGCTGCGATTCCCGCCAGGCGCGCGCCGGCGATGTGTTCGTCGCGATCCGGGGCGGCAAGGATGAAGGCTTCCGTCATATCGAACAGGCCGTCGCGCGCGGCGCCGTCGCCATCGCCGCGGAACTGCCGCCGCCGCCCACGGGCCCCCGCTGGATTCAGCTCGCCCAGGCCCGCGTCGCCCTGGCGCGCATGGCCTGCACGGTTCAGCGCGACCCGTCGCACACGCTCGCCGTCACAGGCGTGACGGGCACCAACGGCAAAACCACGGTGGCGGGATTGTTCCGCGATGTCCTGCAGGCGGCGGGACGGAAGACGGGGCTGATTTCCACGGTGGAGTATGCCTATGGCGAACGGGTCATCGCGGCCAGCCGGACGACACCCGACTGCTGCGAACTGCAAGGGCTGCTGGCCGCCATGCGCAACGATGGATGCCAGGCGGCCGTCATGGAGGTTTCCTCGCATGCGCTCGACCAGCATCGCACGGGGGGCCTGCGCTTTGCGGCCGCCGCCTTCACCAATCTCACGCGCGACCACTTCGACTATCACCACGATTTTGAAACCTACTTCCTGGCCAAGCGCAGGCTCTTCGACCAGCTTGCGGCGGAAAACCCGGGCGCGCCGGCCGTCATCAACCGCGACGATCCCTACGGCGTCCGTCTGCTGGCGCACGCCGCCGACCTGGGACTCCGCCCGATCGCCTACGGAATGACCGACGCGGCGGAGATTCATGCGTCGGCCATCGCGCTCGATTCGCAGGGCACGCAGTTCACGCTGTCGACACCGGAGGGGACCGTCGAGCTGGCCTCGGCGCTGCTGGGACGCTACAACGTCGCGAACATGCTCTGCGTGGCCGGACTGGCGCTGGCCGCCAAAGTCCCCTTCGACACCCTGGTCAAAACCCTGACGTCCGCCAAGCCCCGCTGGGGCCGCCTGGAGAAGGTGGAGACGCCGCACCCGGCGTCGATCTTCGTGGATTATGCGCACACGGACGATGCGCTCAAGAATGTCCTCGCGACGTTGCGGGAGATTGCCAAGCGCCGGTTGATCGTGGTGTTTGGCTGCGGCGGCGACCGGGACCGGGCCAAGCGGCCGCTGATGGGGCAGGTGGCCTCGGCGTTGGCGGACATCGTCATCGTGACCTCCGACAATCCGCGCACGGAGGATCCTCGGGCGATCATCGCGGAGGTTGTGGCGGGCATCTCCGGCAAGCCCTTCCACGTCGAGCCCGACCGTCGTGCAGCCATCGCGATGGCCCTGCAGTGCGCAGGCGTCGGCGATATTGTCCTGGTCGCGGGAAAGGGACACGAGACCTACCAGGAAACCAATCATCACATGACGGCCTTCGACGACCGTGCCGAAGTGAGGAGCCAGGCCCAGAATGTGCGCTGATGTGCGAACCCCGCTCACCGCCGATCGGCCGTTCAGCCCCGGAGACCTGGCCCGCTGGTGCGGCGGCGTCTGGGAGAATCCGCCCGGGCGGATCGACGGCGTGATGAACGACAGCCGCGCCATCCGGAAGGGGAATCTCTATGTCGCCCTTCCCGGCGCAACGGTCGATGGGCACGCCTTTGTCGCGCCGTCGATACAGGCGGGCGCCGGCGGAGCGCTGGTGCGCGACGACTGGCGGCCGGATGCCGGCTTGGGGCCGCTGCCGCTGTTGCGGGTGAAAGACACCCTGCAGGCCTTGCAGGCCCTCGGCTCGGGCTATCGGCGGGCCTTGGCGCCGTTCGTGGTCGGCGTGACGGGAAGCGTCGGCAAAAGCACGGTCAAGACCTGGACCGCCGCCCTGCTGGCGGCACATGCGCCGACGGCGTCGACCTGCGGCAATTTCAACACCGATATCGGCCTGCCGCTGAGCCTGCTGCAGATGGCCCCGCAGACGCGCCTGGGCGTCTTCGAAATGGGCATGAGCCATCCGGGCGAGATCCAGCCGCTGTGCCGCGTTCTGGAGCCCGACGCCGCGATCATCACCACGATCGGCCCCGTGCACCTTGAATATTTCGAATCGGTCGCGGCGATTGCCTGCGAGAAGGCGGAGGCGCTGCGCTGGATCCCCGCCGCAGGCTTCGCCGTTCTGGATGCGGGGTCGCCCTGGTTCGCGTATCTGCGCGGCCAGACCCGGGCGCGTCTGGTCACGGTGAGCCACACGGACGTCCCCGCCGACTATCACGCGACCGCGATGGACGACCTGGCGGGGAGTTTTACGCTGACCGGCCCTGCGGTCGATCACCCGCGACGCCTGGAGACCGGGGTGCCGGGACGCCACAACATGCTCAACGTGCTGCTGGCTATCGCGGCGGCGCGCAACTGCGGCGTCCCCTGGGAGGTGATCGAAGCGACGCTCCCGCAGATGCCGCGCATGTCCATGCGGTGGGAGCAAAGCGAGTGGAACGGCGTCACGCTGATCAACGATGCCTACAATGCCAATCCGCTTGCGATGGAATCGGCCATCCAGACCTTGACCGCGGTGGCGAAAGGGCATCGCCGGGTTCTGGTGCTCGGCGAGATGCGTGAACTCGGCAAGACGTCCGAGGCCTTCCACGCGGACTGCGGGTCCTGCGTGGCGGCCAGCGGTTGCGATGCGCTGATCGCGGTTGGGCAGGCGGGACGCTGGATTGCCGATGCCGCCGTGAAGCAGGGATTCCATGGGTCGGTAATCTGCGTGGGCGCTGCGCGGGAAGCGGGCGATGCGTTGGCGGAGATCGCACGCGCCGGCGATTGGGTTTTGTTGAAAGCCTCGCGCGGCGTCGCCCTCGAGCAGGCGCTGGCACAGTGGCGCTCGCACGGCCCGGCGGCTGCCAAAACAGCCGGAATGAGCGTGCCATGAAACAGACGTCGGCCTATCTGAATCAACGCGCCTGCGTGCTGGGCGCCGGGGTGAGCGGTATTGCGGCGGCCAGGCTGCTGGCCCGCCATGGCGGGTGCGTCACGCTGCTCGATGTGGCGCCCGACCCGCAACTGGAGCAGGCCCGCAGCGCTTTGGCGGGATGCCGCGTCACGGTCCGGGGCGGCGTCGAGGCCCTGCCCGACGAGCCCTACACGCTTTGCGTCGTCAGCCCGTCGATCATTCCGGAGCATCCCTGGCTCCGCGCCTGTGCGGAGCGCGGCATCCCCGTCGTCGGCGAAATGGAACTGGGCTATGCCTTTTGGCGGGGCCGGATTCTGGCGGTGACGGGGAGCAAGGGCAAGACCTCGGTGGTCAAGCTCTGCGCCGACGCTCTGACGGCGGCGGGGCAGCGGGCGACGCCGGCCGGAAACTACGGCATTCCGCTTAGCACTTGCGTGCTGGATCAGCCCGGCCTGCCCTGGGCTGTCGTCGAAGTGAGTTCCTTTCAGCTTGAGCACGTCGTGGCCTTTCGTCCCGATGTGGCGGTGCTGCTGAATATTCAGGCCGACCATCTCGACCGTCACCATGCGATGGCCGTCTACACGCAGCTGAAGTACCGGCTGTTTGCCCGGCAGGCGGCCGGCGATGTCGCCCTGATCCCGGCCGGGCTGGCGGTGCCGGCCGGCGTCCTGCCACCCGAGGTCGCGGTACAGACATTCGGCGTGGACCGCGCCGATTGGCATTACACGCCGGGAAAAATCGGCAGCGGCGTCGCCGGCGCACCGGGCGAGATCGGCTTTGCGGGCACGTGGTTCGACAATCCCGTGCTCGGGGAGGCCGCGGCGGCGATCACGGGCGCGCTGTACGCCTGCGGGCTCTCGACGTCCCAGATCGAATCGGGCCTGGCCGCCTTCAAGCCCTTGCCCCACCGCATGCAGTGTGTGGGCGTGCATCACGGCGTGACCTACATCGACGACTCCAAGGCGACGAGTTTGACGGCGCTGGGCGCAGCTTTGCGCATGCGATCCGAGCCCATTCGTCTCATTGCGGGAGGGCGGCTGAAAGAGACCGATTTGGAGCCTGTAAAAGAGTTGCTGACAAAGCGGGTCAAAAAGGTCTATCTTATTGGCGAATCAACAAAGCCTCTTCAGGATGCGTGGTCTTCGGTTGTCGAATGTGTCGCCTGTGGCGATCTGACGGCAGCCGTGGCGACTGCGGCCCGCGAGGCGGTGTGCGGGGATGCGGTATTGCTTTCTCCGGGGTGCGCAAGTTTTGATCAGTTTGATGGATACAAGCAACGGGGCGAGTATTTCACTCGTCTGGTGCAGTCGTTAGGCGTGGCATCTGGGAAGATGCCGGGATGAGGAGCAGATTGATGAAGAGCAACAACCTTTCCAAAATGATGAGTGTCGCAGGCTTGGCCGCGGGGTTCTGTCTGGTGCAGGGCTGCTCGACCGTACACAGTGGCGGCGAGGCCGAGGACATGCGCTTGCGGCCGATGCCCAGTGCGTTGGAACCCGCCCCCGTTCGGGCTCAGCCCCGGGTCGTCACGGTCCCTGATCGGGCGATCAAAGCGTACGAGTCGGACCGGCCCGTCGCCCTGATGCGCCCGCAGTTGTCGACCTCCTACGTCGTCAAGAAGAACGACACCATCTCCTCCATTGCCTACCGCTATCGGTTGCGTTGGCAGGATGTTGCCGCCGTCAACCCCGGCGTCAATCCCCAAAAGCTTTATGTCGGCGAGGTCATCCAACTGCCCGGCAAGGTCGACGTCGCGCAGCCCGTCCGCGGAACCTCCGCGTCCAAGGCTGTCGGCGCATCCCGGAGCGCTTCGTCCGGTTCCTACGTCGTCAAGTCGGGTGATTCCCTTTCGGTGATCGCCCACCGCAACCAGGTCAAGACAGCCGACCTGAAGCGTGCCAACAATCTGACCAGCGACAAGATCGTCGTCGGCCAGAAGCTGGTCATTCCCGGCTCCAAGGGTGCCTCGCCCGTTGCGCAGCCCGCCGTAAAGGTGGAAGCGCCGAAGCCTGATGCGGCCCCTCCGGCAGGCATCCCCGTCGAGACGGCCCCGGTCCCCGCCCTGGCCCCCTTGGAAGCGCCTGTGATGCCGGCTCCCGCTCTCGACCCCGCCGCCGTCCTGGCACCGCCCCCCCCCCCGGCCCTGCCCGTCCCTGCGGCGGCCGTGGTGGCTGCCGCTCCTGCGGCTGCGGCAGGCTTCCAGAATCACACCGTTGTCGCGGGCGAGGATCTCTACGCCGTCGCCATCCGCTGGGGTGTCGGCACGGCGGACATCAAGGCGGCGAACAATCTGACGGGCTCCGAGTTGGTTCCCGGAACCGTGCTGAAGATTCCGCCGGCCCCCGCACCCTGAAGGATGATCTTCCGTGCAGCGGGCCGTAACACTCTTTCTCTGTGCCTTGGCCCTGCTGCTGACGGTCGGTCTCGTGCTCGTCTATAGCGCAAGCGCCACAGTCTACGCCGGAAACCCGAACCATTTCGTGATTCGGCAGGCTGTGGCGCTTGTCCTGAGCATCGCCGCCGGTTGTCTGGTGGCGCAGATCGACTACCACTATTGGTCCAGGCTGAGCAGCGTGTTCGTGATTGCGGCTTGCGTGCTGGCCGGCACCCTCGCCGTGTTCTTGTTTGAAAAGCGCAACGGCAGTCACCGGTGGATCGATTTCGGTTTCTACCAGCTTCAGCCCAGCGAGTTCGCGAAAATCGGGATCCTGATGGTTTTTGCCGCTTGGTTCGACCGCGTGGGCCCCCGTTCATCCAGTTTTCTACGTGGGTTCCTCTTTCCTGGCTTGATTCTCGCCGCGCTGACCGCTCCGATTCTCTTCGCCCCCGACTTCGGTGCGACCGCTGTGATTATCGCGGTTGCGGGAACCGTCTTCCTGGCGGCAGGCACGCGGATGCTTCATCTGCTCTACGGTGCCCTCGCCGCAGGTGCCGGGTTTACCGTCCTCATCGTCAAGGATCCGCATCGGCTGCAAAGAATCATCGATTTCTGGAATGGGCTGTTTGTCGAGGGCGGGGTCAAGGCTTACCATACCGTCCAGTCCATCAACGCCTTTGTCAACGGCGGACCCATGGGCGTTGGCCTCAACAACAGCATTCAGAAGTACCGGTATCTTCCCGAAGCGCACACCGATTTCATCTACGCCATCGCCGGCGAGGAGTTCGGGCTAATCGGTTCCCTCGGCCTGATTCTCCTGTTTGGCGTGCTCCTCGTCTGCGGCGCACGGATTGCCTTCAGTGCCCGCGACCGCTTTGGCCGTTTTCTGGGGCTCGGCCTCACAATTCTTCTTTGCTTTGAGGCAGGTTTCAACATGGGAATGGTGATGGGCTACCTCCCGACAAAAGGTCTGGCATTGCCGTTCCTGAGCTATGGCGGATCGAGTCTGTTGGCGTCGATGATTGCCATCGGACTCCTGCTCAATATCGCCAAGCAAAGCGGTCTGAATGAAGATGAATCGCCGTCCAGCATGCGGAATGCGCTCAGGCAGATCTAGGAGCCGGAAGTCGTTGCAGGGAGACGTGCATCATGGGAATCAGCATTGGGTTGGTCGGCCTGGGCAGTTTCGGCGCCTGCTTCGCGCCGCTTTTCAAAAACCACCCGTGGGTGGACCGCATCGGCTTCTGCGATGTCGAGTCCGACCGGGTCGCCCGCTTCTTCCACGATCCCTTCTACGCCCGGAAAATCAGGGCGGCCGATTGCTATGTTTCGCTGGACGCCATCTGCAAGGCTGATTTCGATGCGTTGGTGATCATCACCCAGCCGTGGCTGCATGCGCCGCAGTGCATTCAGGCCCTGGAGAGCGGCAAGGATGTCTACAGCGCAGTCCCCGTCATCAGCATCCCCGACGATGACCAGACCTTGGACTGGTGCGATC
>CAZQKI010000034.1:19959-29643 GCA_964592855.1 uncultured Lentisphaerales bacterium
GCAGTCCCCGTCATCAGCATCCCCGACGATGACCAGACCTTGGACTGGTGCGATCGGCAGGGCGATCCGTACTTTGCCGATTCGGCGTTCTCCAACGAGATGGCGCTCTTCAAGATGCGCAACGGCGCCACCGTCCGCATCTGCGAAATGCGGGAGACGCCGGGTTGCCCGGGCGCGGATAGCGAAACCTTCCGCGTCTTCGGAACCCACGGCAGCTTTTCCGAGAACCGCTGGTGGACCATCCGGCGGCCCGACTTCGCGGCCATCGATCTGAAGCATCTGCCGAAGCCCACGTGCCAGGCGCTGACGGACCCGGAGATGTTCGACAAGCTCCCGCCTGAAGTGGAGCACGCCTTCAAGCAGGTGGCCAACCCCAGCCTGAGCGACGCCGAATTGAAGGAGACCGATTTCCGCCCCGGCGGGCATGGCGGATCGCATCCCTACCTGGTGCATGAGTTCGTCTCCGCAGTGCTGGAGCGGCGCCGTCCCGCGATCAACGTCTGGGAGGCCGTGCGCTACATGGCCATGGGCGTCACCGCCCACCAGTCGGCGCTCAAGGACGGCGAGACGCTCAAGGTGCCCGACTGGGGTGATCCGGTGTAATCTCGAGCAGATGCCAGAGCATCCAGTCGTCTTCGAAGATGAACCAGGACCGGAAGGGTCGCCCCGCCAGCAGCAGCGGCAGCCAGATGCGGTCGTCCATCCACATGCGATGATAGGGAATCGCGTCGGCGCGCTGCCAGAAGGGCTCCGCCTCCGGCGTCTCGGCCGGGGCGCCGGTGAAGGCGTCCGCCACAAAAACCGTGCAGGCCAGGCCGTAGCCGTTCGTGAAGGCGAAACTCAGCCGCCCCGCTTCGCGGGGGTCGATCGGCGTGATGCCGACCTCTTCCTGCGTTTCGCGAATGGCGGCCGCCACAGGCGTTTCTCCCGCTTCGATCCTTCCGCCCGGTGCGTTGACCTTCCCCGCACCCAGGCCCCGCTTCTTGACGATGAGCAGCAGCCGGTTCTCGTCTCGGACAAAGCAGAGCACGGCGCGCTCAGTGGGCTGCCAGACGCGCCAGTCGATGGTGAAGGTGCCGCCAGTCGGCCTCGTGACGGTGAGCGGTGGCATCTCGTGCGTGAATGACATTCCGGAATGGTATCACGATGATCCGCCCCGGACAAGTTCGCCCCCTGCGGGAATTAGCACAACCCCGTTTCGGAAGTTCACCACGGAGTCACGGAGGCACGGAGTCCGGGAGAGGAGGTTCACGCAACTTCAGGATTGGCTTACAGGCGGTTGCCGTTGAAGCAAGCAGGGTTGCCGCCAATCCTGAATATGCGTGAACACCTGGCTGGGAGCACGACCCATCCTGCACAAGCGCAGCCCATCCCTGCCGCCTCCAAAGGGTGTTGCGTGAAGGAGCATCCGCTGCATGCCATGCGCCGGGCCAGGCCCAAATACGCCGCAAGCGGATGCGCCTTCACGCAACCTCTCCTCCATGTCTCCGTGCCTCCGTGGTGAAGTTGTCGCGATGGCTCATGAAAATGGCGTGCATTTACGGTTCAAGACCTGCTGGCCATGCTCGTTTATTGCACATCCCGGTAACTGACCCATTGCGCCCTCCCCCCGCGGGAATCCCCTTGCACAATTGCGCCAGCAAAGCCATAATTGTCACGTAATCAAGGGCGAACAACGATCAACGCGCGATCCAGAACGCCTTATAATGCAGGTCAAGAAGAAACACGTCTAGAAACGCTTGATGGAGGATGTGACGATGAAGACACGTATCGATATCGTGAAAGCGGATGGGGCCGGGAACCAACTGAAAACGAGCATGCTCGGAGAACGCGTGCGCGCGGCCTTCGCCGCGGGCCGCCGCCATTGCGGTTTCCGGAAATTCCTCTCCATCTCGCTGGCAGCCTCATTGCTGTTCATGGCCGGTTGCGATGATGATGACGACTACGATCACTCGCCCCCCGACGGACAGGGGTCGATCATCATCGACAACAACGGGCCCGATGACCTCCACGTTTACATTGACGGCATCTACGTGGACGATGTCCGCGACGGGCACTGGAAGGCTTTCGACCACGCGCCGGGCGTCAGTCGCGTGGTGCTCGATGAATCGGGAAGCGACCGCACCTTCCGGGGCGATGTCGATGTGCTTGGCGGACAACTGACGGTGCTATACGTCACGACAGACGTGTTCGACAATGATCTGGATGTCACGGTCTCCTTCGAGTAGGAGCCAGGAACACCACGGGGAATCCGAGTTCGTTCGGCGTGCAACGCGTCATGGCGCGTCTGTCGCCAGGGGCAACGTTGCATCGCTGGCCCAGGCCAGCCAGGAGCCGTCGAACCAGCGGACCGACTTCACGCCGAGCACATGCCTGAGCAGAAAGTAGGTCTGGCTGGCCTGATGGCCCGTCCGGCAGTGGACGATCACAGGCGTCTCGGGACCAATTCCCAGCTTCTGATAGGCGGCACGCAACGTTGCGGCCTCCTGCCAGCTTGCGCTCTTGGGGATCAGATCGAGCGTGAACTCGCGGTTGACCGCGCCGGGGATGTGGCCGGCGCGGGCCTCGTCGCTCTTCTCACCCCTGAAGAAGGCCGGCGGCCGAACGTCCAGAATGACCGCCTTGCGATCCTTGGACGCCTGGGCGACGTCTCCCAGGGTGGCCGTGAAGTCGTCGCGCGTCCGGCGCGGCTTGTAGACCGCGGGAACGACCTTGGGCAGTGCGTTGTCTGTGGGACCCTCCGCCGCAAGCCAGGCGCCCCAGCCGCCATGCAGCACGGCGAAACGGGCGTGCCCGACCCGCTCCAGCGCCACCGCCGTCAGCGTGGCATCGCGCAGTTCGTCGGAATAGACCACCACCGTGTCTTCAGCCGTCAGCCCCAGCCAGCCGAACTCGCGCGCCAGCGCCTCGGCGGGCAGCACGGTGTTGGGGATGCCGTCGAGCGTGGCGCGGATGTTCTCGATGTTCAGGTAGAGCGCGCCGGGAATGTGCCGGGTGGTGTACTCCGTGCTCTTGGCACGTACGTCGAGCAGTTTCAGGTTGCGGTCGCCGATGTTTTTGCGCAGCCAGGCCGTGTCCACCAGGTGGGCATCGATGCCGGCGGGATGGAGCGCGGGGGCAGGGGCGGGGACCGCCGCAGCGGGAAGCGGGGCGCCCGCCTGGTCGATGAAGAAGGCACGGCGCGCGGCATAGCCGGCGGACTGTGCGGCGGCCGTTGCCGGATCGGCGGTTGCGCTCAGCGACGGCGGGGTCAGACACTCGCGCCAGAAACCGAGAAGTCCGTCGGTCAGCACGCGGACGTTGGGCCAGCCTGCCGCCTGAAGCGCCTGCGCCGCCTGGGCGCCATGCGTGGTGCCGTTTGAATAGAGCACGACCAGCCCCGTGCGGGGCAGTTGCGCGGGGGCTTCGGCCGACAGACGCTCCAGCGGAATGTTGATGGCCCCGCGGACATGGAACGTGGCGAACGCGGCCGCGTCGCGCAGGTCAACGACGGTCACACCAACGCCGCCCGCCATGAGCAGGCGGGCCAGATCGATCGGGTCGATGTGGTCCTCGGCGGCAGCCACGGATGCCAGTGCAGCCAGCGGTGCGACGGCCGTTGCGTCGTCCGCCGTTTCGCGGGCAGGCGGTTGCGGCGCTTTCGGCAGGGTCAGCACGCCGGCCGCGGCCACCAGCAGCACGACGCCCAGCAGGACGTTGCGGCGGCGGGCGGCGGCGGTTTCGGCGGGAACGCCTGCGCGGCGCTCCAGCCAGGTGCAGAGGTTGAACATGGCCACGGCCATGACCGCCATCGCCGCCACCAGCACGGGCATGGGCAGGTGCAGGCTGTCGGCCAGCGTCACGGGTCCGGCATTCCACCCCTCGTAGAGCGGACGGATGACCGTGTAGGTCTCGTTGAAGAGCATGCTGCCCGCGATGGCCCCGACCAGGAAGACCAGCGCGTCCCATTTGCGCATCGCCAGGCCGGCGAGCGCCGTGCCGGGACACCAGCCGCCCATGACGAAGCCGACGCCGAAGAGGACGCCGCCGACGGCCTGCGCGCCCCAGTAGGTGTCGAGCACATACAGGTCGGCGGGGGCGACCAGGCCCCAGGCGGTCAGGTACTGAATCCCGACCAGGGTCGTCACGACGGCCGTGAACATGACCTTCACGACGGTCATGTCGCGGAGGTAGAAGATGCCCGCCAGGCGGCGGCTGCTGCCAAAGCCGGCCTGTTCGAGAAACCAGCCGAAAAAGAGGCCGACCAGTCCCGCGGTCAGCAGGCCGGATGAGGAGTCGAGGAGATTGTTCGCGAAAAGGGTGGCGATCATGACCATTGCCTCCTAACAAACCAGGCGGCGGCGAAGCCACCCGCGAAGACGCAGACCAGGAAGACCGCGCTGCCGCTCAGCAGCAGCGCCATGCCGGAGAGGGCTTGGCCGGAAGTGCACCCGCGGGCCAGACGGCTGGCATAGCCGACCAGCACGCCGCCCAGCAGCGTCAGGAGCAGTCGCAGCCGGATCGAGGCCGTCGGCCCCCGTTCGACCTGCGAGCGGATACGCCGGGCGCCGCGTGCCGAGAAGTAGGCTCCCAGCACGATGCCGATCCCCATGGCCACGAGGTAGTAGCGGAGCACATGCGGCGCCCCCTTGTCAAACCAGGGACCGAAGTAGGCGCAGGCCTCGACGTGTCGCGGAAGGATCGCATGCTCGATCCAGGCCGCGACCCGCGCCAGTCCGCCCGAGGCGCCGAGCCCGGTGCCGAGGATGGCATAGGAGAGCAGCAGGGCCAGTCCCAGGCCGAAGCCCGCCAGATAGGGCGACAGGAAGGGTTTGGGCGTCAAGTCGGCCTCCTGTTTTTGAGGGACATCTGTTTTATCGGTCTGCATTTAGCGCTCCTGGTTAGCAGCCGGCGCTGCGCTTTTTGGGTGCGGGGGCGGCCGGCGTCGGCGCGGCTGGCGCGGGGGCGGGGGCGGACGAGGGTTTTGCCGGAGCCAGCTGCGGCGCGGAGGCCGGAGTCAGCGGAACCGCTTCGGACTGGATGCCTGAGGGCCGCATGACCTCGTCGTAGTAGCGCGCCACGCCGCCGAGCAGGAAGCGGATGGGGCGTGTGCCCTTCTGCGCCAGGGCGCCCGCCACGGCGGCCGAGACCGAGCCGTCGCGGCAGACGATCACCAGCGGCCGCTTGTCGTTCAGCCAGGCGACGTTGCCCATCACCTGCTCGACCGGCGCCTGCTGAGATCCGGGGATGCTGAACTCGGCGAATTGGGGGAGGGGACGGACGTCCACGATATCCAGCGTGCCGGGCAGGTCCATCAGGCGGCGGGCCAGGTCGCCCGGGCTCATGGCTTCCGGCAGGTTCACGTAAACGCCCGGCGCAGGCGCAGCGCCGGCCGCACCATGCGCGGTGGAGCCGAAGGTGGGCAGTCCGGCGCCGATCCAGGCTTCGCTGCCGCCCGCCAGGTTGCGGGCGTCGGTGAATCCGGCCTTCTGCAGCACGGAGGCGCCCATGCTGGAGCGGTAGGCCGAGTTGCAGACGGTCAGCACCGGCATCGCCGGCTCAAGCCGGGAGGCTTCGCGTGCGAGTTCGTTGATCGGCAGGTTGAGCATGTTGTCGGAGATGCGGAGCCCCATCCATTCCGCCGGCAAACGCACGTCCACGAGCACCGGGGCCGCGCCCGCCTGCAGCTGCGCGTAGAGCTCGGACGGCTGGACCAGCTTGACGGTCTGCTGTGGCAGGTCGGCCTGTTTCCACGCGGCGAACCCGCCCTTGAGGAATCCCGCAGGTGCGTCGTACCCGATGCGGTGCAGGCGGAAGGCCGCCTCCTTCACGTCGTCGTCCGAGCCGATCAGGATGAAGGGCTCGCCCCAGGAGAGCATGATGCCGGTCCAGGTCTCGAAGCGGCCGCGCACGCCGATGTTGATCGCACCGGCGGGATGGCCGGCGGCAAAATCCGCGGCGTTGCGGACATCGAGCAGCCACGCGCCGGCATCGCCCCTGGCCTTGACTTCGGCCGGAGCCAGTTCCGGCGGCAGTGCCGCCCAGTCGAGCACTGCCGGGCCGTCGTGGTTCATCTTGGCGTTGTGCTTGAAGTACTGCGGCGCCTGCGGGAGGCCGCTGATCACGGCGGTGACGTAACCGTGCAGATCCTTGTGCTGAAGGTAGACGTTCTCCCGCTTCTGCTCGCCCAGCGTCGAGACCGGCTTGTCGCTCAGGTGCGCGCCGCAGAGGGATCCCGCGCCGTGGGCGGGGAAGAAGCGCAGGTCATCCGGCAGCTTGGAGAGCTTCTTGGTCCAGCTCTCGTAGCCCTGCGTGGCCAGCCAGGCGGCCGAGATGTTGCCGCCCATCAGGTCTGGCCGTCCGACGCTGCCGATGAAGAGCGTGTCGCCGGTGAACAGGAGGCGGGGGGCGGGGCGGTCGGCGGGAGCGTACAGCAGCAGACAGGTGCCGTCGGGCGTGTGTCCCGGCGTCGTGATGACCACGCCCTTGACGCTGCCGAAGGCGATGGCGTCGCCGTCGCCGACGGGTTCGTGGGGGTAGCCGGCGCCGGTGGCCTTGTTGACGTAGACTTTTGCGCCGGTGGCCTTGGCCAGTTCGGTGTGTCCCGCCACGAAGTCGGCATGCGAGTGCGTCAGGTAGATGCGCGTGATCGGGGCATTGAGCGCCTTGGCATCGTCGAGGTAGCGCTGGATGTCGCGCGCCGGATCGACGATCAGGATCTCGCCTCCGCTGCAGACGAGGTAGGAATAGTGCGAGAGCACGCCGAGGTTGTACTGGTGGAAGACGAAGTCCGGTTCGGTGATCTTCGTCTCCGCCACAATTTGCAGGGAGGCGGCTTCGTCGCCATGTGAGGCGGCTTCGGCATCGCCGGGCAGGCCCGCAGCGCGAAGCGAAAGCGGCATGCCGGAAACCAGCAGGCCGCAGACCAATGACAGCATCGTGTAGCAGCGTTTCATGTTCGAATCTCCTCTAGTGAATAATACACAACGGTATTAACGTAACAGCAATTCTTACAGGTGTCCATATGCGTCTTTCCTCCTTGACCGGCACCCCCCTCCGGTCCTACCCTTTCCGCAAGGGAGAATTATGAAACTACGACAGACGCTGTGCCCGATCCTGATGAACCTGGCCATGCTTGCGCGGGCTGCAGAGCCTCTGGAAAATGCACCACCCGCCGTCGGCCCAGCGGTTCCTCCGATGATCGAAGTGCAGGTTGATTTCATCGAGTACAAAATGGATGTTGTCGAGAAGTTGGCCCAATCGGACAAATTGACGGCCCCCGCGTTGCTCGCCCTTTGGCGTGAGGGCGGAGCCAAGCTTATCTGCACGCCCCGCGTCGTCACGAAGAACAGTCAGGATGCCGTGATTAAGGGTGTGACCGAGTACATCTATCCCACCGAGTTCAAGGTGACAACACCAAACAGCACGAATGAGCCGCGACCGGCGATCACATCCGCAGTCGTGGCGCCCTCGGGGTTTGAGATGCGGGAGGTCGGAGTCATTCTTCAATGTGTCCCCGAAATTGAGTCCGACGGGAACAGGATCGCCATCATGCTGAATCCGCAAATGGTCTATCCGCCTGTCTGGAAAAACTACGGAACCACGCATGAAGCCGCAGATGGCCGGAAAGAGGCCCTGCCGATGGAACAGCCCTTCTTCGCGGTACACTCGCTCAGCACGTCGGTTTCGGTGGCAAACGGGGCAACGGTGCTGATCGGGGGCGGCATGAACAATCCGGACGGAGACAAGACGGTGTTTGCCTTCCTGACCGCCAGGCTGCTGGACACCGAAGGGAAACCGATCAAGGCGGTTGACGGACCGCAGGAATAGGGCCTTAGTGCCTTCATGCATAAAGAATCGAACCCCGGGTATTCCCCCGTCCGTGCCGTCCGCTTCTACATCCCGCTGGTGATCCAGGCGGTGTCGCAGAGCTTCACCTACCCGCTGGTGGCCACCGTCGTCTCGCACGGCAAGGGGGGCGTGGCCGATTTCGGCGCCTTCGCGCAGGGCCAGTCGGTCTTCTTCCTGATCAATGCGCTGGGTTACGGGCTGATCACCACCGGCATGGTCTACGGCCGCTCGCGCATCGGCTTCGCCCGGTTCAAGCGGCTCACCCTGCTGTTCATGGCGGTCATCGTCACGGTACAGATCCTCCTCTCGCTGCCGCCGCTGGATGCCATCATCTTCGACCGCCTGCTCGCCCTGCCGCCCCATATCCGGACGATCGCCCGGGACACGCTGCTGTTCTGCGCCCCGGCGTCGGCCCTGTTTCTGCTCCGCAATCCCTATCAGGCCATTCTCTACAACGCACGGGCCAGCGGCGCCGCGAGCGCCGCCACCCTGGGGCGGATCGGTGTCACGCTGGTCTTGTCGTTCATCTTCGTCCGCATCGGCCTGGTCGGGCACATCGCCGGCATTATTGCGTTCACGCTCCCGATCATCGGCGAATGCGTGGCCTCGTATCTGCTGGCGCGGCCGTATATCCGCAGGCTTCCGCGGGGCGATCCGCACGTCGCGCCGGTGCGGGAGCAATTGCTCTTCTGCATCCCGCTTTCGTTTGGCGGCATGCTGCTCGCCCTCTCCGGCTTCATGATCGCCGCCTTCATTTCGCGGGCGGCCGACCCCGTGCGGATGCTGCCGATCCACTATGTCGCCATGGGAATCGTGAACCCGGTCTGTTTCGCCGCGATCCGCATGCAGGCCGTCGTCCTCAGCTTCCCTCCCGCACACCGGCGGGACAGCCGGACCTTCCGCTTCGCCTGCCTGGCCGGGCTCGCGCTGGCCGGCGTGCTGCTCCTCGGCCAGATCTCCACCGTGGCCCGCAGCTATTTCGGCGTGATCCAGAACTTGCCGGAGGCCGACATCCCCTTCGCCAAACGGGTCATGCTCGCCGCCTGCCTGCTCCCGGTGCTCCAGGCCCTCCGCGGACACGCCGAAGGGCTGGCCGCCTGGCGCAAGCGCCCCAACGCCATCCTCGCCGGACAGGCCATCTACCTGGCGAGCCTCGTCTGCACGCTCTTTTTCTCCCTCACCCTGGGCCTGCCCGGCTATCTCATGGGCGTCGTCGCCATCGCCATCGCCGTCACCTTCACCCTGCTCACCATCCGCATGGGGCTCGCGTGGAGCGACTTCGAGGACCGCATTTCCGAAGTCACCCCGCGCCGCGGCGACGACGGACGGTTGTGATCCGCAATTTCAAATAAAAGTGCAATGCGACAAAGAAATTCACCGCGACAGACGTATCTGACATGAAAGGCCCATCGATCCCGGGAGCTGAAATGGTCCGAACCCAAGAGCCGGAAACCTCTCCGCAGGCGCGAAGGCAGGAACGACTGGAGGCGGTTGTCGCCGCCTTCGAAACGCCGTTGCTGCGCTATGCAAGCCGCCTGCTTTCCTTCGAAATTCTGCGGTTCAGTATTCTGCGGTTCTGCGGTTTCGCCGGAAGAAGACGAAGTAAATGGTCATTTTCAAGCCGGCTGAAGAATATCCCCTTTCAAACCGGCGTTGACACAGCCACGGTCGCGCGGGCGAGATGCGTTCTTTAAAGCATGGGGATATCACCCCATATTCCCTCCGGTGCCCTCGTCTTAAGATTGTGCCGAACTGAATAGCATGCACAAGCAAGCAACCATCTGCGACTTCGTCAGGTTGGAGTGGCGGTTGCCTACTAAAGGAGAATCGGCTAAGATAAAAGCTTCAAACCGT
>CAZQKI010000035.1:0-29492 GCA_964592855.1 uncultured Lentisphaerales bacterium
TGCGAACATTGGGGCTATGCGCTGGAGTTCGGCGGCTACCTCACCGAAAAGGCGGTCGCCGAGCTCGACGACCCGGAGAACGCCAACGCCAAACTGATCGCGCTCACGGCGTCAGACCCCGGGAAATACCCGCTGGCCGTGCTGACGCACCGGCCGCTGGGCGGCAACAGCGAACTGCCGCCGGAACTGCGCCGAGACCTGTATGTGCGCGGCGCGAAGGGCGAACCGATCCTCGACGATGGCAAGACCAACACCTGGCGCCTCATCAGCCCCGAGGCCCCCGACGCCATCTTCAAATGGGCCGCCGCAGGGACGGTCGGGCCGCTGAGCAAACTCCGCAAAAAAGTCCCGATCGCTCTCGTTCTCAACGGCGGCGAATACGGCCTGGCCGTGTTCGGCCACTCCGGCCGCTACTGGGAGCAGGATCCGCGCGTAGTCGCCGCCAAGGGGGAGCGCAGTTGGTTCGACTACCTCTCGGCGAGCAAGGCACGGCAGGAGGGATTTATCGCCAACGCCGTCCGCCAGGCGATCCCCGGCGCGACCTACATCTGGTACCACTTCGCCGGCGAGCCGGCCTGGACCGATTGGAAGTGGACGCATGACTTCGCGCACACGCGCAAGCTCACCGACTACCCCAGCCAGAGCCTCTACTACCGCCACTTCAACGACGGATGGACCGGCAAGAATGACATCCTCTCCAACTTCCTGGTCTCGGTCTCGCAGGCGACCGAGCGCTTCGACGCCCCGCTCTCCTACAACTGGGTGGCCGGCGGCTGGAAGACCAACGCCATCTCGCCGGTCGCGACCTACACCGGCTTCCTCAAGTGCCTCTACACCGCGGGGATGATTGGCGGCGTGGCGGGATTCTTCTCCCGTCCCGCCGGCGCGAACGGCCAGGACATCGGCAAGGGGCCTTCGGACTGCCTCGACCAGATGCTGGCACTGGGGCACGTCCATGCCCTCTTCTCGCACCTCGAGGAATTCCTGCGCCACGGACGGCTCCTCGCCGGGCCATTGAAACTCACCCACCCCAACGCCGACGGGCTCCCCGGCTATGAGTTGCCCAGCGGCGACCCCGAGGTGCGCGTCCTGGTGCGCAAGCACGAGAAGCACGCCCTCTGGCTCGCCACCGCCTGGGCCGCGGGCGGCGCGGCGCGCGAGGTGACGGTCGAGGTCGCCGAACTTGGCGAGGTCCGCCTGAACGCCCGGCCCGAGGGGAGCGTCTACCTGCTCCGCATCGCCGCGGCCACGGACTACGAGCCTCCGGCGGTCGGCGCCATCCTGATCGACCGCGACGGTCTGCAGCCCAGCATCACCGCCACAGAGGCGCTGAAAGGGAGCCCGCTATGTCAATGACACATCCCGACCTGACCTCGCAAAAGCGCGCGATCCGCGAGGCGGCGGCGCGCCTGGCGACGCTCTCGCGTCCGCATCCCGCAACCCCCGATGAACTGGACCAGGCGCAGGAGATCCTGGCCGGCATCATCCGCTTCAACGGCCTCCAGCCGCCGGAGATTCCGCGGGTCCCGATCACGGTCGGCCGGCGCGGCATTGACTGGAGCGGCGGGCACCTGAACCATCAGGAGTGGCCGACGCAACTCAACCGGTTCTTCCTGCTGCACCCCTTGCTGCAGGCTTTCGAAGCTACCGGCGAACAACGCTTCGTCGAGGCGGCGCGCGATTACATCGAGGACTGGATCGCGCACTTTGATGAAAGCGATATCACGCTGCGCGGCAACACCTGCATGGACATCGGCATCCGCCTCGGCATGCACGACCTCGGCAGCTGGGGCACGGCCGTGGCGGCGTTCATGGACTGCCCCTCGTGGGACGATGACTTTGTCGTGCGCGTACTGGCCTCGATGGAACGGCAGGCCGTGATCCTCTGGCAGCGGGGCATCCCCTCACGCGGCGGCAACCACCGGATCTTCGGCTTGGACGGGCTGCTCCATACCGCGCTGCGCCTGCCGTTCATGCCGCACGCCGACGCCATGCGGCGGGAGGCCGTCGCAGGGCTGCGACAGGCGTTCGATCAGCAGTTCCTGGTGGATGGTGCCCATTGCGAGCGTACACTCCAATATCACCAGCACATGACCGCGACGTTCTTCTATCTGGCTCAACTGGGGCGCGTGTTCCCCGAAGCGGCGTTTGAGTTCCCGACCGACCGCCTGCTGGCCGCGCTCGACTACCTGGCGCACAACCTCGGCTGCGGCATCAACGACGCCTCCGCCGAAGCGGCCGACCGCGATCACACCGACGCCTGGGCCCAGGCACGGCAGTGGCGCGCGCAGCTCACCGGGCGGGACGAGTCGGCCTGGGCACCGGACCGCGACGCCGTGTTTACCGCGGCGGGACAGGCGTATGCCCGCTCGTCCTGGGCGCCGGGCGCCGACGTGCTGGCCTTCGATGCCGCGGCCTACGGGGGCGGACACGCCCATCTGGCGCGGCTGGGAGTCGTGTTCCGCTCGGCGGGCCGCCTGTGGCTGGCCGATCCCGGGATGTTCGACTACGAGATGTCCAATCCCTTCGCCGTTTACGGACGCACCACAGCCGCCCATTGCACGCTCAACCTCAACGGCTTGAACCAGGGGATCGGCGACGCGCGGCTGCTCCGTTCGGTGCTCGACGACGACATCGTCTTTCTGCGCGGGCGGTATGACGGCGGCTATTGGCCCGGCGAATACACCTGGTCATTCAAGGACGGGTTTGGTCCGGGCCGATTCGGGCATCACGAACGGATGATGCTGTGGATTCGCGGCGAGTACCTGCTGATCTTCGACGCCATGACGTGCGACGCCGACGCCACGGTCGAGAACGTCTGGCAACTCGCGCCCGTCGCGGGGTGGGTGCACGACCCGACTGCACTCACCTGGCGGTCCCGCGGCGAGTCAACCGACTTTTACCTCCAGATGGTCCTGCCGCCGCCAGAAGTGCAGATGACGGTCTACGAAGGGCAACGCGAGCCGATGCGGGGTTGGTTTAGCGAAACTTACGCGAAGCGGTTCGTCCCCTCGCCACAGGTCGTGTTCAGCTATCCCGGTAACCGTAACGCCTTTTTCGCCATGCTGGCACTGCCGCTGGCCGATGGTGCGACGCCGCCCGTGGTGGGCCGAACCGAGGGGGCGTGGGGACGCAGCCTTGAACTCCGCTGGGAGGATGGACGGACCGATATCGTTGGCCTCTCCGCCAGCCTCGCCAAACCCCTGGCCTCAGAGAGCCCCTTCGAGACCGACAGCCCGCTAGTTTGGCTGCGCCTGGATCGCGACGGGCGACCCGTGCGGCAGTTCATGCTCGACGGCACATACCTGCGGTATCGTGGAGACACAATAAAGGAACAGACATGAAACTATCATTCGCCACCCTGGGCTGTCCGAACTGGACGCTCGAACAGATTGCCGCCAATGCCCAAACCATGGGCTATGACGGCGTCGAACTGCGTGGAACGCCCGGCGAGCACATCGGGCCGGAGGAGAGCCCGGCGACGTGCGCGCGCATCCGCGATCTGTTCGCGTCGCATGGCGTTGCGATCGCCGCGATCATGGGCTACACGCGCTTCACGGTCACGGACCCTGCGGCGCGGGCCGCCGGACGCGCGGCGTTGGAGAAGTTCATCGACGTGGCGCAGGCCATCGGCTGCCCAGTGATCCGTGTCTTCGGCGGACAACTGGAGGGCGCCGATCTGGCCGCGAACATCGGGCGTGTGGTCGAGGCGCTGAAGCCGCTCGCAGACAAAGCGCAGCGCAGCGGCGTGCGACTGGCCCTGGAGACGCACGACGACTGGTGCGTGGGGGCCAACGCCCGCGCCATCCTGGACGGCATCGGCAGCCCGGCCGTGGGGATGTGCTGGGATGTGGCCAACTCGTTTTTCGTCGAGCCGCTGGCAACGACCTTCGATGCAATTCGCGGACGCATCGCCCACGTTCACTTCAAAGATGCGGCCCGGGAGAACGGCAAGGTGCACAGCAAACTGCCCGGAACCGGGCAGGTGGATCTGCGCCAGGCGCTGCACCTGCTGCGCAGCGACGGCTACGCGGGCTATCTTTCCTTCGAGTGGGAAAAGAAATGGGAACCGCTGTTGGAAGAGCCCGAGATCGCCTTCCCGCACTACGCTGCTTTCACTCGCGCCATCCTGGCCGAATCATGACCCCGTGAACGTTTCCGTACTGCCCGACAAGGCGTCGAGCGGGTCAAGGCCGCGTTTGAGATCATGTTATATTTCGCCTTGACTCTACTTTATACATGTGCGAAATTGAGTCCACTCGATTTCATATGCGTTGAAAGGCTATCATGGAACGGTATGCGAAACAGGCCATTGCGGCGGATCTCCAGAATAAAATGGTTCTTTTGGGCGGTCCCCGCCAGGTCGGCAAGACCACCCTCGCGCTGAGCCTGTTGGAAAACGGAAACGAAACGCACCCAGCCTATTTGAACTGGGACGATGTTTCCGCACGAAAGGCGCTACTTCAGGGCGCATTGCCTGCTAATGAGCCGCTTGTCATTCTCGATGAGATCCACAAGTACAAGGGGTGGCGCAATCTTGTGAAGGGGTTTTACGACATCAACAAGGTGCGCAAGAGGTTTCTGGTCACGGGATCGGCACGGCTGGATCATTACCGGCGAGGCGGGGATTCGCTTCAAGGGCGCTATCATTACCATCGCCTTCATCCCCTGTCGCTTTACGAGATCAACCCAGCTCCCGTGCGGTCGGACCTTGATCACCTCATCCGCTTCGGTGGCTTTCCCGAGCCTTATCTGAAGGGCAACTCCCGGCATTGGAAGCGCTGGCAGCGCGAACGGCAAAGCCGGGTGATCCAGGATGATCTGATCAACCTTGAACGGGTCAACGAGGTGTCGCAACTTGACCTGCTGGCCAGCGTCCTGCCTGACCGCGTAGGTGCCCCGTTGTCCGTCAAGAACCTCAGCGGCGATTTGGCGGTGGCGTTCGAAACCGCCGACCGCTGGGTGACGATCCTTGAGAACCTCTACTTCTGCTTCCGCATTCAGCCGTATGGGCTGCCCAAGCTCCGTGCCGCCAGAAAAGAAAAGAAACTCTACATGTGGGACTGGTCGCTGTGCGAGGGTGACTCAGCCCGTTTTGAAAACCTGGTCGCATCGAATCTACTGAAGTACTGCCACTGGGTCGAGGATCAAGAAGGCGACCGGATGACGCTGAACTTTGTGCGAGACGCCCTGGGACGGGAGATCGACTTCGTGGTCGTACGTAACCGTAAGCCGGAGTTCGCGGTGGAGTGCAAGACCGGCGACCGGGAACTGAGCCGCAACATCGCTTATTTTGCCGAGCGGTCGTCAATTCCCATTTTTTACCAGGTTCATCTGGGAGACCGAGATGTTGAACTGACGAAGCACCGTGCACGGATCATCCCATTCATGACATTTGTCCGCACGCTTGCTGTCTGATACGAGCGGTTCAAGCACCAACAAAAGGCCGATTATTGATTGTCGTGCCGGATGAATTCATACTTCGCCTTGTCGCGATGTTCCTTGTCGAATTTGACGACGCTGTTAATAAATCGATTGCCCACGATGAAGGCGTCGGTCTGCGTGCCGAAGGAGGCCCGGTTGGTCTTCCCTTCCGTCCCGAATGTGTTCCCTTCAAATTTCATCACCTGCGAGCGGCCATAGACCGTCAGGTTGCTTCTGAAGGTGTTGCCCTTGAACACATGATTGACCCCGGCGCAGACGATCACCCCGCTGGCGGACTCGAACGAATTGCTCCTGACGACATCGTCATGCGAGAATTCCCAGCCGTCTTCCCAGTCGATGTCGCAACCGGGCATCCGTCCCCCGTTCCTTCTGAACGTATTGCCTTCGATGCGCCAGTTGATCCCGCCACAGGCGGCAAAGCCACAGGAATAATTGTCCTCGATCACGCAATTCCGGATGTAGTTCCCGATCGGCGGTTTGAATTCCGTCAGGAACCCGATGGCGCCTGAGAAATCGGGGTGCCCCGCCGTGATGGGCATGTCCCAGTGCAGTACGACCTTCGCCCACGTGGCCATGGCGGGCTTGGCGTATTTGCGGTAAGACTGGCATCCGCGCCTGCGGCCCAGGAAGGCCTTGCCGGCGTCATAGAAATAGATGTCATAGACTCTGACCCGAAGGATGTTGTAGCCCATGTAGCCGAGGGGCAGGCCAAGTTCAAATGTGTCCTTGATCGGGGCGAGGTTCAGAAATGACAGAGTCCTTTGAACCGTTGCCGACTCGCGATTGAGGCCCTGATCGTCCAGGTCGCCCCATTCCAGATCGGTAAACTTGAGCGGGATGGGACCGACACCGACGGCACCGCTGGATTGCCCCCCCAGCCTCGAGGCCATGTTGAAGCCGATGCTTTTCCGGACGGTCAGATTCTCGATTCCGTTGTTCCGCCCCTCCTCGAACGAGATGGCCAGCGCCCCCTCGGTCGCACCGTCCTCCTTCCACTTCGGATAGAGGGCCTCCTTGAAATCCCGCTCACCGAGGATGGTGCCGTTGCACAGCTTGCTGTTTTCAAGGACCGTCGTGAACTGCCGGCTCACCACCGGCCTGTCGGTGAAAATCTCGGCCTGACAGTTCTTCAAGGAGAAAAGCAGTTCCAGCTTGATGCTGTCGTAATCGGCTTCTGGACGGAGCTTGCACGTCGAGGGCCGGTCGCACCACCGTGTACCGGTCGTTTCCCGCAGCCAGAAGGCGCCGAGATCCGCAGCCGCAACGAAGACCGCATTGCTGTAGTAGTTGAGTTTGAGCCGGAGTTCCATCTTGCCGGGATTCTTCGGATCGATGACGGTCTTGTTGACGCCGATGGGACTGGATATGAAACACACGGTCTCCCGCTCCAACGAGCGGACGAGCTGGTCCTGCGCCTCCTTGGCGGGGAGAGGCCCGACGGGAATGGGAAACGACAGGACGGACGTCTCCCTTTCGTTCACGGCAAAGGTGTCGAGCGGACGGGCCGACAGCATTTTCCGCGTGACCGGTTTCACCGCGATGTCGTACGCCTTGAACAGATTGACACCATTCATTTCCTTGAAGCGGATCAGCGCATACCGGGGGTAGGCGTTGGGCATGATCTGCCAGGTGGAGCCGTTCAAGTCGACGCGCAGGTTGCTCCGCATCGAGATCGGCTCGGCCGGGTCGAGCAGGTATCGTCCGCGGGGAAAGACCACATTCCGGTAACCCCAGCGCCGCGCGTAAAGCAAAACCTGGTTCACGCCGATCACGTTGCGCCGCGCCTGCTCCGGGTCGTCATTATCCATCTTGATGCCGAATCGCTCCACCTGCACAGGGTAGGTCGCCTCGGGCGGTGGAACATCATCCGGCGGTAGCGGCTTGACCTCGAACGTGATACTGTCGGTTTGTCCGTCGGGCGTCCGGGCCGTCAGAGTGACCGTGCCGGCGCCGACCGCCGTCACGATGTTGGCCCGGCTCACCTGGAGGATGTTGGAATTGCTCGTTTCCAGGGTATACGGGTTGCTTTCGAACACCCGGTACGGGAGGCAGTACGCCACGATACCCAGGTCGTCCCCGACGACCATCTCCTGAATCTCGTTCCCGATGACAATCCCCGTGAACGCCAGCGGGGCGTCGAGCAGCGGCGGCTCCGTCCGCCGCTCCAGGACGGTCACCCGGCATTCCGCAACAGCAGCATCGCCTTGCAGATTGGCCGTGATCGTCAGGCTGCCTTCGTGCAAGGCGGTGATCAGGCCATCCGGTCCCACCCGGGCAAACCCGGGATTGGACGACGCCCAAAGGAGCCGGTTCGTCGACCCCTTGACGACGGCCTCCAATCGGTTCGTCTCCCCGACCCCGAGGTCCAGCGCGGCCTTGTTCAATGTGACACTGGCGGCCGGTCCATTCGCTGGCGCGGCAATGACCGCACCCGCAATCATCGCCAACGCCGCGCACAATGCCCGAATCCATCGTGGCGCGGACACCGAAGCGCTTAGCCTCACCTGGCCCGAGCCGGTGCCAGCACCCCGCCCGCGTGTACCGTCACCGTTCATGTTTAGTGTGATCATGTCCATTTTTCCGGAATGAAAACTTCTGAAATTCGGATGGGCCAAGGACCACGTCGCGCACCTCGCCCGGCAGGTGCAGCTTGAAGGCGTGCGCGTGGTCGAAGTCGATGTTCATCAGGCAGACCGTCCCGTCCTCGGGGAAGAAGCTGAACATGATGTATTCGCATTCCTTCCCGTGAACATCCGGCCCAGGCCGATGGTGTAGTCCTTGAACGAGACATACACGGCGGAACCAAAGTACATCCCGCACGCGGGGAGATGAAAGGCTTGTTGTTTCATAGAGCGGTCTTCACGGTCCGGCGAAGCTAGTGCGCCAGGGACTGCGCGAGATATTTGCGCCGGAGATCGGCGACCAGGTGACGGATGTTGTTCCAGCCGAAGACGGCTTCATTGAAGACGCGCTCGACGTCGGCATCGGACATGTCGGCCTTGACCAGCGGAATACAGGCGTCGAGCTTCACGACGAGCGGCTTCACGCAGGCCGCGTAGAAGACAGGATCGCCGACTTCGGCATCGAGCCAATGGTCCAGCACGCCCTCATGATGATGCGAGGTGCGCTTCTCCGCCTTGTAGCGGACCAGGGCGTTGAAAATCAGCTTGCGCTTGATCGCGATGCGAGCCTTGGGAGGGATGTTGAAGGCGAGATTGCCCCAGCTTGAACGGCCATGGATCGACTTCAGCCCGTTCCACGTGAAGCTGCCCGAACGCCCCCAGTGGGCATTCTCGAAGTCCCAGAGATCGCCGGCCTGGGGGAGCTTGTCCGCATAGGCATCCCACGAAAGGAAAATGTAAGTGGTGTAGCCGGTGTCGGTGAAGCGGTGCTCGCCGCGCCAGAGGGTGATGTCCTCGCTGCGGATGCGCTTGTGGTTCTGCGTTTCGTAGGTCGTGTTGTAGAAGTCCACCTTGCCGGACTGGAGATCGACGAGGAAGCAGATGTAGGGCTGGTTCGCGCCGGGCGCGATATAACCTTCGTAGCTTCCCGCGCCGACGAGCTTCGCCTCGACGTCGCGCGCCTGGCTGTCGGCGGCGTCGAAACGGAAGTGGATGCCGTTGACGTCGCAGATGAACGCGAGTTCCGTGAACTTGGCGGGGGCCGACACCGCACCTGCGCCAATGCCTTCCCCGCGGTTGCCCGTCGCGACATCCGTTGCGAGAAACTCCAGATTTCCCCCGTACTTGCGGTCCATGAGCTGCCGTTCCACCTTGGCGGCCACGGCATTCCACGTATCAATCCCCGTGATGGGCGTCTCGCTGTAGGTCACGGTGTAGCATTTTTTGGGTTCGGGGACATAGAGGTTCCGGTAGAGCGAATCGACGGCGCGCGCCGCCGGCTCCAGGCGGGCGTGCAGGAGGGTTGTGCCGACGAACTCCAGCGCCGTGGCGCGGTCGGCGGCGGAGAGCGGGAACGTCTTGACAGCGTCGGCATCGGCTTTCGCCAGGCTCGCGGTACATGTTTCGACGGACGCCTTCGGATCGCGGAGGGTGAGGGCTGCAGCCGTAATCTTGAGCTGATACAGTTCCTGCGGCGTGTAGCCCGCGTAGCCCAGCGCCTCCCGTGCAAAGGCCACCGCGTCGTCCAGCCGGCCCAGACCCGCGTAGGCGTTGAGACCGCAGATCGTTGTCTTGAAGGTGGAATTCGGCTTGACCAGCGGCTTCAGCCATTCGAGGCAGCGGACGCCGCCCGCATAGTCGCCGAAGTAGGCTGTACCGCGACCATTCGCCGTGAGCATGTTGACGAAGGCGGCGGCGGCCGCGTTGGTGTTGGCCCGGATGAAGACGTCGACATAGCGCGTGGCGATCGGCACGTCCTTCCGGTCCATCGTCAGAAAGCTCGAGTAAGCCTTGGCCCGCAAGGCCAGTGGCGCGGCCTCATCCTCCAGCATCTGGAGCCGGAGTTCGCGCGCCCGGTCGCCGAAAGGCGAGTGACGGCTGCCAAACACGTCGGCCGCATCCAGCAGCCTGCCCTGGTCGATCCAGAGCTTGGCGGCCTCCTCGAACCGCAGCGCATCGACGAGAACCGCCGCCGAGAGGCCGGTGACCAGATTGGTCATCTCGGACGTTTTGAAATGCGTGTAGGCCTCGCGATAGATGGCCAGGGCTGCGTCGAACTGGTCCTGAACCACCGCGACACGCCCGATGCTCTCGACGATTTTCGCCGTGATCTGGGCGGTGAGCCCCGGAAACGCGAACGGCGTGCGGAGGAACTCGGAGGCCTTTGCATAAGCACCCGTTTCAATCAGGGACTGGGCCAGGTAGGCACAAGCCGCGACGCGGCTGGCGGCAGGGGCGTTGGTGGCGGCGTAGATGTACCGGGCCTGATCCCGGGCGGCATCGTCCTTGCCCAGCGCCTGCAGCGTCCGCTGCACCTTTTCACGCAGGCGGATCGCATCGGCCATGGGCAGATCGGGCAGCGCCAGAATTTTTTCGGCCAGCGGCAGCGGACGCGCCTTCTGCTCCGGGCTCCGCTCGCCATACAGCACATCGACCAGTTCGAACACAGCCTGGGCGCGGTAGGCGATCGGCGCGCTGGTGTCGTTCATGAGGACTTCGGCACGCGCCACGGCCGTGTCGGGATTCCGCGGCTGGGTCGAATACAAGGCATTATAGAGCAGGTCGCGCAGGATTGACGCACGCTGTTCGCCGCTGCCCGGCAGCTTGAGCATCTCCTCCAGAACGCCATCGGACTTCTCGGTCTGCTTGAGTTGCTTGCGGAACAGGAGCGCCGCCTGGCGCCCCATCTGATGCCGGAAGGGGAGCGGCGCCGCCCCGTCAAGCATCACTTCACGGCTGGCGACGATGGCATCCTCGATGCGTCCCTGGGCGACCAGGGCATCGATGGCCAGGCACTTGGCGGCGGCGGCCTCGGCCTCGCTCTGCGCAGGCGCATCGGCGACCAGTCCGGCGCCAAGCAGCGTCGCCAGGCAAACGAGACGGCGAATGCCACGTACAGGGGATTTGCTGAGCATGAATGTTGTCATAGGGTTCATCTCTTCCTGATCAAAGGGGATTACAGCATCGCTTGAAGGGCGAGTATGCGCTGGATCATTTCGTAGCGGACGGTGTTGAGATCGCCCTCGGTGCGGCTCAGCGTCGCCATGAACTGCAAGGCCTTGTTGCCCGCGTACCGCGTCTTGAGGTCGGGCGACTTGGCCGCCTGCTGCCCCAGACGCCGGAGCGCCGTGGCGTAGCGGATGTCGTCGATCGCCTCGCGGTAGCCTTCCCACTGGATGGTGTCCAGCACGCCGCCGTGGACGCCATAGGCGAAGACCATGGGGCGGTAGGTGGTGCTGTCGTCGTTGTAGGAGCCGAAGTGATGCGCGTAATTGCAGGTCGCGCTGTAGTTGGCCAGATAGTTGGCCAGACCGTACTGACGGCGGTTGAAGGCGGGGTTCTCCGGGCCGACGTGCATCGCCGCGTACCAGGCGACGTGCGCGTTGTCGACTTCATTCCACAGGCGCGTGGAGTCGGAGTCCTCCGGCCACTTGGCGACGTTGTGCCAGTCGTAGATGTACCCGGCCTTGTAGAAGACCGAATCGCCACCGGCGATGATGAACTTGAAGCCTTCGCGCTGGTAGGCCTCGTAGACGGGGCGGGCATTGACCAGCCAGGCGGCGCCGGGTTCGTCGCCGTAGCCGATGAAGACATTGTGGTGGCCGACGGTCTGATCATACCACTGCGCGGCGCGCCGGGCGGAGTAGGCCAGGTCGGCACTGCCGCCCGAAGCCTGCACGCTCACACCGCCGAGGTAGAGATCGGTGCGCATGCCGACCGCCTTCATGGTGTCGAGCAGCAGACGGGTCTCCGCTTCGCGGTCGCCGCGCATCCAGTGGATGGTCTGGTTGTGGGTGACCTGGTTGCGGAGCACCGCGCGCAACTGGCGCTTGGCCAGTTCCCGGTCGCCGCCGTTCTCCTCCATGATCATGTCGAGGGAGATGTAGCTGTAGGAGGCGGTCAGGAAGTCCTTGTCGGCGTCGAAGTAGCATTTCGGATCGGGCAGGACGAACGGCAGCACCTGAACGACGACGGGGATCTCGCCGATCGCCTGGCCGTTCCGGCTCAGGCGGACGGCCCCGGAATAGGCGGCGGGAGCGGTGTTGGTGGTCACCTGGGCGGTCAGGAAGAAGGTTGTGAACCGGCCGCTGTTCAAAGCGACGGGCTGGAGCCGGGGCGCATCGGCGAAATCGGCGCGCATCGGGGAGAAGACGCTGGGCGTCCGATAATGGCCGTTGAAACGCGAATCGAACATGCGGGGCGGATTGAGCCACTGCATGGAGACGGTTCCGTCCGGAGCCGTCAGGCGCGCATAGTTCGCCTCGCGGGATTCGTCCGCGCGGATGAGATCCTCGTCATTGAGCAGCAGTTCGGCGACCAGCTTGAATCCGGTGTCACCGAAGTAGCTGTACCAGGCGTTCTTGTTCTGGTACCAGACTTTGAGGAGCTTGAGGTCCAGCTGTTCCGCGGGGAACGTCTTGCCGTCCTTGCTCGTGAAGGGGGTCAAGGTGAAATCGACCTTGCCCAGATCGGCCAGGGGATAGACCGAGAAGGCCCCGGGCTCGTATTCGCCCCGCGCGGCGATGATGCGCACGGGCACGTTGGCCTCGCCATCCATCGGATACAGGTCGGTCAGCCGCTGGACTTCGCTCATGGCGGGCACGGCGTAATGGACGAACATCGCCGTCGATGACAGGTTGGTCACGTCCGACGCGACACGGACGGCATTGACGGCGGACTGAAGCGCCACGGGGTTGGCAGGCTTGGACAAGCCCTGCAGATGCGCTTTCAAGGAGGCATTCTGCGTTTGAATTGCCAGCACCGGCAACCGGCTCAGAACCTGCTGGCGTTCCTGTTCCGTCAAGCGCTCGATTTGCGCACTGACCAGCAGCGGAGCCGCCGCCAACACGCTCAAAAGAGCCTTTGCACCTGATAATCGTTTCACTCGTGAATCCCTTCTTCTTGTTGATCAGACAGTACCACACAAGCATGGCCCATGCCAGCGACCATGCGCCGATGTGCATATGGCCAATTTTGCCAATTGCCAATTTGCGTCAAGCGCGATATAGTTATTCCCGTCTTCGGAAAATATCGATTCAAGAGGTGATCGGATCTCGTCTCGGGATTGGCCGTAGACGAAGGCTTCAGGAAATCACAATGCCCTTAAGTGTCGGAAAAACTGTCGTCAACATCGTCTACACGTTGGTCTTGGGCATCATTCTCGTCACCGGGTTCATCGTGCTTGTGCCCCGCTTCCAGAATTACCGCAAGCTGTCCGGGAAGCGGTCCGAGTGGGAGCGGATCAACCGCGCCCTGCAGCAGGATCTGTCCCACACGCAGCGGATGCAGCGCCGCTTCGTTGATGACCCCGAATTCGTCGAGCGTGTCGCCCGCGAGAACAAGCGCGTCCGTCCCGGTGAAATCACCTTCATCTTCGCCGAGCCCGCGGAATAGCTTGCGCTCCGCTCCGGCACTCGCCAGGACCACGCACTCCTGCTATACTTGGCTCCATGACAACACCGCGCATGTCATATGGATGCAAGCTGACGGAAACGCAGAGCGGAAAACTCTGCGCGATTCTTGCCGCCGGCAATTACCGATCCGTCGTCGTTCCCCACACCATCGTGGCAGTGGACGGGCCGAACTGCCGCATCAATGTCTATAAAAGCGGCAAGCTCCTCGTCCAAGGCAAGGGAACGGAGGATTTCGTCGTATTTACGCTGGAGCCGGAGGTGCTCGGCCAGGCCACCGTCGGCTATGAGGAAATCGTCAACCCCGAAGCAACCTCGCCCCACATGGGCATCGATGAAAGCGGCAAGGGCGACTTCTTCGGCCCGCTGGTCATCGCTTCGGCCTATGTGGACCCCACCCTGGCGAAGGCCATGGCGCAGATCGGCGTCAAGGACTGCAAGAAGCTCACGGACAAGCAGGTCTTCGCGATCGGGGCGAAGCTCCGCGCCCTGCTGGGCCCCAACCGCTACAAGCTGGTTTCGATCAGCCCCGAGACCTACAACCGGCTCTACACGAAGATCCGCAACGTCAACCGCCTGCTCTCCTGGGCGCACGCGCGCGCCATCGAGAACCTGATGACGAGCCTGCCGAACTGCCCGCGCGCCGTGGCCGACCAGTTCGGCGCCGCCCACCTGATCGAACGCGCCCTCATGCAGAAGGGGCGCTCCATCATCCTGGAACAACACCACAAGGCGGAGTCCGACATGGCCGTCGCCGCCGCATCGGTCCTGGCCCGCGAGAGCTTCCTCTACGCCCTGCAAAATCTCGGCAAAACCCACGGCGTCATTTTTCTCAAGGGCGCTTCCGATGCGGTGAAGCAGACCGCCATCGACCTGGTCCGGACCAAGGGTCCGCAGATCCTCGTGAACGTCGCCAAGTGCCACTTCCGCACCACCGACGCCGTCCTGGCGGCCGCGGGCTCCAACCGCGCCGCACTCGGCGAGTTTGGCGCGGCCATTTCGCGCGGCGCCGACGCCGAGACCGATGCCCTGGGCGGAAAGAAACCGCTGCGCCCGCGGAAACCCGCCGCAGAAGCCTGACCACCATGGACGCCATCCTCTTCATCACCAATCTCTTCTTCCTCCTGCTCTGGCTGCGTCTCTGGAAGGTCGGCGAACATGAGTTCTACTTCAACCCGCTCCTCTCGGCACCGACTCGCCTGACGGACAAGGTGATCGACTTCCTCCGCCCCGTGCTGATCGGCGGCTCCACATCCGGCATTGCCGCCATCACCCTGCTTTTTCTCCTCGCGTTCCGCGGCATCCTCCTCTGCAGCGCGGGCTCCGACTGGACCATCGATGTCGGCATGACCATCAGCCGGACCTTCCCGGTAGGCAACTGGCCCGACTGCATTCTCTTCAGCCTGACCGATTTCGTCGCCTTCCTGGTCCGGCTCTGGGGGCTGGCCTTCCTCGTCGCGCTGATGACGCCCGTTCCGCGCAACGACCGCATCACCGAGGCCTTCAAGTGCTTCACCCTCCCGTTCTCCCTGCTCCCGCGACTCCCCATGGCCGTGGTGATCGTCGGCTTGAATGCCCTGCTCGTCCTTCATCTCCAGCATACGGGCAGGCCCTTCACCGGCGTCATCGACAAGGGGATCGCCGCGCTGACCGTCACGCTCAACTGGCAGGAGCCGGTCCAGGCCATCGTCCAGCTCGGGTGGCTCACGGCCCTCTCCCTCGCCGACATCCTCCTCTTCGCCTACGGCGCCATGATGGGCGTTGTCCTCGGCAGTCTGTTCGCCGCCGTGACCCAGAACCGCGGACTGCAGCAACTGGCGAACGAGGCGGTGCGGTTCCTGCTGGGGGGCTTCAGCCGGCGTCCCGTGATGATCGGCATGATCGACCTCACCCCGCTCGCCTACTTCTTCAGCATGAACATCCTCTACGGGGTTGTCACGAGCCTGCTGCGCCAGCTGATCATCCAGGCACCATGGAAATGAAATGGATCACCGAGGATGCTGCGGGCGTGGTGCTCACGATCAAGGCCACACCACGCGCCCGTGCCAATGCGATCGCAGGTGTTGAAGCGGAGTGGTTGCGCGTCCGCCTCCAGGCGCCGCCCGTCGACGGCAAGGCCAACGAAGCTTTGCTCCGCTGGCTGGCCGATCTTCTCGCGGTGTCCAAGAAGACCGTCGAGCTCGTCACCGGATCAACGACGCGCGTCAAACGCGTGCGCATCCGGGGCATCACCGCCGCACAGGTCCTTGCTGCATTGAAGATGACTTATGACTAACCCCCACATCGTAGCAATCGGCACCGCGAATCCCGATTTCTATCTGAAGCAGAGCGATGCCTATCGGTTCTACGACACATACGGACTGATGCCCGCCGGGCAGCGGGATCTCTATGCCCGCCTGCTCCTCGAGGGTCCGATCCAAGGGCGCCATATCGGCATCGGCAAGCCCGAGGATATTCTGAATGAATCGGTCGACGCGCAGATCGCCCGCTTCACCGCGCAAGGGCGCAAAATTCTTGCCCGGGCCTGCCGCAATGCCCTGGAGACTGCCGGCATCGCCCCTTCGGATCTGGGCGGGATCGTCGTCAACACGTGCACGGGCTACATCTGCCCGGGAATGACCTCCTATCTGGCAGAGGATCTGGCGTTGCCCAACGATATCAAGGCAATCGATATCATGGGCATGGGATGCGGATCGGCCGTCCCCAACCTCGAATGCGGCTGCGGACTCCTGGCGCGCACGCGCGGACGCCCCGTCATCAGCGCATCGGTCGAGATCTGCTCCGCCACCCACCTGATCGACGACGACCCGGGACTGACCGTGAGCAACGCCATCTTCGGCGACGGCGCGGCGGCGGTCGTCCTGCAAGAGAGACCTGCAGCGACGGGTGGTTTGGAACTGCTCGATTTTGAAACCGGAATTTTTCCGGAACACCGGGAGGCGCTGCGCTACCGGCACGAGAACGGGCGCCTGCGCAACACCCTCACGCGCCGGGTCCCGCTGATCGGTGCGCAGTGCATCGAAACCGTCTGCGAACGAATCCTGGCCCGCAACGGCATGCGGACTGAGGATGTCGCCTGGTGGGCCGTACACGCCGGCGGAACCGAGGTGCTGCGGCAGGTGTCCAAAAAGATGAGCATCCCCCTCTCCGCGCTGGATGCCTCGGTCAAGGTCTTCGAGCGGTACGGCAATATGTCATCGCCCACCGTCCTCTTCGCCTTGAAGGATATGCACGAACGGAAATTGACACGTGGCCCGGGTTTGATTCTGGCCTTCGGTGCGGGCTTCACCGCCTTCGCCGCGCTCGCCAAAGGAACGTGAACATGCTGAAGCCTGCCCCGCAACAGAGGTGGCCGGTGTTGATCGTCGGCGCGGGCCCGGTCGGCATGCTGCTCGCGCTCCTGCTCGCCGGGCGCAAAATCCACTCGCTCCTGATCGAGAAGCGCCCGGGGAGCCTGGAGTGGTCGAAGGCGATCGGCATTACACCGCCTTCCCTGGCGATCCTGGCAAAGGCCGGGATTGACCGGACCTTCATCACGCACGGCGTGAAGGTGACCGAGGCGGTGGTTCACGACGGTTGCGGCATCGCCGGCGAAGTCCGCTTTGACCGGCTCGCCTCGGCGTATCCGTTCATTCTCACCCTGCCCCAGTCCAAAACTCTGGAGATTCTCGCGCACGCGCTGGAAGCCAGCCCGTATGTGGAGGTTCGGCGCAGCGTGGAACTGGTCACGGTCAGTCAGACGGGCGGAGCCGTCGAGGTCGGTCTGCAGGCGACCGGCGGCGGTGACGAGAAGACGATCCAGGCCGAGTGGCTGATCGGATGCGATGGATCGAAGAGCACCGTCAGAAATCTGCTGAGCATCGGGTCTTCGCGCAAAGCCTATCCCACCCGCTTTGTCATGGCCGACTTCGGCGAGAACACCCGCTGGGATCGGCAGGCCCATCTGTTCTTCACCAGACAGGGCTCGCTCGAATCATTTCCGCTCTCCGCAGGCAAGCGCCGCTGGGTGGCGTCAATCACAAAGACCGCCGAAGGCCGGACGCTGGAACAGTTTCTCGTGGATCAGACCGCCCTCATCAGCGGCGTGCAATTGAAGGACCCACGCGATTCCCCACTGTTTGAATTCCAGCCGGAACGCCTGGATGTGTCGCGGCTGTATTGCGGACGGGTGATTCTCGCCGGCGACGCCGCCCATGTGATGAGCCCGATCGGCGGCCAGGGCATGAATACCGGCCTGGCGGATGCCGATCTGCTGGCAGAGACCCTGCCCCGCCTGCTGGCGGATGATCGGGTGGCGGCAGGGCTGGATCGCTATGACCAGATCCGCCGGCGCGCGGCGCGGACCGCCACGCGCCGGGCAGCGGCCGGGATGTGGGTGGGAACGCGAACGAGTGCGCCAGCCTCGGTCATCCGCTCCGCGGCCTTTCGCAGACTCCTCCTCCGCCCACCCTTGCTCCAACGCCTGCCGCCGCACTTCGCCATGCTCACGATTCCCAATGGCCGCAAAGGTGAACCATGACCAGCTTCCGTCTCAAATCGAACCACTACATCCACCAGCCCGACGGGAAACTCCAGTTCAACCGGGAGCTCTTCGCCGCGATCGCACCCGAGTATGGCCGGATGAGCGGCGTCCTCTCCCTGGGGCAGGATCGACGTTGGAAGCAAGCGCTGGTGGCGGCGCTCCCGGAACGCGTTGCGCCCGTTTGCCTCGATCTCGCCAGCGGTAACGGCGACCTCGCCGCCCTCCTTCTGGACCGCTATCCCGATGCCGAAGTGACCGCGCTGGATCTCACGGAACCCATGCTCGATCTGGCGCGGGACCGGTTCGGCGCCAACCCGCGAATCGTTTACCGCCAAGCCGACATGACCGCCACCGCGCTGCCGACGGAAAGCTTCGACCTGATCACCGTCGGCTACGGCCTGCGCAACGCCCCCGACCTCGATCAGGCTCTGGCCGAGATCGCGCGGCTCCTGCGGCCGGGCGGGATTGTGGCCACACTCGACTTCTCGCGCTGGAACCGCGCCTCCTCGCTGGAACTGGCCCTGCTCGGATTCTGGTGCGGGCTGTGGGGCCTGATCCGGAGCGGCAACGCCGACACCTACGGCTACATCGCCGACAGCCTCGCCCAGTATCCGCGCCGGGAAGCGCTGCACCGCCAGTTCGCCCGACACGGGCTGCTCACGACGACCACTCAGCTTCACTTTCTGGGAGTGATCGAAATCATCATCGCTGCCAAACACGGCTAACCGCCAGGAACGCATGCCACTCTTCCCCAACCTCCGTCAGCGGGCGAAGCTTCCCGAACTGATGGACCAGGCCGACTCCGATCCCGACCTGCTCAACCGGACACTTGAGCAGTTCGACTGGATTAACCGCGTCGTGACACGAAGCCGTCACCTGCTGAAACAATTCGTGATCCGACGCATGCTGGCGTCTCCTGAATCGGAATACCATCTGATCGATCTCGGCGCCGGCGCGTGCGAGACCTCCGTCTGGCTGCTCCAATACTGTCGCCGGCGCGGTTTGCGGCTGCGGGTGACCGCCTGCGACCACGATCCGCGGGTGGTCGCCTTTGCCCGGCGCCACTACGGCGCGACACCCGGCCTGAAGATCCTGGAGCGGGATGTTGCCGCTCTTGACGATCTCGCGCCCTTCGACTTCGTCTTCGCCAACCATCTGCTCCATCATTTGAGCGAGGCTGACATCACGGCGCTGTTCGCGCAGCTCGAACGCTTTCCACAGGCCGGAGTCCTCTTGAACGACCTCCGCCGCTGCCGGCTCGCCTACGCCGTCTTCAATCTCGCCAGTTGTGCGTTATTGCGAGGCAGCTTTGCCCGCAGCGACGGACTGCTCTCGATCTGCAAGGGTTTTACGGTCGATGAACTGCTGTCGCTGGCAGCGACTGCGGCTCCGGACACCTCGCACCGCTACCGGATAACCCGCCTGTTCCCGAACCGCATCATCGTCTGGCGCCCGCCCGGATCGATCGGGCCAAGCCGAGGAGCACCGTGACCATGCAACCCCAACCGATCCGCGCCGAGCGCATCCACCCCCTGAATCAACGTCCGCCCGCGGCCGAGGGTCCCGTGCTCTACTGGATGAGCCGCGATCAGCGGGCCGCCGACAACTGGGCGCTCCTCCACGCGCAGCGGGAAGCGCTGATCCGTGGCGCGCCGCTCGTGACGGTCTTCTGCCTCGCGCCCGACTTCCTGGGCGCCACGCTGCGTCAGTACGCGTTCATGTTGCGCGGGCTCGCGGAGACCGAGGTTGCCCTGCGCAAGCAATCCATCAGCCTGGTCCTCCTGCGGGGCGATCCGGGGCGCGAGGTGCCCGCGTTCGCCCGGCGCATCGGGGCCGCGCTGGTGGTCACCGACTTCGATCCGCTCCGCATCAAGACCGGCTGGCGGACGGCTGCGGCCGCCGCCCTCCGCGTGGCGGCCGTCGAGGTGGACGCTCACAACATCATCCCCGCGCGTTTCGCTTCGCCGAAGCAGGAGTACGGCGCCTACACGCTCCGGCCCAAGCACCGCAAACTGCTGCCGGATTTTCTCACGCCGATCCCGGCGCTGCTCCGCCACCCGCAGGTCTGGCCACAGGACCCCGGCCCGGTGGATTGGACGGGAGTCCTGGAGCAGATCCGGGTTGACCGATCAGTTGGCGAGGCGACTGGCCTCGTGCCGGGGTCCGCCGCCGGCTTGCGAACGTTGCGACAGTTCATCAACCGGAGACTCGACGGCTATCCCGACGCGAGCCGCAATCCCGCTGTCGACGGACTTTCGAACCTCTCGCCATACCTCCACTTCGGCCAGATCTCCGCCCAGCGTGTTGCGCTGGAGGTGCGCGCAGCGGGGACCGCTCCGGTTGCCCGGGATGCGTTCCTGGAGGAGTTGATCGTCAGGCGCGAACTCGCGGACAACTTTTGTCTCTACAACCCGCACTATGACACGGTCGAGGGCTTTCCCGCCTGGGCGAGGCAGACGCTGTCCGAGCATGCGCACGATGTCCGTCCCTATCTCTATTCGCGCGACCGCCTCGAAGCGGGCGACACGCACGACGATCTCTGGAACGCGGCCCAGCAGGCGATGGTGCAAGGCGGCAAGATGCACGGTTACCTGCGGATGTACTGGGCCAAGAAGATCCTGGAATGGACGCCATCGCCCGAGGAGGCGCTGCAGACGGTGATCGACTTGAACGACCGCTATGAGATCGATGGCCGCGATCCGAACGGCTACGTGGGAGCGGCCTGGTCCATCGGCGGCGTGCATGACCGCGCGTGGGGCGAACGCCCGGTTTTCGGCAAGATCCGCTACATGAGCTACAACGGCTGCAAGTCCAAGTTCAACATATCCGCCTACGTTCAGCGAATCTCTCCTTGTCTCTTGGTATGACTCCTGTTAAGTTTTCTTATTCGCGGTCGGGATTGCGATTCGTGACTGGATACCACGAACAATGAACACTGGCTAAAGACTTCCTCTCCAACTACATTGGCAGCAAGTACTCAAGCAAGCTCCCTAGCTTGCAAGAACGTCAAGCGGTTATCTTCGGTCGCGCCTCCAGTTGCGAGAATCCGGTGATGATTCGACTCAACGACCGCGCTGATTTCGTGCGAGTCTTTCGGGGGAAACAGGCTTTGCTGGCGGTGAAGCCGAAGGATGCGGGAGCGGCGATTGAACCCAAAGCCTCAATCGCTGGCGGTGGCGGAGAGCGAGGCATAGATGGCTGAACACTTGAACAAAAATAGGCCAACTTGCTACGTGATTGCCGGGCCGAATGGCGCGGGAAAGACCACGTTTGCCATGCATTACCTCCCGCGTGTCGCCAAGGTCGCCGAATTCGTGAACGCCGATGCCATTGCCCATGGACTGTCGCCACTAAACGAACAAGCCGTGCAGTTGGAGGCAGGGCGAATCTTCCTGCGGCGTATTGATGAAATGATTCAGCGTGGGCGTGATTTTGCCTTCGAAACGACCTTGTCCGGTCGGGCGTATATTCGCCTGTTCGGCTGCCTGCGCGAGCGGGGATTCAGAGTCGTATTGTTCTATCTTTGGATTCCAAGCCCGGCATTTTCGGCAGCACGCGTGGCTTCCCGTGTTGCCTCTGGCGGGCACGACATTCCATCCGATGCCATTGAGCGACGCTATCCCAAGTCACTGAGCAATCTATTTTACCTCTACATCCCGCTGGCACATCGTACCTTGATCTTTGATAACAGCGGTGAGCGTGCGACTCTTGTCGCGGAAATTGCAAGCGATCTGACGCGGATTGCCAACCACGAACTCTACTCATTAATCATGCGGCAGGTTCAGGAGACAGAAACAGATGAGCAAGACTAAACTGAACAGTTTTGCGGGGAAGGCTGAACGTGCGCTTCAGGAAGCGGTTGCCGATACCATTGAGGAACACCGTAGGGCTGGCAAACTGATCGTGGTGGCCCGCAACGGAAAACCGGTGAGCGTTGACCCTAAAACCGTGCGAACGGTCCGGGAAGAACGCGCAAACTATGGCACAAACGACGTGACGCAGCGGAAAGGAAAGTGACGGTCAATGCGCTACCGGATCGTTCGCCCATTCCCAGTCTGCATTTTAGCCAGGGCGCGGATGAAGCGGTCGATATCGCTGCGGGTGTTGTAGACGTGCAGCGAGACGCGCAAAGCCTGGAGGGTTCCGTGCTGCACCGCCCGCACCTCGATGCGATGCTCGCGTGACAGGGTCTGCTGGATTTTTCCCGCATCGATGCCCGGCGGCAGCCCCAGGCTGACGATCGGCGCTCCATCCGCTGCCGCCACCGGACTCACCAGCGTCACCGGCAGGTTGCTCACCGCCTCCAGCAACTGCCCGCGCAAGGCCATGTTGTGTTTTTCGACTTCAGCCATGTTCAACTGGCCGAGGAATTCCAGGGCCGCGCCCAGTCCGATCACCCCGGGGATGTTCTGCTCGCCGGTCGCCCCTGTATAAACGCGCATGCCGCTGCTCAACGGCAGGGGGTCAATCCGCTTTCGGGCGGCCTGGCGAATCACCAGCAGCCCCGTCCCCTTGGGGGCCAGCAGCCATTTGTGGGCGCTGGTGGCATAGGCATCGCAACCCAGTGCCGCGACATCGACCGCCAGACCGCCCGGGGCCTGGGCGCCATCCACCACGCAGAGCATGCCGTGCTCGTGCGCCAATGCCGCCAGCGACGGGATCGGCAACCGCTGTCCCGTGGTGTAGGTGACATGGCTGACACTCATGACCCGCGTCTGCGGCGTGATCGCCGCTTTGAAGCGCGCGACAAGGCCGGCGGCATCGTCCCGCCCGGGGTCCAGGCCTACCACGTCAATCCCCACTCCGCGCCGCCGGGCGTAGTATTGCCAGCAGAGCGAGCCCCCCGGGTGTTCCTGGTCGGTGGTCAGGACGCGGTCGCCTTCGCGCAGCTCGATCCCCTGCGCGATCAGGTTCATGGCCTCGGTCGTGTTGCGGGTGATAGCCAGTTCGTCAACGCCAACCCCGAGGAATGCCGCCGCCTGCTTGCGGACGCTCTCGGCCTCCTGCAGCAGCGGCCCATAGCCTTCGAGAACGGGATTCCGCTCCAGGCGCAGCCACGCGGCATGCGTCCGCTCCAGGACGACCGACGGGCAGGGTCCCAGCGAACCGTTGTTGAGATACGTCAGATCGGGATACAGACCGAACAGGCGCCGCAGACCATCATCGCCGACAGCGGGAACCGCCCCGGCGGCACGGGACGTTTCGCCACGCAGCGATGTCGCCAGCAAGGCCGAACCGGCCAGACCGGCGAGAAAATGGCGTCGGCTAAATCCCTGAAGTCCTTTCATGATCACCAATGACCATTGACCAATCACCACTCAATTGCGGTGGCCGCGGACGCGCCCTTCAGCCAGTTCCCGCCGGTAATCCTGCACCGTCCGGGCCAGGCCCTCCTCCAGGGAGATCGAAGCCTGCCAGCCCAGCGAATGGAGCAGCGAGCAGTCCAGCAGCTTGCGCGGCATTCCGTCGGGCTTGGTCGCGTCCCACTTGAGCACGCATTTCGCGCCGCAGGCGTCGCGGACCAGCTCGGCCAGACGGCGGATCGTGACTTCGGTTCCCGAGCCGATGTTGACCCAGTCGGGCGGGTTCTTCAGGCGCATCAGAAACAGGACCGCGTCGGCCAGATCGTCGACATGCAGAAACTCACGGAGCGCCACGCCCGTGCCCCACAAGGTGATTTCCTTCGAGCCCTCGATCCGCGCGTTCTCGAAGCGGCGCAACAGGGCGGGCAGCACATGCGAGCCGTTCGGATCGTAGTTGTCGCCCGGGCCGTAGAGGTTGGTCGGCATCCCCGAATGGTAGCAGACCCCGTGCTGGCGGCGGTACATCTGGCAGAGCTTCATGCCGGCGATCTTCGCGACGGCATAGCCCTCGTTGGTCGGCTCCAGCAGCCCCGTCAGCAGCGCATCCTCGGTCATCGGCTGCGGCGCCATCCGCGGGAAGATGCAGGAGCTGCCGAGATACATCAGATGCCGAATGCCATTGCGGAAGGAGGCATCCACCAGATGCGTGGCGATCACCATGTTCTCATAGAGGAAATCGGCCGGCTGCGAGCGGTTCGCCTCGATGCCGCCGACCTTCGCCGCCGCGACGATGACGCTCGTGGGACGCGCTTTCGCGACGAAGGCACGCACGGCGGCCTGGTCGAGCAGATCGACCTCCGCACGCGTCGCCGTGATCGGATCGGGGAGTCCCAGCACCTTCATCCGGCGCAGAATCGCCGAGCCGACCATTCCCGCGTGTCCGGCAACATACACTCGTTCAAACAGCGGATCATAACTGTCCATGATGTTCATACCCCCGCTTCGTTGCTCTCGCTTCTGGACATGGCCAACTCGCGCCGAGCCAGGCGCAGGTCCGCCTCCACCATCATCCGCACCAGCTCGCGGAACGTGACCTTCGCCCGCCAATCGAGCACCTTCGCCGCCTTGGCGGGATTGCCCAGCAGCAGATCGACCTCGCTGGGGCGCTCGTAGCGCGCATCGTGCCGGACGTACTGCTGCCAGTCCAGATCGACCAGCCCGAAGGCCTCTTCGCAGAACTCCCGGACACTGTGGGTTTCGCCCGTCGCAATCACGTAATCGCCCGGCGAATCCTGCTGCAGCATCCGCCACATCGCATCGACGTAGTCGCCGGCAAAGCCCCAGTCGCGCCGCGCATCCAGCGTGCCGAGAAAGAGCTTGTCCTGCATGCCCAGCTTGATCCGCGCCACCGCCTGCGTGATCTTGCGCGTCACAAAGGTCTGTCCCCGGCGCGGCGACTCGTGGTTGAAGAGGATGCCGTTCGAGGCATGGAGGTTGTAGGCCTCGCGGTAGTTCACCGTGATCCAGTAGGCGTAGAGCTTGGCGACCGCATAGGGCGAGCGCGGATAGAAGGGTGTCGTCTCGGTCTGCGGCGTTTCGACCACCTTGCCGTAAAGCTCGGAGGAGGAGGCCTGGTAGAAGCGGACCTGCTTCTGGATGCCCGCCTCGCGGATGGCGTCGAGAATGCGGACTGTTCCCAGCCCCGTCACATCACCGGTGTATTCGGGAATGTCGAAGGAGACGCGGACGTGACTCTGCGCCCCGAGATGATAGATTTCATCCGGCTTGAGTTCATAGAGCAGCTTGGTCAAGCGGACCGAGTCGGCTAGGTCGCCGTAATGGAGGAAAAGACGGACTCCCATGATGTGCGGATCCTGATAGAGATGGTCGATCCGCTCCGTGTTGAAGCTCGAGGACCGGCGGATGACACCGTGAACCTCGTAGCCCTTTTCCAACAGAAGTTCGGCGAGATAGGAGCCATCCTGTCCCGTGATGCCAGTCATAAATGCGCGTTTCATGTCGCCATTATGCCAGAATGGGCCGATTTACGCATTGCGCATTCGCGCATAAATGTATTACAATTATGCGTAATGATATCTCCAGCCACGCCAAAATTGATCGCGGTACTGCTGGAAGTCGATTTTGATTTCAGCATGCAGGTTCTGCAAGGGGTTCAGCGTTACGCCCATCGCGAGCAGAGCTGGCAGCTTCTTCCGCTCCATGGCACGCAGGAAGAGCTGTTCTATTCGTTCCTGCGGCAGAATCTGCTGACGGGCGTCATCGGCGCCTTGTTGAGCGACCGCTGGCTGAAGGGGTTGCCGGGAAAGCCCGTGCCGATGGTCAACATCTCCGATCAGTCGCAGATTCACTCGGTTTCGTCGGTGATTTCCGACAATCGCCACGTTGGCCGCCTGGCGGCGCACCACCTGCTCCAGCAGGGTCACCAGACGTTTGGCGCCCTTTTCGAAAAGGCCTCGGCATCGGCCGTCCACCGCTACGAAGGATTTTCCGAAGTCATCGCCGCCGCCGGCTTTTCCGTTGCCACGCCGCCGTCGGCCGACAGCTATGCGTTCGATGCCGGCTGGGAAGAGTGGCTCCGGCAACTTCCCCGTCCCTGCGGGCTCTTCTGCAGCAGCGACTACCTGGCGCGGCGGCTGATGCGCCGCATCCGCTCCCTGGCGGCGGAGATTCCCCGTGACTTTGCCGTCGTCGGCGTCGGCAACGCTCCGGTGGACAATCTGCTGGCGCACGTTCCGCTGACCTCGATCCAGCTCGACGGCACCCGCATCGGCGAACGCGCCGCCGCCTGCCTGGCCTCCCTACTCGACCATCCGGAGCAGCCGCCGCACGTTGAGCGCATCAAGCCGACGCAACTGGTTCCGCGCGCCTCATCCGTCAAGAATGCCGGCGAAGATCCCCTGGTCGCCAAGGTCATCGCGCAGCAGGAGCTGACGCAGTCGATCACCGGCGCGCGCCTGGCCAAACTCTGCGGCGCCTCGAAACGGACGGTGGAGATGCGCTTCAAAAAGGCCATGGGCTGCGGCCCCGCCACGGCCTTGCGCAAGCGCCGGATCGAGCATGCCGCGCTCCTGCTCCGCGACACCGAACTCTCCCTGGAGGCGATTGCCGAGGCCACGGGTTTCGCCAATCCGGCCGGCTTCTCCGCCGCCTTCCGCAAGGCCCACGGTGCGCCGCCGGGCGCCTGGCGGAAAAAGCATCAGACAATCAGCATGCAGTCGCCGTAGCTGAAGAAGCGGTAGCGCTCGGCAATCGCCTCGTGGTAGGCCGCGAAGATGCGTTCCCGTCCCGCCAGGGCCGACACCATCATCAGCAGGGTGGAGCGCGGCAGGTGGAAGTTGGTGAGCATCAGGTCGGTGAAGCGGAACGTGTACGGCTCGTGGATGAACAGACGGCTCCGCCCCGAACAGGCGACCGCCTCGCCACCCTGCTCCGCCGCCATCGTCTCCAGGGTGCGCACCGAGGTGCTGCCGACCGCCAGGATCCGTCCGCCCCGGCGGCGGCAGGCGCGAATCGCCTCCGCGGTCGCCTCCGGCACCACGTAGCGCTCAGGATGCATGACATGCTCCTCCAGCCGCTCGGCTTGCACCGGCTTGAATGTGCCCATACCCACATGCAGCGTGACAGAGGCAACCGCGACGCCCATCCGGCGCAGATCGGCGAATACAGCCTCCGTGAAGTGAAGCCCCGCCGTCGGCGCGGCCACCGCCCCCGTTTCCCGCGCATAGACCGTCTGGTAGCGCGCCAGGTCTTCCAGCTTCTCCGCCGAACTGTCCTGCGGGCGGGCAATGTAGGGCGGCAAGGGCGTCTTGCCGTGCCGGTCGAGCAGCGACCACAGGGGCGAGGGGCCGCGCAACACCACGCGAATCGTCCCATCCTCCCCGGTCGGTCCCTCCACTTCTGCCGTCAGCGCGCCGTCGCCAAAAACCGCCTTCAACCCGGGGCGCGCCCGCCGGCCGCTGCCGCAGAGGCTCTCCCACCGCATGAAGTAGGTGCCGTCAGGCCCGGGGAGGTCCGCGGCGCCATCCTGGATTTCGAGCAGGAGGAATTCGACCTTGCCCCCCGTATCCGACCACGTCCCCTGCAGGCGGGCGGGGAAGACGCGGGTGTCGTTGACGACCACCAGATCCCCGGCGCGGAGGTAGTCGGGCAGATTGACAAACCCGCAGTGACGGACCGTGGGGGCGTGGCGGTCGAGGACCAGCATCCGCGACGCCGTGCGTTCCGCGGGCGGGTGCTGGGCGATCAGCTCCGGCGGGAGGACATAATCGAAATCGGAGGTCAGCATGACTCAGGATACCAGAAGGAGCCCCACCCCGGCGATGGGCAGCTCGCAGCACAGGTAGCGCGACGCTTCCACGGCCTCCTCCCGCCAGGCGATGGCGGCGCCGTTGCATTCGACCTGCGCCGTCCGGAAATCGGCAGGCAGGAGGAGCCGGAGTTCGGCCGACTGGCCCGAGCCGCAGTAGAGCAGCGAAAGGCTGCGGTGCGCGGGGTCGCAAGTGAACTGATAGGCAAAGTAGGCCTTGGAGGCGGCGAAGCGCACCGTTGCGGAGGCGGCATGCACGCCCGCCGCCAGCCAGCAAGGCGACACCTGCACGCGGCGCAGTTGTGCGGCAAGCCCCGGACGGATGCCGGCCAGTCCTTCGATCAGCGCCCCCACCCAGTTCGCCATGCCCCAGCCCGCGTAGGGCACTTCGTTGGTGGTGCGGAACCCTGGCTCGCCGTCGGGCCAGTACCAGACCTGGGCTCCGCCGGTGCGGCGCAGGTGTTCGGCATATTGCCGCAGCAGTTCGACGCCGTAGCTTTCGCGGCCAAAGGAGAAGGCGGCCAGGCAGAGTTCGCCGCCGACCCACGGCATCAACCCGCCGTTGGCATAGCCCCCCTGGCGGCAAAAAGTCCGACTGGCGAAGTAGCCCAGGTGATCGGGGTAGCCGGGCTGTAGGCTCCACCACGGATAGGCGTCTTGCGTGACAAGCTGCCGTCGCTGGTACTCGTCGATGATGGACCGTGCCTGCTCCGGCGTGGCCAAACCGCGGGTCATCGCCCAGGTGTTGCCCATGGCGAGTTGCTGCGACTCGTCGAAATCGCCATGGTCGATCGGGTCCAGATGGACATGATGCAGGAACTTGCCGCCATCCCAGAGGAGCGCCGCCGCCCGCTGGCGGTAGCGCTCGGCATAATCGAACCACGCCGCAGCGGCCGGCTCCTGACCGAGGTGACGGTACATGGCGCCCATCGCCTGAAAAGCCAGGCAGTAGCCGCTCTGGTCGCACGTGGCGATGACGTGCCGGCTGCTGCCGCTGTCGCCCGCATGATCGATGTCGAAATCCCAGGTGTCGCAACTGTGCTGCCGCTTGATGAGCTGGTGTCCGGCATCCCAGTGCTTTTCATCACGGCGGATGTAGTCGAGCGCCAATTCCAGTTTCGGCAGCATCGTGGCCAGCCACCGGTCATCGCCCGTGGCGCACCAGGTTTGGAAGACGCCGAGCGTGATGATGTATTCGACATCCGATTCAAGGCCCACCCGCCACGTCTTGCCGCTCCGCTCGATGCCATCCGGCACCATGCCGTCGGCCGTCTGGCACTCCAGGAAGCGATCGAGTCCGTCGCTCATCACCGTTTCCCAGTGCTGATAGCCGGGGAGTCCGTAGATCCAGTCGCGCAGCCAGATGCCGTCGAAGTGCCAGGTGTCGGCGGATATGTATCCGACCATTCTGCCGCGGGGCGTCTGGTACTCCCGGCGGCCGAGCTTCATCATCGCGCGGGAGAAGGGATAGAGTTCGTCGAAGTCGCGGTCGCCGCTTTCGATGGCGGTCGCCGCATCGACCTCGAAATTCAGATAGCGGCTGTAGTGCGGCTGCGCCGGCCAGTCCAGATAGATGTAGTGTGCGCCCAGCGCGCCGGCCACCAGGAACTCGACCTGTCCCACGTTATCCTGCAGCGCGACATCGGACTCGAAGTAGGGCACCTGGTCGGCGTCGTGCACGCGGATGCGGCAGGTGGTGTCGCCGCACGCGCGCCCTTCGATGGTGACCGTAACCGTATCCAGGGGACGGTAGACGGTGCGATCCGTGCGCAGGACGCCATAGGCGCCAACCAGGCAGGCTTCAGGGTTCTTTGCAGGTATCATACAGGTGCTCCATCCGGGTGACATCGGGGTCGCCGCCAA
>CAZQKI010000036.1:0-28807 GCA_964592855.1 uncultured Lentisphaerales bacterium
CCAAAATGGTATGCCGCAGGCTGGACGACGAGCGCCGCACGAGCGCCGAACGCGCCCAGCGCCACGCCGAGCAACAAGGGCACAAGCCCCCGGCGTGCAAAAAGCATGCCCGCCGAGCCGACTCGGCCCAGTTCCCGCGAAGAATTACCGCAGGAAGTCATAGGCGTCCTTTTTCTGTCCCCGCTCACATTGAAAACGATCCATGCCCCTCCCGGTCGTAATGCCTGGCCCCGCCCTGTCTTTGCGTTAGGAATAGCATGTTCCTGTTTCGTGTTCAAGTGATTTCGAATGTGATTTCGAATATGAACGAGCAGGTGTGCACCCCGGCCGAATCAGCCATCCCACCAGGTCGCGGCCTCGCCCAGCAACGCGCCATCCGAAAGGCGCGTCAGACGGTGCGCGACGGTCGTCTCGCCGACGGCGGCGGCGGCGCTGACGACCGTGTCGCCCTGCACCGCACCCAGGCGGTAGGCGATGTCCACGCGCGTCAGGCGCCGCTCCAGCCACGCTGCAGGAAGCGGCTCGAACAGCCATTCGGCGTAGTGGCCGTTGTTCACATGGCGGTTGACGTCCAGGTCGGCGCGTCGCACGGGCAGCGTCGCATGCCACGACGCCTCCCATCCGGCGGCCGGAGGCTCCGCCTCGGGCAGTTCGACGCGCGGGGTCTCCGCCGGCGCCAAGGACGTGATCTCGGGGGGGAGGCGCAGGATGCGGGACTTCTCCGTGTCCACCAGCAGCCACTCGCTGATGGCCTTGACGATGACGTTCCCCACTCCGTTGCGCCCTTCAAAATCACGATAGGCCACGGCGCGTCCGCGAACACCCGCCGGCCAGGTCTTCACCGTAAGGGCGTCATCCAGACTGGGCCAGCCCAGGAACACGACGCGCATCCGCGCCAGCATCCACGTGCGGCCCGACTCCTGCAAGGCATGCAGTCCCACCCCCAACTGCTGCGCATGACTGGCGGCCCCCTCGTTTAGAAAACCCAGCACTGTCGCCGCGCCGACGCGGCCATCTGCCCCAAGATCGGCGGAACGGACCGCAAAGGTCCCCGTCCATTGGGGATAGTCGGAGATTTCCGAGGCGCTTGCAAAACCTTCGGTTTTTGCAAGCGGAGGGTTCAGGGTTCGGGGTTCAGGGAGAGTTTCCGATCTGAACCCTGGCAATCTGAATTTTGATTCCTGTCGATTTTCAACGTTCATGACGAGGCGCCTTGATGATCCGTTGGAGTTTCACTCTCAATCCTAAGAGTCTCAAAATTGTTTTAGCCAGGATTGCAGGATTTGCAGGATTTTTCGGATGCTCCGTGTAAGGTCTACAATGCGACGCTTAGTAATCGTAATCTTCATCTTGCTCAAGTCGCCGCTGAATTGACATAAAACCATATTTACGGTAATATGTCCACATGAAAACGACGATTGAGCTACCGGAGCCCATTTTCAGGCGGGCCAAGATCCACGCGGCGGCGACGGGTCAGACGCTCAAGCAACTCGTACTGATCTCGTTAAGCCGTGAATTGGGTGTGCCTTCGCCGACCGATGAGTCGGTGGAATCACCCTGGAAAACGCGCAAAATGCTCCCCGATTACGAAGCAGCCCGAAAGGCAGGCGCCTATCAGCCGCCTCCCGGCGCACGGGACATCACGGCGGAGCTGTCGGAGGATCGCGATGCACGGTAGCGAACTTTTCTTCGACACCAGCTACATCGTCCGCTTCTACATCGAAGACCATGGCTTCGAAGCGGTGCGCACGCTTGCTGAACAGACGCAATGCATCGTGGCGGCCTGGCATGCCCAGGCGGAGGTGGTAACGGCGCTCCATCGGGCCTATCGGGAACGAAGGCTGGAACAGCGCACGTTCCATGCGGCTATCGATCAGTTCATGTTTGACTGCAGCAACGGACTATTCCGCTGGCTGCCCCTGGACGGCGCCGTTCAACAGCGATTGATGAATGTCCTGCGGAAGGCTCCGGCTTCGGCCTATATTCGCGGCGCCGATGCCCTGCACCTGGCCAGCGCAGCGGAGGCCGGATTCGGCGCTGTCTATTCGCATGATCGCCATTTCCTTGCCGCTTCAGCTATTTTCGGCTTGCGCGGGCTCGATGTCATCGCCGAGCGATGATCGCCTCACCAAAGGCCGCCGACGGGCGGACAGAAGGGGCGGACCTCGTCGATCGAGGCGGCGTCGCACAGCAGCATCGCCAGCCGGTCGACGCCCAGCGCAATGCCCCCGCAGGGCGGAAACCGGCCGCTCATCAGGTCGGCGATGAAATCTTCATCCAGGGGATAGACCGCGCGCCCCGCCGCACGCCGCTCCTCGGCGGCCTGCTGGAACCGCTGGCGTTGCACGGCGCCGTCCGTCAGCTCCGTGTAGGCGTTCGCCAGTTCCAACCCGCATAGGTACAGCTCCCATCGTTCCGCCACCAGCGGGTCCTGTGGCGACAGACGCGCCAGGGAGGCCGCAGGCGCCGGATATCCCGACAGGATGCAGGGGCGGTCCCCGGGAAGCGCGGGCTCGACGCAGTTCATCAAGTCGAGGTCGAAACGCTCCGCATCCCAGTTCCGGGTCGGGTCCCATCCCGCCCAGCGGAGAAAGGCCTCGCGGACCGTGATCCGCTCCCATTCGCCGCCCACGTCCACGGTGCGGTTCTGATAGACGAAGCGGGGCCCCCCCGTGACGTCGCGGACGGTCTGGACGATCAGCGCACGGCACTCGTCCAGAATGTCGTCCGCCGTCGCCTCCGCCCGGTACCACTCCAGCAGCGTGAACTCGGGGTTGTGGCGCCGTCCTCGTTCGCCGCGGCGAAAGCAGGGGCCGATCTGGTAGATGCGCGGCAGGCCGTCCGCGACCAGGCGCTTCATCTGCAATTCGGGCGAAGCCCGCAGCCACGCCCCTTCCGAACCGGGGCAGTCGATATGGGTTTCCAGCGCCGGCGCGGGAATGCGCACGGGCGTCTCGACCTCGATGTAGCCGGCCGAGAGGAAGTAGGCGCGGATCGAACGCAGGAGCCGGTCGCGCCGAATCAGATTCTCAATCATGGCCGGACCAGCGCACATCCTTGAAGGGGGAGATCATCGCCTCTTCCGGGCAGTTCAGCCGTCCGTCCCGGACCCAGCCGCAGTTCCGCTGCTCCAGCTCGGCGATCAGGTAGCCCCGCCACCGCGCGACCTCGTCGGCGCAGGCAGGATCGTCGACGCGGTTGCTGCACTCGCCCGGATCGGCTTCGAGGTTGAAGAACTGCTCCACGCCGATCCGGGGGAGCCAGATGAACTTGCGCTTGCCGTCGGTCACGTACTGCATCTCCTGCTCTTCCGAATAGCAGGTGCAGTGCTCGCCGTGGATGTATTTGCGCCAGTTTGCGTCGGGCTTCTCCAGGAGGGGCACGAGGCTCCGGCCATCCATCGTGCCGGGCAGCGGGACGCCGGCCGCCTCCAGCAGCGTCGGCATGACATCGCGCAGTTCGACGACCTCGTCGACGACGCCGCGCTTCGGCGTGTCCGGCGATGCCGGCGGCACCACCAGGAACGGGATGCGCGCGCTCCCCTCGTAGGCGTAGGTCTTGCGCCACAAGTTATGATCGCCCTGCATGTCGCCGTGGTCCGACGTGAAGAGGATCCACGTGTTTTTGTTGATTTGCGGATGCCGCCGCAACCAGCCCATCAGGCGCCCGATCTGGGTGTCGATGAACGAGATCGATCCGTAGTACCCCGCGCGGGCGCGGCGGACCTGGTCGGGTGTCATCCGTCCGCGCCAGGCGTTGGGGTTGAGGGCGGTCTCGGGATCGTCGTGCATCTTCGCCCACTCGCCGACGCTGGGTTCGGGAAGGTCGCCCCCGGGATAGTACCTGTCGAAGTAGTGCTGCGGCGGATCGTAGGGCGAGTGCGGCCGCGCAAACGAGATGTTCAGAAAGAAAGGACGCTTCTCGTCGTAGCGCTCCAGGAAGTCGATCGAGCGCGACATCGTCCAGTAGGTCGGATGGAGCCGTTCCTCCGTGTGCCACGGACGGGCATGCCAGGAGTTCCAGTCGACGCCGTGGTCGTCGGGCGTGACACCCGCGGGGGCGTTTTCGGCAAACCAGCGGCGGAACTCGCTGGTGGGCATGCGTCCCGACTCGTCCAGTTCGAGCGACTCGAAGCCCATCGGCGTCCGCTGCGGATGGAAATGCCCCTTGCCGATCAGGTGCGTCCGGTAGCCCGCCCGTGTCAGCGTGCCCGCCAGCGAGTTCGGAAAGTCGTTGGGGATCGCCCCCTGGCCGCGCCCCATCCCGAGCACGCCGGCGTGCCACTGGTTCTGTCCCGACCAGAGGCAGGCGCGGGCCGGCAGGCAGGAGGGGACGGCCGAATAGGCGTGGTTGAACCGCCCGCCGAGCGAGGCGAGATAGTCGAGGTTGGGGGTGTGGATGCACCGGTTGCCGTCAGCGCCCATGGCGTCGCCGCGCATCTGGTCGCAGATGATCAGGATGATGTTGGGTTGGCTCATTTCATCTCCGGCATGCGGCAGGGCTTCATGGTCATCCCCTGTTTCAAACAAGGGTCCGCGCAACGCCACCGTGCATTTTCAGGCAATTTCCTCAGAGGGTCATGTTAGCTTGCCTGGCTCTGCGGGGTCAACAGGAATGCGCGACACAGGAATGCGCGATCCTCAGGCATTGCATAACAGACGGGAGGCGGGTACCGCCCAGATGTGCGGATCGCAGAGAGGTCGTAACTCCGTCCCCGCATGCACCACCATTCCCCCCAGCCATCGGACGCCCGCACCTTCCGCAACCCGGCGAAGCCGCCCCGCGTCGCCCGCATCCACCACCGCCCGCGACTTGATCTCAGCGCCGATCAACCCATGGCCCGACTCGATCAACAGGTCCGCCTCCAAGCCGGAACGCGTCCGATAATAATACAGGCGAAGGTCTGACGCGCTAGACTTGATCCACTTGCTCAATTCGCAGACGACGAACGTTTCGAATAGATCGCCCGTCGTCACGGAATCCTGACCGGTCAGATGGCGCAACAGCCCGACGTCACCCCTTCCCGGTTTGCCTAGCCCCCGTCACGATCACAATCCGTCTCTGATCGGATAAAGGGAGCCGGGCATAAAGAAACCGTTGAATCTGCTCATTCGTTTTCATTTGTGAAAATTTACAGCATTTTCAACTATCACGTCAACGAATATACATGCTATTTCGTAATTATTCAGTTATCCGAGGGTGCAATTTCAACGTATGGCCGAGGGCATATGATGCAGTGCGTGTGAAGAATGAATCTATCCGCGGCGGTTCACCACGGAGACACGGAGCCCGGAAGCGCGGGGTCATGCATCTTCCCCTCTTCGCTCGTCTTGACGCATCCACACCGTCTCTGCTACTTTTTCCCCATTCAAAGCTCGGCTTCAAGCCGCTCCCCGTGGGCGGGGGCCCGCGCCGCCCGAAAAGCATTTTCTGATCAAAGGATTACTCATGTCTGATCTCAAGCTTGCCGACACGATTGCAATTGCCAAGCAGGAAGTAAAAACGAATTCATTGCCCAAAGGCTACAGGATCAACGAAACACTCGGCCTTGCGGTGCACGAGACGATGAGCGGGCAGGTCATTCACGTGAACACCCGGGGAAAGGGCATGTTCGAGACGCGGGCCGAGATCATGCCCAACGGCGACTATCTGCTCATGTTCCCCGACGGCGGTCACTACGTCGCGTGCAAGACCAAAAACAACGACATGCTCGCGTACCGTTCGAAAGACAAGGGGCTTACCTGGGAGTACCAGGGGATCGCATTCGATATCGACTACAACCAGCACGGCTTCATCCCGCTCGTTCCCCGCGGCTCAAAACGAGTGTATGCGTTCGGCACCCAGCCCGTATGGGGCCTGTGGAACCCGGAAGGCGGCCTGGGCGAGAACGCGCCGATCGGCTACCGCTACTCGGACGACAACGGGTACCACTGGTCCGAGGTCCGGATCATCCGGCCGGCGAACGACCCGGGCTACCTGGGCATGTCGGTCATGCGCATGTGCGAGACCGACGCGGGGACCTGGCTGCTCGGTTCGCACGAGGGCGACTGGTCGTACAAGCCGCTCATGACGCGCCAGTACATCCTCCGGTCCGAGGACCAGGGACAGACGTGGAACATCCTGCCGAACCCGAGCCACGGCGGATGGTGCGTGCCGTTCTACAACCGGATGGACGAGGGCCGGCCCATCAATCTCGGCGGCGGAAAGGTGTTCTGCATGATCCGCACCTGCGAGGGACACCTGTGGGGAACCTGGTCCGAGGACGACGGGAAAACCTGGTCCACACCGGAACCCACGGCGCTGGTGCATCCCGATGCGCCGCCCATGCTGTTCCTCCTGTCCGACGGGAAGACGCTCGCGGCGCTGCACCACAACCGGCACAGCGTGAGCTCCGGGGTCTACAAGGGACTCGGAGCCAATCCCGAAGCCTTCATGGACCGGTCGGAGGTCTGGGTCGCCTTTTCGACCGACGGCGGCCACACGTGGGACGAACCGCACTTCGTCTGCGCCAACGCGCTCGCGCCGTCGTTCGACAAGGCGTTCCGCAACTACCAGTGCTCGTACCTGGATATGTTTATGCAAGACGGCATCTGCCACTTGTTCATGCCGCACCGGTGGGAGCGGGCGTTGCATCTGACGATCAGCGAGGATAACCTGAGGAGCCTGTCGACCCGGAGCGATCTGCGGCTGTAAAAGTTGCCCAATGATGAACAACCGCCAACGCCCCCTGGCTGCAGCCGACCTGCCGGAACCGCACCGCGGGAACACCTCCCTTGAGCGCCCCGACAGCCCCCGGAGCCGTTTTCTGCGGATCGTGCAGCAGCAGCCCGTGGACCGCGGCTTCGCCTGGGCCGAGCAACCCTGGACCGAAGCCCGGCAGCGTTGGCTGGCCGAGGGCATGCCTGCCGACCAGTGCCTGGGCCGCGACGGCGCCTACCACGGGCGTGCGACGGGCGTCGAGTTGGGCTATTGCCCGCCCTGGCAGACCGGCCCCGTTCTGGACGAAGGCGACACTCAACTGGTCCGCGACGAGTACGGCATTATCAAGCGGATCTGGAAGAACAAAAGCGGGATGCCCCAGTTTGTCTCCTTCCCGGTCGCCAACCGCGCCGACTGGCTGCAGGTCAAACCGCGCCTCGCCCTTGACGCGCCGGGACGACTGACGCCGGACTGGCCCCGCGACGTGGCCGACCGCGGCCGGACCGGTTCGCCAATCATGTTCGGCGGCACCCATCTCTGCGGGTTTTTCTCCTTCCTGCGCGAGCTGGTCGGCGACGAAGTTTACTACCTGTTCTACGACGAGCCTGCCCTGGTCGAGGAGATGCTCGAGTTCCAGGCCGATCGCCTCAGCGCCATGGTCAAACTAGCCTGCGAGGCCCAGCGAATCGACGTGGTGTTTGTCTGGGAGGACATGTGTTTTCGCAATGGGCCGCTGATCGGGCCGGACATGTTCCGCCGGTTCATCCTGCCGCCGCTGAAACGGTACCTGCAGGTCGTCCGCGACTGCGGCGTGCCGGTTGTCGACCTGGATTCGGACGGCAACGTCGAGTCGCTGATCCCGCTCTGGATCGAGGCCGGCGTGAACCTGTTGCACCCGATGGAAGTGGCCGCCGGCATGGACGTGGTCAAGATCCGCCGGCAATATGGCCGCGCCCTGTCCCTGCGCGGCGGGATCGACAAACGCGCACTGGCCGGGGACCGCGCCGCCATTGACCGGGAACTGGCCCGCATCGCGCCGGCAGTCGAATCCGGCGGCTACATCCCGCACGTTGACCATTCCGTGCCGCCCGACGTGTCCTGGTCCAACTTTGAGTACTACCTCCAGCAGCGTGAACGGCTGCTGGGCTGCTGCTGAAAAGGACGTTCCATCCCTCCCGTCTAATGCGGGCGGAGCCCGCAACCCAATCGAACCGCAGATGTCCCGCTGCGCGGGCGCATAACCCGCCGAATACTGAACCGCAGAATTTCGAAGTCAATTCCGTTCCTTCGCGGTTGTCTTTGTCTTTCCTTCATGATTCGGACCTCATTATTCGTCACTCTGCGGTTCGTGCCGGTTCTGGTTCTTGAACAATTTGTTTTTCTCGCTGTCACCAGGCCGTAAGGCACTAACGGCTCCGGCCGCCTCTGCGAGGTCGCCGACGATGCAGGCGGCGCCGGCCGCGAGCAGCGCGGCATCGTCGAAGGAGCCGCGGACGCCGATGGCCCGCATGCCCGCCGCGCAGGCGGCCTCGATGCCGGAGACGGCATCCTCGAAGACCACGCAGGTTTCGGGCGCGAGCGCGAGGTGCCGGGCGGCCAGCAGGAAGAGGTCGGGGGCCGGTTTTTTATGGGCCGCCATCGAGCCGTCGATCACGGCATCGAACCGCGACAGGGCCAAGCCCAGTTCAGCGAGGTTCCCCTCGACCTTGATGCGGTCGGCGCTGCTGGCCACCGCCAGCTTCAACCCCTGTTCGCGGCACCAGTCGAGGAAGTCCGCCACGCCGCGGAGCGGCTGCAGCCGTCCCTTGATCAGTTCGAGATAGCAGGCATAGGTGAAGCGCTTGGCGGCTTCGATATCGAGCTGGACGCCATAGCGTTCCGCCACGCCGCCGAGGAAGCGGTTCTCGCCCGTGCCGGTGAACGGCAGGAAGTCGGCAGGGCGCACCACCGTTCGATGCAGGTCGTGGAACATCCGCACCGCCGCCTCGATGATGAAAGGCTCGGAGTCGCACAGCACCCCGTCCATGTCCAGAATCACGCCCCGGAACCTGTCAATCATGTTCATTCATGCACTATACCATGCTCCGCCGACAAGGAAAAGGCTTGGGCGACGGGCTGCAGGGCGCTATTAATCGTCTCGCGACAAAGGTGATCTGGAGCCGGGCGTCCTCGCCCGTAGTGAAATGGAAGGTCGGGGCGACTGCTCTTTTCGCCTACCGCCGGGGACGGCGGGGTCCAGTTCGGTTCTATTCGCCGGAGGCCGGGTGCCGGGCGCGCAAAGGGACGAAATGGACCCGGCGGTCCTCCGCCGTAGTGAAATGGAAGGTCGAGCATCCGACAAAGCTCAAGACAAAGCTTGCGACAAAGATTATGGGAATAACACGAGCGGCAGGGGCGCGGTGTTTGCGATCACCGGACGATGATGACGGCGCCGCGCTTGGCCGGCAGGCCGACAAATGTCAGATCGGCCTGATCGTCGTACTGGATGCCGAAGCGCGACTGCATTTCGGCCGGGAGCGCCGTGGCGTCCCAGGTCAACGCACCGCTGGCCGCGAGCGCCTGCAGATCAACCCGACGATCGCCGGCCATCTGGAGCCCCCAGTAGGTTTGCGTTTGCGGCGAAGGCGATGCGCCCGAGCAGCGGGAAATCTGCGGTTCGATCGGGTTGCGGGCTCCGCCCGCATGAATCTCCCTACAGCGTGGTGGCCAGCAGGCTGACGCCTGGCGACACGGGGGTGAGCGTGTAGCTGGCGGCGCAGGCTGGAATGAGGCAGCTCCCGCCGCTCCCGAGCCGCTCGACGTGCGCCCCGACCGCGACGTCGCAGATCCCGTCCGCGACGAAGAGGACGTGGAAGCTGCGGCCGGCCGGTTCGCGTGTACAAGGGCGCGTCAGGCGGGCCTGATGCAGCGTGAAATAGTCGGTCGCGCTGCAGGGGTGCCAGATGTCGGCGGCGTCCTGCGCCGCGACGAGCGTCGGAGGCGGCAGCGACCAGTCGATGGAGGCCAGCGACTCCTCGATGTGGAGAGGCCGCCGCCGGCCCGCCGCATCCGTGCGGTTCCAGTCGTAGAGCCGGTAGGTCGTGTTGGCGTTTTGCTGGACTTCGTAGATCAGGCAGCCCGCGCCGATGGCGTGGACCAGTCCGCTGGGAATGAATAGCGTCTGGCCGGGAACGGCGGGGTGGTTGATCAGCAGTGATTCGGCAGACCCCGCGGACAGCGCGTCACGGAGCCGTCCGGGCGTGGTGCCGGGCGCCAGCCCGGCGTAGAGCATCGCCCCCGGCGTGCCGTTCAACAGGTGCCAGCTCTCGTTCTTGCATTCGGACCCCAGTTGGCGTGCGGCCTGCAGGGTGGGGTGGACCTGCACGCTGAGGTTGGCCTGGGCGTCGATGATCTTGAACAGCAGCGGGAAGCGGGCGGCTTCGGGCGCGGCCGTGCCGACCAGATCGCGCTGGAAGCGCTGCGTGAGCTCGGCGAGCGACGCCCCCGCGAGGGCGCCGTTGAGCAGCGGTCCGCTGCCGTCGGGATGGGCGGAGATCTCCCAGGCTTCGCCGCAGTTCTCGGGAAGGCCCTGGCGTCCGAAGTGCGCGGCGATGCGTCCGCCGCCCCAGATGTAGGCCTTGTAGAAGGGGGCGAAGCGCAGCGGGTAGGCGAGGGGATGTGTCATCACGTCCTTATCAAGTGGCAGAAATATGACAGCAAGCAGATGGAGTGAACGGGCGAGGTTTCTTTGCCCGCGAATCTCCGCGAATGGGAACGACGTCCATTTTTTGCGGGCTTCGCCCGCCGCTCATCGCTAAAAAATGGGCGTCGTGATTGCCAAGGCGTATTCGACAGCATGAATTTCCAGCGATTAGCGACGGACGAAGTCCGGGGAAATTCATGCTGTCATTCGCGGAGATTCGCGGGAAAAAAAAAGTCACGGATTCAAACGGATCGGCATCGCCATGATTCATGCTGTCGACAATTCGCATCGAATCGCTTCCGTTGGGAATCCCTATTGACCAAACTTGATCCGGTATCATTCTCGCGCCTCTCCTCCAGCTTCTCATTTGTCTGAGCGCACACCGCGGGATGTGTCATCCTTCTCCCGGTGCCGCAGGTGACGGTACGGGACGTCCGAGTTGCTTGAGGACCTTCTTGAGGTCGTTCCAGGCGTCGCGCTTGACGGTGGGGAAGCGGAGCAGATAGGAGGGATGGAGGGTCGGCATCAGCGGGATTCCCTCGAAGGTCACCCAGTTTCCCCGCAGGCGCGTGATGCCTGTGCTTCCCAGCAGGCCCAGGATGGCGGTGTTGCCCATCGCCACGATCGTGCGGGGCCGGATGATGCGGATCTGCTCCTTCAGATAGGGGAGGCAGGCCTCCATCTCGTCGGGTGTGGGCGGGCGGTTGTTGGGCGGCCGGCATTTGCAGATGTTCGCGATGAAGACCTCCTCGCGGGTGTAGCCCATCGCGGTGATCATCTTGGTCAGGAGCTGTCCGGCGCGTCCGACGAAGGCGAGCCCCTGGCGGTCTTCGTCGGCGCCCGGCGCCTCGCCGATGAACAGGATGTCGGGCGAAACGGGATTGCCCTGTCCCGGAACGACGTTCGTCCGCTCCTGGCAGAGGACGCATTTGCGGCAGGCCGTGATGGCGGCCGTGACTTGTGCGAGCGCCGCCGCCGCCGCTTCGGGCGTCACGACAAGGGGGGTGGGGGACGCCTTGGGCCGACGCGACGCTTTCGGGGCTTCCGCGGCAGCGGGTGCGTCGGCTTGCTTTCGGCTGGCGGTGGCCGGCGCCGGTTTCCGGGCGTCCGTATTCAGACCGGCCAGCGCTGTCAGCGTCGCGGGCTCCAGTTCCAGCGCATGCACGCCGCACTCCCGCTGGTAGCGGAGATAGTCGATCAGGCTGGCGACGGTTGATTGGCTGTCAGTCATTACGCGGGTATCATCCCCCCAGCGGGTGGCGGGTGTCAAGGCAGTATTGCGGATTTTATCGGCGGGGCGCGGGATAGACAAACACAAAGAGACGTGCAATACTTGCAATATTCGTTTTGGGCGCGGCATGGCGCTGCACAGAAAACGAGGGGGGGGGGCGAGGAGCCTCAAGTCGATTCATCGCGGGGGTGTTTATGCGGTTCACTGAATCGTTGCGTCCGTGCGTTTTCATTTTGGCCGCCCTGAATCTGTGCGGGCAGGTCGATGTCCCCCGGAACTTCGCCGTCATCTCCAACAATGCGGTCGCCGTGCCGGGGACGTTGACCAAGACGGGCGCCGGCATCCTGTCGTTTGTCGGCCCCTCCGGCAATACCTGCAGCAACGACATCGCCGTGGGCGTCGATGGCGGCACCCTCCAGATCGGCGGCAACATCTTCTATGCGGCCGGCGCGGAGCGGGCGGGGACGACGCTGCCGAACATGACCTCGAACCACACGGTCACCATCCAACGCGGCGGCATCTTCGAGCTCAAGGACAACGCCGTCACCACCTTCGGCTATGTCGCCAACCGCCTCGGTTCGGCCGGCAATCGCCCGAACGTCAGGCTCGAGGGCGGCACGTTGCTCTACAACGGCGCCGCCATCGCCTCCACGCTGATGACCCAGAGCGTGGGGACCGTCACGCTGGCCTCCGGCGCCTCCACCATCACCGTCAACCGGAACACCTCGGGCACGCCCAATCTGATTGCCAGAAGCCTCATTCCCTCTCCGGGCGCCTACGTGCAGTTCATTGCCAACACGCTGGGTTCGGGGGCGGCGACCGAATCACGCGTCTTGTTCAGCACGGCGCCATCGTCCGTGGGCGGTGGCGGCGCGGCGGGGACGAAGACCATGAGCATCGTGCCGGGCATGCGGTACGTGAGCGATCTGCTCTACTACGGGGCGAACGGGCTTCGCGCGCTCCTGCCCACGACGGAATACGACGATGTGGCCGGCAACGACATCAACGTTGCCGCGAGCGCCCAATCGAATGTGAGGATCATCAATGCGACGCCCGTGGCCTTCCCGGCGCTGAGCGCCGATAAAACTGTCAATTCGCTCGTCCTCACCGCGTCGGCAATCGCGACTTGGGCGATGGGTAACAAGCTGACGCTCACGAGCGGCCAGTTTCTCAACACGGCCAATAACCGGACCATCAGTTCGGGCTCGCTAACCGCCGGCGCTGGCAATGACATCGACTTGGATATGACGATTATGGCCGCCACGACCACGCTCGGCGCCAATGTCATTGACAACGGCAGCGGCAAGATCACACTGGTCAAGAACGGCGCCGGCGTCCTGACGCTCAGCACAACGACCGACAACACCTATTCGGGTGGAACAATCATCAACGAAGGCTCGCTGACGACCGGCACGACGGCCAACCGCCGTTATCTGGGCACGGGACCGGTGAAAGTGAACAACGTGTTGCTGACCCTGGGGGCCATTGGCGCAACCGCGAACGAGGTCGGCGACGACTTCACCGCCATCCATGCGGGACAGATCGGCCTCGCCGCCGTGAGCTACGCGGGCGAAACTTTCAATTTCGGCGCGGGGAGCGTGATTGCGGGGGGTGCCGCAGCCCTGAACTCCCTCGACCGCGGCCGGGGCGGTTCATCGACGACCAACATCACGCTGGCCGCCGACGCCGTCATCGCGCATCCGGCCTTGACCGCGCCGCTGAATCTCGGCACCGGCACGATCAAGAATCTGGGAACCGATGCTGACCTCTACTATGGAATCAACACGGCCCAGATCACCGACTCCGGCACACTGACAATCGGGAGCGGGACCCCCTTCAAAGGCATCAGCGCCACCCGTTCTAACCAGGCGTGGCAGCGCGGCGTGATCACCGTCGCCGCCGGCACCGACAGCATCTTTCTGCAGGGACTCGCCATACCGGGCACCACACCGTCCGTACTGACCCTGGGCAACACCGCGCTGACGGCCGGAGCGCCGGTGATCAACCTGGCGGACAGCGGATCCTTGGATGCGCAGGTGCTGAACAGCGTCGTCCTGGACGACAACCTCGCGGTTTACGGCGATGCCGCCAACAACCTCAATTTCGTCGTCAACTCCGGCGCCACGCTGACCGCCAGCTCGGTCGACGCCATGGGGAGCGGTGCGAGCCTCGCGACGGCGCAGGTCAAGGACGGCGGCACGCTGGCGCTCGTGAATACGGCCGCCATCAACGGCGGGGTCACGTTCGAGGCCGGCGGCCGCATCACGGCGAACAATGCTGTCGGCCTGGCCGGCACCGGCGCGCTGGCCTTCGAAGCCGGCTCGATCCTCGAGATCGGCAACGCACTCGGCTTCAGCGGCCCGCAGGCGGCGGCCGCCACGGTCGAGCCCGGAACGATCGTTCGGCTGAATATCGGCAGCGCGGGTTCCGCCACCGATCCGCTCAACAACTATTTTGCCGGAAAGTCGCCGACTTTCGAGCTGTACGGCGTCAACTGGCCGGTCAACCCCATCGCCGCCAACACGGCGATCCTGACGTTGAACCGGGGCTCGGACGGCAAGGGCGGCATGCTGGTCAACCGCGATGCAGCCTCTTCGATCACAGCCGTCCCCAACGGCGTGGTGGCCATCGGCCCCAACGGCGGCGTCATGGCTGCGACGCCCAATATGACGCTGACGATCCCGCAGGCCATTGCGCTGAGTTCCAACGAGCTGGTCATCGGCTCCACGGAGATGATCGATCGCATCATGCTCCCCAAGCTCGGACTCGTGGTGCTCAACGCGACCGCCGGCTACAGCACGGCGACCAACGGCAGCAAGATCTCCATCATCCCGGGGGTTCAGCTCAATAATGCCGCCAACTCGCTCCCCGACGCCGCCGAGGTCGCGGTCGCCGGCATCTTCAACGTCGCCGGGGCCGACACGATCGGCTCGCTCTCCGGCACGGGACTGGTGACCCTCGCCGCCAACACGCTGACGATCGGCCGCAACAACGCCAATGCGACATTTTCCGGAAAGCTCGATGGCACGTCCGGCGGCCTTGTCAAGACCGGGACAGGGCGTCAGGATCTGACCGGAGGCAACAGCACGTGGACCCTGACAACGCCGGTTGTCACGGTCAACGGGGGCACGCTGGCCCTGAGCGGCGCCGGCAAGTTGCCGCACACGGGCGCCGCCGCCTTCACCGTCATCGGCGACGGCGTGCTCCATCTCGACAATTCCGGCACGGACAACAACAACCGCCTGACGGGCACCGCCCCGGGCGTCACCTTCCAGGGCGGCACCTTCCGCTTCACCGGCAAGGACAACACGGCATCGAGCGAGTCGCTGGGCGCGGCCGCTTTCCCGTACGGCGATTCGACGATCGACATCGTCAACGGCACAAACGCCTCCTCGGAGGTGACCTTCACCGCGGCGGCGTCTACCGCCGGCACGGTGAACTTCACCGCATCGAACGGGACCCTCGGCGCGTCGGGCAATAATCCCCGCGTCAAATTCTCCTCCGGAATATCCGCTGGACTGGTCGGCTACGGCACGGTCGGAAGCGCCCCCGCCTATTATGACACGACCCTTGGCATCCGTGCCTTTGCGCTGGGCGAGGGGACGGAATTCAACGGGGCGGCCGACCAGACGGGCGTCAACACCGTGTTCACCACAGGCAACCTCTATCCCACCCTGACGGCGGCCAGGACCGTGAACTCACTGTGGATCGACAACCCCGGAACCGGCAAGTTCGTCGATATGGCCACTTACAACCTGTTGGTCACATCGGGCCGCATCAGCCTGACCGGAGCGAACAACTTCGAGCTCAAGCGGACCAGCACCGGGACGATCGCTAACAGCGGCACCAATGGGAAGCTGTTCCTGGGAGTCGATAATTCCGGCACGACGCTGACCGTCAGCGCCCCCCTTGCCAACGGATCGGGCACGGTTGACAAGGACGGCGCGGGAACCCTGGTGCTCAACGCCGCCAACACCTTCACGACCGGCGGATTGACCATCAACGGCGGCACCGTGAAGTACGGCGCCGGCGGCGACTTGGCGGGGCCTCCGTTGACGACCCTGAACAACGGCATGCTCGACTTCGCCGGCAAGACCGACACCCTTGGCGCCCTGACCCTCTATGCCGGCGGCATCACCAACTCGGTTGCCGGCGGCGCCCTGACGAGCGGCGCTTTGACTCTGGGTTCGGGACCGGCCGGATCAACGGCGTTTGTCCATTCGGGGACGGGCACACTGAAACTGGGCGGCAACGTGATCTACAACGTGGCCAACGACCCCGATACGGCGACGATTTCCGGCAAGCTTGACCTCAATGGCTCAACACGCACCGTCCTGGTCAACGACAGCGTGGCTCCGGGCGCTTACATCGATCTGGATGTCCCCGCCGTGGTTTCCGGCGCAGCCGGAAACGGCATCACCAAGACCGGCACGGGCACGATGCGCCTCGGCGGCGCCAACATTTTCGACGGTCCGGTCTCCGTCACCGGCACGCTTCGTCTGAGCAATCCCCAGGCCCTCGGTCAGCCAGTGTCTAAGTCGCTCTCCGTCCTGGCCAATTCGAGCCTGGTGCTTGACGGCGTGAACGGCGCCATCACCGTGCCCTCCGGCTACACGGCGCTCAGCCTGACCGGCAACGGCAACACGTTGCTGGGACCGGTCAGCGGCGCACTGGTCAACTGGTCGGGCAACAATACCGTTCCAATCTCGATCTCGCTCGGGGCGGCCACGACCCTTGCTTCGCTGTCCGACAAACTGACGTTGAGCACAGACATCAACGGCGCGTTTGGCTTGACGATCATCGGCGACGGCGACCTGCAGATCAACGGCACGATCGGCACATCCGCCGGCACGCTGACCAAGAACGGCGCCGGAACGCTGACGCTCAAAGGCGCCAACACGTATACCGGCCTGATCACGATCAACGCCGGCGCGGTGAACGTGCAGAACAACACGGGGCCGGGCACCGCAGCCAATGGAGTCACGGTTTACATCGGCGGAGCGTTGCAGCTGCAGGGCGGCATCGCGGTCGGCGCCGAGGCGCTGACCTTGCGGGGCCGGGGCGTGGCGTCGGACGGCGCGCTGCGCAACATCTCGGGCACCAACAGCTATGCCGGGGCGATCACGCTGGGATTGACCGATGTGCGGATCAACTCGGACGCGGGACGGTTGGATCTGGACGTGGCCTCGGGCAACGGGATTGCCGGGAACACCTTCAACGTGATCTTCGGCGGCGCAGGCGACACCACGGTGGCCGACCCGATCGCCACGACATCCGGGTCGCTGTCCAAGGATGGCGGCGGCACGTTGACGCTGGGCGGGGTCAACACCTTCACTGGTCCCACGACGGTCAACGCCGGCACGCTGAACGTCAACGGATCGCTGTATACGAACTCGGCGGTTGCGGTCAACAACGGCGGCCGACTGGGTGGCACGGGGAGCTGCTACGGCATCGTCACGGTCGCCGGTGGCGCCACGGTTGCGCCTGGCGTCGACGGTACGGCCGGCGGCACACTGACGGTTGCGGCCCTGAATCTGAATGCGGGCGCCACCTGCTCCTTCGAGGTGTCGGCCACGCCGGCCAGTGACAAGCTCGTGGTGAGCAGCGCCGGTGGCCTGACCCTCGCCGCGGGGACGGGCATCGCGCTCTACAATGCGGGAACGACCAACGCCTGTACGCGCCTTGGAACGTACAACCTGATCCAGTACAGCGGCACGCTCAACGGCAGCGTGGCCAATCTTTCGGTGATCAATCCCCGGCCCGACAGGGTCTACACGTTCGTGAACGAAGGCGGCTGGATCGGCCTGAAGGTGCGGTCATGCATCGTCTCCGCCCAGCCGGCGACGAACCTGACCATGACCGGGGGTCGGCTGAATGGACGGGTTGTCGACGCCGGTGCGGAGGCCCCCTCCGTCTTTTTCTGCATGGATAAGAGCGACAAGGGCACCGTCTCCACCAGCGCGTGGGCGAATGTGTATGTTGCGGGTGCATGGGGGACGGGCCAGGCGTTCAGCAACACCGTGACCGGACTCCTGTCGGGCAGCAACTACACCTACCGCTGCTACGCAACAAATGCGGTTGGCGCAAGCTGGTCGGACGAAGCCGTGAGCTTCCGTCCGGTCTATCTCCCCGTGGTGATCAACACCGGCGCCCGCGGCGTCAGCCCCGGCGTGACGCTGCTGCAGGGCGAGGTGACGGACACGGGCAGCCAGGCGCCGCAGGTGTGGTTCCTGTACTGGATGACCGGCGGCGCCACGACCAATGTCGTCGGCGTGGGGGAACAGTCCGGCGCCTGCAGCGCCCAGATCTCGGATCTGCCGTTCAGAGGCAGCTACAGTTACATGCTGATGGCGTCCAACCTGGCCGGCGTCGTCTATTCCGGCGCGGCGGCATTCACGGTGGCCACCGTCTACCATGTCTCCCTGAACGGCGATGATGCGAAAGACGGTCTAAGCTGGCCCAATGCCCTTCGGACGATCCCTGCGGCGATCACGTTGACGCAGGACGGGGATACGATTCTCGTCACCAACGGAACCTATACGATCACGGCTCAAATCACCGTTGCCAAGGGGATCACGCTGCAAGGCGTGAACGGCCTGGCCAGCACGACGATCACCGGGAACAACACCTTCCGGCTGCTTTACGTGAATCATCCCTACGCGGTCGTGTCCGGTTTTACGCTGACGAAGGGACAAAGTATCACCGGCGTTCTCGGGGGTGGTGTCCGCATCGACACGCTGGGCGGCACCGTGCAGGACTGCCGCATCACCGGCTGTTCGGCTACAGGCATGTACATCAACCGAACCGCCGTCGATCAGGCGGCGGGTTTGATCCTCCGCTGCATCATCGATCTCAACGCCTTTTCATTCGGGGGCTCTGCCACCGTGTATCTGTCGGGCGGCGAAATCGTCAACTCGCTGATCGTGAACAACCGGATGCACACGGACGGGGGTGGACTCTACATGGCCGGCGGCACGGCGCGCAACTGCGTCATCGCCGGAAACGAGGCCAGCGGCAATGGCAGCGGCGTTTGGCGGTCGGGGACGGCCAGACTCGAGAACTGCATCATCTGGGGGAACATCCATCGGATCGACCCGACCCTGCAAACGCGAAACGTCTATGGGGCGACCGTCGGAACGGTCATCAACTGCTGTCTCCCGCAGGCCGTCGGTACCGGCATCGTGACCAACGATCCGGCCTTTGTGGACCTCGCCGGCGGCAACTACCGTCTGCGGCCCGGCTCCCCCTGCCTCGATGCGGGATTGACCTCGGTCAATACGGCTGCCGTCGATTATGGAGGAAGCGCGCGCGTCATCGGAGGCGCCATCGACATCGGCGCCTATGAATCTGACACCAGCCTCTTTTCATGCGGCTTCACCCCGGCGGTGACACGGGGTCTGGCGCCATTGCAGACCACCCTGGTCCCCGTGGTTTACGGAACGACGACCGCGACCCATCTGCTCGAAAACGTCTGGACGGTCAGCGACGGCCTGTCCACACCACTGGTCGTCACGAACACGGGCTTGCAGAACCTGACGCGGACGCTGGATGCGGGACTCTACACGGTTACGTTAGCGGTGACTGACCCCGCGACAGAGACGACGGTGGCAACCGTCGTGACCAACGCCGTCCGCGTCTCGCCCGCAACGCTCTATGTGGTTGCGGAAAACACTAATGCGTGCGTCCCCTATGCATCCTGGACAACCGCCGCGACAAATGTTGCCGACGCCCTGGCGCTGGCCTGGGATGGCGCCACGATCCTGGTGTCGAACGGCATCTACAGCATCACCCGGCAACTGGTCATCGAACAGGCCGTTGCGATGGAAAGCGTCAATGGCTATGCCTCGACCATCATTCAGGCGCCGAAGGTCGCGAATGTGCGCGTGCTCACGCTGAGCCATGCGAACGCGCGCGTCGACGGCTTCACGCTCCGCTATGGCCGCGGCGGCAATGGAAATCCGGGCGGCGGTGTCTTGATCGGCGTGGCGGGAGGAACGCTCGTCAACTGCCGCGTGACGGAGAATTGGACCGGGAACTATGATGCCTTCGGTGCCGGAGTGCGGATCAACGGCGGACGTGTCGCGGCCTGCATCATCGACGCCAACATGCTCAAGCTCGATTCCATGCATGGGTGCGGCGTCTATCAGACGGCGGGCATTCTGGAAAACTCATTGATCATCACCAATGAGTCCTATTCGCTTGCGCCGAATGGCGGCAGTGGCGGCGGCGTCAGCCTGAACGGCGGCATCCTCCGCAACTGCACGATCGTGGGCAACAAAGTCGCGGACGGGGGCGGCGTCACGCGCAATGGCGGAACGATCCAGAACTGCATCATTGTAAACAATGTCACCGGTTCTGACGCGGGGCCGGGCGCCCCGAACTGGCGCAATGCCGACGCGACGGCCTATCAGAATGTCTGCACCCCGGTTTCCGTGGGAACGGGCTGCGTCACCGCGGATCCCGCCTTCATGGATGCGGCCTCCAGCAACTACCGGTTGCTTCTGGGGTCGCCTTGTATCGACGCCGGCATGACGATTGCGGGTCTGCCCGAAACAGACCTGGCCGGCAGTCCGCGTGTGACCGGACTGAGGGTGGACATCGGCGCCTACGAATACGATGCGCGGGTCGTCAGTTGCGGAATCTCGGCGACCCCCTCGCGCGCCGTGACCGCGGCGGATGTCGTGCTGACCGCCTCGGTGTTCGGCTTCGATGCGTCGACCAATCTGCTGCAATACACGTGGACATTGGATGACGAGGCCGGCGCGCCTGTTCAATCCGGCACGGGGTTGTCGGTGGTCCGGCACACCTACGATGCCCTTGGACGCTACAACGTCCGTCTTGCCGTGTATGAACCGTCGAGCGGCAAGTCGGCCGTCACGGTACTGACCAACGCGGTGCATATTGCCCCCGCGACACTCTGCCTGGTCCAGACGAACGCGCTGCCGGTCGCTCCCTATGACAGTTGGCAGAAGGCCGCCACGAACCTACAGGATGTGATGTCGGAGGCGGTCGGCGGCTGCACGGTGCTGATCTCGAACGGCACCTACGAGGTGGTGCAGACGATCGTGCTTAACGAGGGGATCACCCTGCGTGGCGTCAACGGATTTGGCCGGACGACGCTGCGGGGCAACAAAGTCACCGGCGTGCGCATCCTGGAACTCAACCATGCAAGCGCCGTCGTCGAGGAGTTGACCATCCGTGGAGGGAAGACGGTCTCCATCGGCTTTGGCGGCGGCGTCAACATCTCGGCGGTTGGCGGCACGCTGAGGCGCTGTCTGGTCACGGACAATGCCCAGGGCGGCTACACGCGCGGATGCGGCATCAACCAGCTTGGCGGGCTGGTGACGGGCTGCATCATCAGCAATAACGCCGCCTGCGAGACGGCCGGAGGCATCGCAATTGCGGGTGGCATCTGCGAGAACTCGCTGATCACCGCATCGCGCGCCGGCAATGGCGGCGGCGTGCGCCTGTCGGGCGGCACCCTGCGCAACTGCACGGTCACCGGCAATGCCGCGACCGGAACGGGTGTCAACGGCTATGGCGGCGGTGTCTGGCGCGACGGCGGCGGCACGATCATCAACTGCATCATCTGGGGCAACACGGCCAGCAACACGGCCGATCCGGGCTATCCCGACTGGTCGGGTTCGCATGCCACCGCCTTCAAGAACACCTGCACGTCGGTGGAGGTGGGCACCGGGTGCATTGTCGGCGATCCGGGCTTCAGGAATGCCGCAACCCGGGATTACCGCATCATCTCCGCCTCGCCCTGCCGCGACAAAGGCTTGTACGAGGCCTGGATGGTTGGCGCAACCGACCTCTGGGGCAATCCGCGCATCGACGTCAAGCAACACGTTGACATCGGCGCCTACGAGAATCCCTCGATCCGGGCGTTGCAGGTCATTCTCAGGTAATTCCAACCCCGGCGCCGATTCGGAGATCGGCGCTACAGGCGGTTCATCGAGCGTATGGATTTGGGACAGGCGTTTTGGGGAACGGGCGGCCTCGCCCGTTGAAGCGGCGGAAAGAAAGCAACCAACCCGTGTGAAACGGGCGGGGCCGCCCGTTCTCCCAGACGTGCGTACAGAACGTCACGGATATTTCGCGCGGAAGAGGGGGATGAATTCGTCGAGATAGAGGTCGAGGTATTCGGGCGAGATGGCCGAGGCGTGGGGCATCAGCAGCACGTTGGGGGCGGTGCGGAGCGGGCTGTCGGCGGGGAGCGGTTCCTTTTGAAAGACATCCAGGCAGGCGGCGCGGAGTTTACCCGCCGTGAGCGCACGCGCCAGCGCGGACTCGTCGATGGCGTTGCCGCGGCCGATGTTATAGATGGCCGCCGTTGGCTTGAGCTTCGCCAGGCGCTGCGCGTTGATGATCCCGTCGGTCGCGGGGGTGGCGGGGAGCGCCAGAATCAGATGATCCGCCGTGGGCAGCAGAGCGTCGAGCCGCTCCAGGCCCGCCATGCGGTCGCCGTCCGTAAAGCAGGCGGGGCGCGCCGCGGCGCGTGGATGACGCCGCACGCCCGTGATCCGGACGCCGAAGGGTTTCAGGTAGCGGGCGATCCACTCGCCGATGTGACCGAAGCCGAGAATCACGGCATGGGTGCCGTCGAGCGTCCGCAGCATGGGCGCAAGAACCTCGCGAGGCCAGAAGTCGTCCGCCTGCGTGGCGCGAAGCCCCGTCAGCAGGCCGCGGTTCTCGGCGAGGACCATGGCGGCGACGGTTTGTCCCATGATGCGGCCGTGGAAACTGCCGTAGGTCCGCTCGAGTCCCGGGCGGGAGGCGTGGAAGAAGTCGCGCCCGGCCGCGGGGGTCGCCAGCCATTCGAGCATGGGGGCCAGCGCCAGCCAGGCGGGATCAAAGACCCAGACGACCGCCGCCCGTGCCTCGGGCAAGGCCTTGCGGAACGCCGCGGCACTGCGGCACGCCGTGATCCGTGCGTGGGGCAGTTCCCGCTTCAGCCGCCGGAGCTGCCGGTCGTTCAGTGTCCAGCAGTCGACCACCGGATCGGTCAGCCAGACGGCCAGCGGGATTTCCCTTCGCTTTTCTGCCTTGCGCTTCACGCTTCTTTACGCCTCACGTTTGCGGGTGACCCGATCAACGACAATCGACCCCGATCGACCCCGATCGACCCCGATCAACCCCAATCGACGCTTCCCGTTTCACGCATCCCGTTTCACGCATCACGCATCCCGTTTCACGCTTCTCGTTTCACGCCTTCCACGTCCCACGCGAACAGCCTGGCGCTGGTGGCCTGGTCGTCCCAGGTCGTCTCGGGGATCAGGCGGAGGCCGTTGGTGGTGATGTCGAGCGCGACGGTCACCAGGCGATGCCGGTTGTCCGTGACCCGGACGACGGTGTGCCAGCTTCCCTCCGCGGTCTTCGCCTCGATGCGGAAATTGCGGACGAGCGTGCCGGGCAGGTCGTTGCGCGGGGCGTTGAGCGGATAGTTGCTGACGATGTTGTAGTGGCAGCTTGTGCCGTTGCGGGTCAGGTTGCTGTCGAAGACGAGGCGTGTGGTCTTGACGGCGGTCGGGGCGTCCAGCGCGTATTCCACCCAGCCGGTGTTGAGCGCGCAGACGTAATCGTTGCCGACCTCGCCGACGGGGCGGTCGACGCCGTTGCGCAGCGCCTCGGGGTCGCCTGCCGCGGCGGAGAGCCGGGCCTGCCGGGTGAGTTCGGGCACCTCGCGCGTCTGCCAGGGGAGGTAGCAGTCGTCGTCCATCAGCGTCTGTTGCAGCTCGCGGACATGGGACTCGGTGACGCCGCGGGGGAGGATGCCTTCGCGTGCGGCGATGGACGCCGCCGTGCCCATGGCCTGGCCGATGATGGCGCAGGTGGCCATCACGCGCGTCGAGCTGAGGGCGGCGTGGGTGACGCTGATGTTGCGTCCGGCGAAGAAGAGGTTCTGGATGTTGCGCGAGTAGAGCGACCGGTAGGGGATGCCGTAGGGCGAGGGGGCGGGGTGGAAGATCGTGGGAACGCCCGGCCAGCGCATGCCGCCGGGGTGGTGGTCGTCCATGGACCAGCCGCCGTAGGCGACCAGGTCGTCGAAGCGTCCCTCGGCGCGGATGTCGTTCTGGGTGGTGATGTGGGCGCCCAGGTAGCGGCGGCTTTCCCGCTTGCCCGGGAGGAATCCGACCCAGTCCAGCTCCCAGTTGGCGGCCTTGGGGTCGGGGTGCCGGTTCTTGATGTGGTCCCAGACGCCGAAGGCGACCTTGAGCAGATCGTCGCGGATCTCCTCCGTGTCGTGGATGCTGTCCTGCTCGCCCCCGAGCTCCATCCACCAGAAGTTGCCCGAGCCGCCGATGGAGGTGCCGCGGTGGGGCAGATCGGCTGGCGTCTTGTAGACGTTGGCCCAGTGGGGGGGAATGAAGGTCTGCGGCCGGTCGGTCTCGCGCAATTGGATGAGGCAGCTCATGCCCATGGTGCGGGCATCGCCCTGTTCCGGTTCGATGTCCTCGCCGAACTCGGCGCGGGCCTCGCGGCCGACGCGGAACTCGGCCCCGGTCAGGGGCGCGAGCACGCTGTCGCCCGAGCAGTCGGCGAAGAGCGGCGCCTCGACGGTGTGCCACTTCTGCGTGGTGGTCTGCCACCCCGTGACGCTGGCGATCCGCTTGCCCTTCATCTTGGCGGAGTTGCAGGAGCAGTTGAGGAGCAGGGTGATGTTCGGTTCGAAGCGGACCTTTTCGTAGAGAATGCTGTCCCAGAGGGAGAAGTTCCGGGTGGGGTTGCGGTAGTGGTTGTCGAGCATGATCTCCTCGACGATTCCCGTTTCGCGGAGGTTGGGGCCGTGGGCGCCGCAGACCCACATGCGGACCTCGGACGAGGCGTTGCCGCCGAGCACGGGCCGGTCGTGCATCAGGGCGACCTTCGCCCCGTGCCGCGCGGCGGCAATGGCGGCGCACAGGCCGGCCATGCCGCCCCCGACGACGCAGAAATCAACCTGATGCAGCTCTTCCCGGAAGGGATTCTTGGGTGTGGACATCGTTTGCTCCTGAACCCTGCGCAGGCCCTGAAGGCCAGTGACAGAAACGCGCAAGTGGATTGATCATACCGCATTCCCCCGGATATTCAATGCGAATCGGTGCGCTGGGCTGGCAAACGGAGCCCCCCATTGACAGAAGGCCGGATGCCCGATAATGTACCTCTTCTACCGCCAAAAGGTCCATCCAGCGGCCATCCACCAGGAGCCTCGATCCATGACATCCCTGACACCGCGCCAACGCGTCGAATGTGTGCTGCGGGGCGATTGCGCCGACAAGATCCCCTTTACCATCTACGAGAGCAAGATCCCCCCGTGCGCGGCCGAACGGGAAATGCGCAACCGGGGGATGTGCATCGTCAACCGCCACGCGCCGGTGGTGCGCATCCACCAGCCCAACGTCAAGGTCACAGTGACGCACTTCAGCGAGAATGGCAAGCGGCTGATCCGAACGCATTACGAGACGCCGGTGGGGACGGTGTCGACCCTGCAGGAGCCCGCCGGCTACACCTCCTGGACCCACGAGCGGATGTACAAGACGCCGGAGGACTTCAAGGTCATCCGATTCATGATCGAGGACCAGCGTTATGAACCGTGCTACGAGGTGTTTGCCCAAGCCCAGGCGCGCGACGGCGGCGACAACATCTTCCGCGTGGGATTCGGGCTGGAACCGCTGCAGAGCCTGATTTCGGGCATCTATCTCGGCATGGAGACCTTCTGCATCGAGTGGATGGATCATCGCGACGAACTGCTCGCCCTCTACCGGGCCACCGTGGCGAAGCATCGAGAGCTGTACCCGTTGATCGCCGCCTCGCCGTGTCTGCACGCCAACTATGGCGGCAATGTCGTACCCGAAGTCATCGGCGTCGAGAACTTCCGAACCTACTACCTGCCCCACTACAACGAGGCCGCCGAAATCATGCACCGGCACGGCAAGCTGATCGGCTGCCACTTCGACGCCAACTGCGGCCCCCTCAAGGCCGCCATTGCCGAGACGGATCTCGACTACATCGAGGCGTTCACGCCGGCGCCGGACACGGACATGACGCTGGGCGAGGCGCGCGAAGCCTGGCCGGACAAGGTGCTCTGGCTCAACTTCCCCTCCTCCGTGCATCTGCGCCCCGACGCCGAAGTCGAAGCCGTCACCGTCGACCTGCTCAACCAGGTCGCCGATCCGCGGGGGATCCTCATGGGCATAACGGAAGACATTCCGGAATACCGCTGGCGCGACAGTTGCCGCGCCATCATGAACGGCCTCGACCGCTTTGCCCGACAAGGGGGTTGAACCTTTCGCCGCTTCCAAGCATAATGTGCGGCTCGCCTGCCGTGCATCCACGTCCACTGTCTTGAAAGTCTTTCATGTCACAAACTCTTTCCGCGCAATCCGACGAAGCCTCGCTGGCCTCCATTCCCAAGCTGGTCGATGAACTGGGCGTCTCCCCCCGCCAGATCGTCGCCGTCGCCCATCTCCTCGGCGAAGGCAACACCATCCCCTTCATCGCCCGCTACCGCAAGGAGGTCCACGGCAACCTCGACGAGGTCCAGATCGGCAAGATCCAGGAGCGCCTCGCCTACCATCGCGAGATGGACGAGCGCCGGACCGCCATCTTGAAGTCGATCGACGAGCAGGGCAAGTTGACGGACGCGCTCAAGGACCGCATTCTCGCCTGCGAAACGAAAAGCGCCCTCGAGGACCTCTACCTCCCCTACAAGCCCAAGCGCCGCACCCGCGCCATGATCGCCCGCGAAAAGGGGCTCGAGCCGCTGGCCGCGCGGATCCTCGAACAACCGGCGGACGGCCATCCGGAGGCGGATGCCGCCCCCTTCATCGATGCGGGCAAGGGCGTCGAGACCGCCGCCGCCGCCCTCGCCGGCGCCCGCGACATCGTGGCGGAGCAGGTCGCCGAGGATGCCGATGTCCGCGGCCTGGTCCGCTCAACCTACCTGACGGACGGTCAGGTCGTCTCCGAGGTGGTCGACCCCAAACCGGCCGAGCCGACGAAGTTCGAGCTCTACTACGATTTCCGCGAGTCGGTCACGACGATTCCCTCGCACCGCTACCTGGCGATCCGCCGCGGACAGGCCGAAGGGATTCTCCGCTACCGGCTGGCCGTGGACGGCGCGCCGCTGATCGCGCGGATTGCGGCGCGCAACAACCTCGTCCCGGGCACGCCCTATGGCGACCAGCTCCAGCTCGCGGTCGAAGACGCCTACAAGCGCCTGATCGTCCCCAGCGTCGAGGTCGATGTCTCGGTCGAGCTGAAGCTCAGGGCCGATCGCGCGGCGGTCGACATCTTCGCCTCCAACCTCCGCAATCTCCTGCTGGCGCCGCCGATGGGCGAGCGGCGCGTCATTGGCATCGACCCCGGCCTCCGGACGGGCTGCAAGTGCGCGGTGCTGGATGCCACGGGGCAGTTCCTCGCGACCGTCACGCTCTACCTGTCGCGCGGCGAGCGCGAGCAGATCGAGGCGCGGGTCGAGCTCTGCAAGCTCATCCAGAAATACAAGCCCGAGGCGATCGCGATCGGCAACGGCACAGGCGGGCGCGAGACGGAGCATTTTGTCAACGAGGTGCTGAAGCAGGCCGGCATCAAGGGGATCACGGTCGTCAGCGTCAACGAATCTGGCGCGAGCGTCTACAGCGCCTCCGAAGTGGCGCGCGACGAGTTCCCCGATCTGGACCTGACGATCCGCGGGGCGATCTCGATCGGGCGGCGCCTGCTGGACCCGCTGGCCGAGCTGGTGAAGATCGACCCGAAGGCGATCGGCGTCGGGCAGTATCAGCACGACGTGCACCAGCCGATGCTGGCCGACAAGCTCGACGAGGTGGTGGTGAGCTGCGTGAACCATGTCGGCGTCGAGATCAACACTGCAAGCGCACCGCTGCTGGCGCGCGTCTCGGGCATCGGCCCGTCGATGGCCCGGCGCATCGTCGACTACCGCAATGCGAACGGCGCCTTCAAGGCGCGTCGCGCGCTGCTCAAGGTCCCTTCGCTGGGGCCGAAGGCCTTCGAGCAGTCGGCCGGCTTCCTCCGCATCCGCGGCGCGGCCAATCCGCTGGATGCCTCGGCGGTCCATCCCGAGCGCTACGCGCTGGTCGAGCAGATGGCGGCCGACCTGAAGGTCGAACTCGCCGCCATGATCGGCAACGCGCCGCTCATCGATACGATTCCGCTGCAGAAGTACATCTCCGAGGCCGTCGGCGAGCCGACGCTGAAGGACATCGTCGCGGAGCTGAAGAAGCCGGGGCGCGATCCGCGCGCCACCTACGAGAAGCCCAAGTTCCTCGACAACGTCACGGAGATCGGCCACGTCCAGCCCGGCATGCAGATCGAGGGGATCGTGACGAACGTCACCGCCTTCGGCGCCTTTGTGGACATCGGCGTGCATCAGGACGGCCTGGTCCATGTCTCCGAACTCGCCGATCGCTTTGTCCGCGATCCGGCCGAGGTGGTCAAGGCGGGCGACAAGCTGAAGGTCCGCGTCGTCAGCGTCGACCTGGAGCGCAAGCGCATCGCGCTGAGCGCGAAGTCGAATCCCGGCGTCCCCCGTCCGGCGCCGGGCGGGAACGAGCGCCGCGAAGGCTCCGGGACGACCCCGCCGCCGCGCGGCGGCGGCAACCGCGGCAATCCGCCGCCCGGGAACCGCGGCGGCGGCGGGTTCAGCAACAACCCCTTTGCCAACCTCTAGCAGCCTGTCGGGTTTAGGAGCAAAGGAGAGATGCCAGAACCGCACCGTTTCCGGTTGCGGCGTTCGTTTCGGCCCGGACGGGGCACACAGTGGCCATCCGGCGGACGCGGAACCCTCTGACCGGACCTACGGAAACTTCCAGAAGCCGGGCGGACGCACTCCAGGGCGGTTTTTGAACGACCCCGGCCTTTTCAGGCCATGCGGGGCGTCATCGGGGCGCAGTGCGGCCCTTGCCTGGCCGCCAAGAGCTTCGCCAGACGGCGGAAGTTGTACGCGAGCCGGACGAGCGACCACTCCAGGTTAACCTTGCGCAGTCCCCGGAGCAGGAATCGCCGGAAGCCCATCGCCGCCTTGACGATCCCGAAGACGGGCTCGACCGTCTCCTTCCTCTTCTTGTAGGCGGCGCGGCCCGAGGCCGTGCGCAGCCGGTGGCGCATCGCGTCCTTGCCCGAGAGGCCGGGCGGCGACTCCTCCGGCGCCGGCTGCGCCAGCAGGTCGCCGACCGTGCGGTGGTGCCCCGTCC
>CAZQKI010000037.1:0-28679 GCA_964592855.1 uncultured Lentisphaerales bacterium
GGCAAGACCCTCGTCGCCACCCTCCCCCTCTACCTCAACGCCCTCGCCGGCAAGAATGTCCATCTGGTCACGGTCAACGACTACCTGGCCCTCCGCGACAGCCAGTGGATGGGGGCGGTTTATGAATTTCTCGGCTTGACCGTCGGCTGCATCCAGAACGACATGAGTCCGGCCGACCGCCGCGCGCAGTACGCCTGCGACATCACCTACGGCACCAACAGCGAATTCGGCTTCGACTACCTCCGCGACAACGGCATGGCGATGGATCCCGAGCAACTCGTGCAGCGCGGCTATCACTTCGCGATCGTCGACGAGGTGGACAGCATCCTGATCGACGAGGCCCGGACGCCGCTGATCATCTCGGGGCCCGCCGCCGTCTCGACCCACCAGTTCGACGAACTGAAACCCCGCATCGAGCGCCTGGTCCGCCTGCAGCGCGACCTCTGCAACGACTTCGTCCGCGAGGCCAAGGAGGCCTTTGACGCCGGGGACGCCGGCCGCACCATGGAGCGGCTCTACCAGGTCTACCACGGCATGCCGAAGCACAAGCAGTTCCTCCATCTGATCGAGGACGTCGCCATCCGCAAGCTGCACGAGCAGGTCGAAAGCATGATGCTCACGGAAATGCACAAGGAGGAGGGACGCGCCCTGTGCGAGAAGCTGTTCTTCATGATCGACGAACGGAGCCGCGAGGTGTCCCTGACCGACAGCGGCTGCGAAAAACTCAACCCGAGCGACCCCGAGATGTTCGTCCTGCCCGACCTCGTCGGCGCGATGTCGGCGCTGGATGGCGACGCCAGCCTCACCGGCCCCGAGCGGACCGAGCGGCGGCGCACGCTGCAGTCCGACTTCATGACCCGCAACGAGCGCGTCCACAACTGCGACCAGCTGCTGCGCGCCTACTGCCTGTATGAACGCGATGTGGAATACGTGATCCAGGACAACCGCGTCCTGATCGTCGACGAATACACGGGGCGCATCCTGCCCGGACGCCGCTGGAGCGACGGGCTCCATCAGGCCGTCGAGGCGAAGGAGGGCGTGCAGATCGAGCGCGAGACCCAGACGCTGGCCACGATCACCATCCAGAACTACTTCCGCCTCTACAAGAAGCTCGCGGGCATGACCGGCACGGCGGAAACCGAAGCGGCGGAATTCTCCGACATCTACAAGCTGGATGTCGTGCCGGTTCCCACCAACCGCCCGGTGCGCCGCGTCGACGAGAACGATCTCATTTTCAAAAGCCAGCGCGAGAAGTACAAGGCGATCATCGAGGAGATCACGAAGCGCCACGGCAACGGCCAGCCCGTCCTGCTGGGCACCGCCAATGTCGACACCTCCGAAGTGCTCAGCCGCATGCTGCGCATGGCGCGCATTCCGCACAATGTGCTCAACGCCAAGAACCATGCGCGCGAGGCGGAAATCGTCTCCCAGGCCGGCCAGCCCGGCACCGTCACCATCGCCACCAACATGGCGGGCCGCGGCACCGACATCAAACTCGGGGCCGGGGTGGTCTGGGTGGACGAGCCGACGATCAAGTCGCAGCAGACTCTGGACACGACGGTGGCCGGGAATCAGACCCTCCGCCAGCTCCTGGGCGAACGGCCCTGCGGCCTGCATGTGCTGGGCTCGGAGCGCCATGAATCGCGCCGCATCGACCGCCAGTTGCGCGGGCGCTGCGCCCGCCAGGGCGACCCCGGCTCCTCGCGCTTCTACATCTCGCTCGAGGACGATCTCATGCGCCTGTTCGGCTCGGAGCGCATCGCGGGCATCATGAGCCGCCTGGGCATGGAGGAGGGGGAGGCGCTCGAACACCGCTGGCTGAACCGCTCGGTCGAGACGGCGCAGCGCCGCGTCGAGCAGCAGAACTTCTCCATCCGCAAGCGGACGCTGGAGTACGACGATGTCATGAACAAGCAGCGCGAGGTCATCTACGCCTTCCGCGGCGACCTCGTCCGCGCCGGCCCGGAGGATGTGCGCGCGCGGCTGCTGGATGTCATCAACGACCTGATCGTCTCCCAATGCGAGACGCTGATGGCCAACCCGAAGGAGACCCGGACCGACGAACTCATCGAGTGGATCATGCTGAACTTCCCCGTGGTGGTGCATGCCGAGGAACTGCAGCCGCTCGCGGGACAATACGAGGCGGCCGGCGAGCTGATCTTCAAGCGCGTGGACGAAGCCTACGCGGTCAAGTGCAGTTTCGAGGACCCGCTCGTGCTGCCCATCATGGAGCGCCAGGTGGTCCTGCATGCGATCGACACGCAATGGCAGGAATATCTCCGCGCCATGGACGAGCTCCGCCACGGCGTCGGACTCCGGGCCTACGGGCAGCGTGATCCGCTGATCGAATACAAGCGCGAGGCTTTCTCCATGTTCGAGGAGCTGATGAACCAGATCAAGGGGGAGATCGCGCAGACCGTCTTCCGCGCATCGACCTCGGTCGAAAACATCCAGCGGCTGAAGAACCGCGTGGCGCAGAGCCGCCAGCGCTTCGTCCATGACGAAGTCAGCGTGCTGGGACAGCGGCCGGCGCAGGCGGGGGCCGGCAGGGTCAGCCTGCAGGAGGCCGCCGCGCAGCCCGCCATTTCAGACGCCGACTTCGACCGGGCCGTCGCCAGCATGCTCCCCCCCAAGCCGACGGAACCCGTGCGGCGCGATGTGCCCAAGGTCGGCCGTAACGACAACTGCCCTTGCGGGAGCGGCAAGAAGTACAAGAAGTGTTGCGGACAATAGTCAAACCCAGGCTTCCCGCGCTGGCGGCGATCCTTTCGGGGCTCCTGCTCTGGACCGCTTTTCCCCCGGTCGCCCAGTCCGACGCGGCCTGGTTCGCCCTGGTTCCGCTGCTCATCGTCCTGCGCCGGGTCCCGCCGAAAAAGGGGTTTCAGCTCGCCTGGCTGGCGGGCTTCCTCTTCTGGCTCGGCAACCTCGGCTGGCTCTGGCGGCTGACGGACAATGGCGGACCGATCCTGCTGGTGCTCCCCGGCCACGCCTTGCTCGCGGCCTATTGCGCCCTCCATTGCGGACTCTTCGGCCTGGCGACAGCCTGGATCTGGAGCCACCCGCAGCTTGATCGCTCCCCGTGGCTCCGCGTGTGCGCGGTCGTCATCATCACGCCCCTCCTGTGGGTCGGATCGGAACAGTTGCGCGGCTCGTTGATCACGGGGTTTGCCTGGAATGCGCTGGGCGTCAGCCAGGCGGCCAACCTGGCCCTGATCCAATGCGCATCCTGGGGCGGCATGAGCACCGTCTCCGCGCTGCTGGTCGCGGTGAACGGCGGCGTGGCCATGCTCCTGGAGCGCACCTGGACCGACCTGGTCGTCAATCGATCATTCCGGGCCGGCGGAAAAGCGGATGGAACCCACCACCGCCAGTTTGCCCTCCGCTCCGTGGAACTGACCCTGGCCCTGGTCATCTGCGTGGCCTGCTGGTATTGGGGCATCGACCGCGTGCGCGCCCTGGACCGCGCCACGCGCGACGCCCCGCAGTGGAAAATCGCCCTGTTTCATCCCGAAGCCCCCTCCATATTCGAACGGAACGACGGTTTGCTGGAGGCGTCCGTGGCGAACCTGATCGACCACGCCAGGCTGGCTGGCGCCCTCCAGCCCGACCTCTGCATCTGGCCCGAAACCGTGCTGCCCGGCGCCCCACCCTACGATGCGCTCACCATGACCCTGGTGAGCAATGCCACGGCGCATACGCAAGGCCCTCTGCTGGCGGGCGGGCTCGAAATCGAACCGGGGCCCGGATGGGAATGGGAGGTTGGCGCCAAATACTACAACTCCGCCTTTCTCTTCGATGCCGCGGGAAGCATCGACACCGTCTATCGCAAACAGCATCTGGTTCCCTTCGGCGAATACATCCCCTTCGACCGTTACCTGCCCTGGCTGGCGAGGCTCTCCCCGATCGGCTACAGCTGCACGGCGGGACGGACGAGCACGATCATGACGGTTCGTTCCCGGCAGGATCGCAAACGTCATCCGCTGCGGCTGAGCCCGCTGATCTGCTTCGAGGACACCCTGCCCTATCTGGCACGGCGTGCCGCCCGAGCGGGCGCCGCACTCCTGGTCAACCTCACCAACGATGCCTGGTTCGATGGCTCGTGCGAAGCCGAGCAGCACCTGGCACAAGCCGTGTTCCGCTGCGTCGAGACGGGCAGGCCCATGGTTCGCAGCACGAACAGCGGGGTCACCTGCTCGATCCTGGCGAATGGCCGCATCAGCCGACGTCTCGGAGAGGGCGACGGACAGGGTTCGGCGGGGGTGCTCTTCGATGAGATTGGCGTCATCGAAACGCCCCGCGCGACCCCCTTCCTGCGCCACGGCAACTGGATGCTCAACTATCCAGGTGCCCTGCTCCTCTCAATGATCGCGCTCAAACTGGCCCTTTCCGCTCGATCCAAACGGTCCGGCAGGAACCCGGCCCGGCAGGCCAATCCGACAGCAAGTGCCTAGCATGCGATTTCTCCTCTACAACATTCGATATGCAACCGGCCGTCGCACCCGTCACGCATGGATGGACATGCTGCGCCGGACCGACGATCACTTCGAAGCCATCACCCATTTCATCCGCGAACTGGAGCCCGATGTCGTTGGACTCGTCGAGACCGACAGCGGCTCGTTCCGAACCCACCACCAGCCTCAGCCGCAGCGACTCGCCGAGGTCATCGGCCACTACCACAGCTTCGCCGTCAAATACAAGCAGCATGGCCTGCTGCGCCACGCGCCTGTGCTCGGCAACCAGGGCAACGCCTTCCTGACCCGGGATGTCGTGCAGCGGGAGACCTTCCATTATTTCGACCGGGGCTTCAAGCGCCTCGTCATTGAATTGGAACTGGAGCAGGTGCGTCTCTTCCTGGTCCATCTTTCCCTCCGCAGCCACGTCCGCCAACGGCAGCGTCTGCATCTCCTGCAGATGATCCACGACACGCACAAGCCCTGCATCGTGGCCGGCGACTTCAACGCGCTGCTGGGGCCGGAAGAACTCACTGAATTTCTCGCCAGCGCGGGCTTGCAGAGGGCCAACCCGGAGAACAGCCCCACCTATCCAAGCTGGAAGCCGCGGCGCGTCCTCGACTTTGTCTGCTATACGCCCGACATCAAGCTCAAGGCCTTCGCGATGCCGCAAGTCACCCTCTCCGACCACCTGCCGCTCATTTGCGACTTCGAGCTGCCGGCGTAGCATCATGGGACAGGAACGATAGCCATCTGGGCGGAAGGAATCCGCAACTGCACCGTCATCCCGTAGCGCAGGGACGGTACAAACGGCAGAAGCAGTTCAAGCACCGTCGTCTGCTGGAAGTGACACGGCTTGGTCTCCGGGTGCGGGTAATAGATGAACCCGGCGACCGCCGCTTTGCCAATGCCCGTCAGTTCCACGTCGAAGAACGAGAAGTCCTCGGCCGGCGCCGTGGGATGCCACGCCACCTGCCGGAAGCGGTGCCGCGGCGCGACAACCCGGTAGGCGGCCGGGGCGATGTCCACATTCATGGTTCCTGGATAGAATTGCGAAAGATCGAGCCCCAGCGCCTTGAAAAACGGCTGCTGCATCTGGATGGTGCCACCGGGATAGCGGGGATCGCCGTTCTGACCCGAAGCAACACGGTGCCCCTGCACCACGCGCGCAGCCACCACCTGGATCGTCTCTTCTCGGGAAACTCCCGCCCCGGGTACACGGCTTGTCATGTCTGATACTCCTCATAGCACCTGCGAATGGCGTCCACCATCGTCTCCAGACTGAAGTCCTGCACCCGTAGACGGGCGGCCTTCGTCAGGCGTTGTTGCAAACCATCGTCATCCAGCAGTCGGAGGAGCGCCCGCTCCAGCGCCTGCACGCTTCCCGGCGGGAAGACCAACGCCTCCCTGCCGTCCGTCACGACATCCGTCACCCCGCCGACGCCGGAAGCGACCACGGCCGTCCCTGCCGACATGGCCTCCAACAGCAGATAGGGTAGTCCCTCCCACCGCGACGGCATGGCGAGCATCCGGCTCTGCGACAGCAGGCTCTGAACGGACTCCCCTTCACCGAAGGGAAAGACGGCGTTTGCGCACAGCTCAGACAGACGATGCTCGATCCCGCGGGAACCGCCGCCCATGACGGCCAGGCGCAGCTCCGGGCGTTGCGCCTTCAACCGCGCCATCACATCGATCATCAAATCGACGCCTTTCTGCCGGCAGAAGCGACCGATGAAGGCCACGTCGTAGATCCGGCCCGGGGCTGCGTGTGCCGCGTCTGCCCCAACCGGAATGCCATTGGGAATATAGCGCACCCGTTCCGGTGGATAGCCCAGCGCAAGCGCCGCCGCCTGCTCGGCCCGGGAGACGGCGATCAGGCACGCGGTCAGCGGAATCGCCCGGCGTTCCACGTCACGGTACAGCCAACGCAGTGGCCTGGCAGCGTCCATCTCGAAGGCAAAGCAATGCGGGGTGTAGACCACGGGGATGCCGGTCCCTCTGGCGGCCAGACGGACCAGCAAGCCTGCCTTGGTGCTATGGGCATGCACCCGGTCGGGGCGGACGTCGCGCAGGATCGCTGCGAGCCGGTGCACCGCCGCGGCATCGGCCAAAGGGTCGGGACGGCGCACCATCCGCACCGGATGCACGACGATGCCACGCGACTGGAAGAGCGCCACATCGCGGGCAAAGTCGGGGTCGCGCTCCAGCGCACAGGCGATGTCGACCGCCCAGCCTCTTGCGCTCAGGCCCAGCGAAAGCTCGCGCAGGTGGCGGCGGGTGCCGCCAATCGTCGCTTCAAGCACCTGGAGCACGCGGGGCATGGCAGCTACCGCGCGGCTCCGCGGCGCGCCGCCCGGCGCGACCGCGCGCGCAGGACCAGCTGCACCAGCTCGACCGGTTCGCGGACGCGCAGCACCGCACAGGCCGCGGTGCCGGCGGCCAGCGCGGCGACCCCGCCGCACGCCAGTTGCACCAGGTCGGAGACCCGGTTGCCCGCCGTCGCGGCCAGCACCCCTGCACCGAATTGCGCCGCAAACCAGGCGGCGCCTCCGGCGACGGCTGAAACCAGCACGATCCGGATGAGAAAACCAAGCGTCGGCAGGAACGGAAAGAGTGGCGCATGCCGTCCCAGCATCAGCACCAGCACCCAGCTCTTCAGGGCCCGGGTCAGCGCGACGCCCCCCGCAATCGCCATGAGCACCAGGAGTTCCCGCCCGGCCCAGAGCTGCAGCCCGAACCAGCTGATAGCCATGCTCAGCGTGGAAAATAGGATACCCGCCACCGTTACCGCGACCATGCGCCGATGCGCGAAAAAGGCCTGCATGACCAGCGCCTCGATCGCGGCGGCCGGCAGCATGAAGGTGTAACAGGCCATGGAGATCGAAGTCCGCCGCACGGCCATGGCGTCAAAGCGCCCGCCCGCAAAGACCAGGTCCGTCAGCGGGAAGGAGAGGGCCGCGACGATGCAGGCGAACGGCAGGAAGATCGCGAGGAGATGGCGCCCCGAGCGGGTGATGAACGCGCCGAGCTGCTCGCGGTCGTTCCGGTCGACCAGTTCGCAGAAGAACGGAAACACGGCGATCGAGAGCGAATACGGCACCAGAAAATGGATGGCGCCCTGCAGTTTGCGCCCCATGGAGTTGGCCTGCATGAGCCCAGCCGAATCGAGCGTGCTCAGGAGGTAGACGTTGTTGATGTTGTCACGGATTTTCGCAAAGACAATGCCGACGAGAAGCGGCAGGGCGAGCCACAGCATCCGTTTCAGGGCGGGATTGGCGAGCTCGATTCGCGGTCGCATCCACTGGAGCTTGTCGCGCAGCCCGATCAAATGGGTCAGCAGTTTCAGCACGCTGCCCACGACGATGCCCCACATCAGAACCTCGACGCCGAAGCCGAGCAAACCCACCCCCACGACCAGCCCGCCGGCCACGGCGAACTTCCAGATGGCATCGCCGAAGGCCGCCAGGAAAAAGCGCTTGTAGGCATTGAGCAACACATAGGTGGTGGAGCCCAGCGAGAGCCCGAGCAGGGCGGGCGCCATCCGACGCACGCTGGCGGCACTCATGGCAAAGGCTTCCGGATGGCTCGTCGCCGACCACTCGGTCCAGACCCGGGTAATCCAGCCCGGAAACGCCATCAGCACACCCACCACCACGATCAATGCCAGGAACTGCAGCGTGAGCAGCGTGTTGGCGAACCGCCAGGCCGACCGCTCGCCCACCGTGTCCAGTTCGCGCATGAACGACGGCAGAAAGGCGGGGGCCAGCGACTCTTCGCCCACGAGAAACAGGCTGAAGATGACCCCCTCGAAAGCCACGACATAGCTGGCATCGTAGCTCTCGGCAGGCAGATAGCGCGCCATGGCCCAGGCCTGGATCAGCCCCGCCAGTTTGAACAGCAGATGGGCGATGCCGACGGCGATGCCGGCCCTCATGACGCGGTGTCCGAGCGATTTTCCAGTCACCGGCAAACTCATTGGCGAATCCAGATCTTCAAGTCGGTATGTCCTTGCCCGAAGTGTTTGACGGTGCGGTCCAACCGGTAGTGCCGCTCCAGAATCGCCAGAAAACCGGCCAGGGTCTCCTCGGGTACCGGCGTCATCACGGGAGCCTCGAGGGCCAGCCCATAGCCGCTCAGCGCAACGACCGGCGCGTCCCCGGCCAGCAGGGCGGCCTTCAGGCGGTTCTTGCTCAGGATGCGAAACCGCAGGGCATCTTCATCGCTCATCCCCGGAAAATAGGAGAAGGGGCCCATCTCGAACCCTCGCGGTACACGCCGTTTCGCCTCCACCGCCAGATAAGTGTCCTGGGTGAGCAGGCGGCTGTCCGGAGGCACCTGCGCCGCGATCGCACGGGCCGTCTCGCGCAGGACGACCAGATCGGGCCTGGCCTTCTTGATGACCCAGAAGCGGTCCTTACCCACGATCATCCACTCCTCGTTCAGCGTCGAAGCCCCCGCGCAGAGACCGGCCCAGACCAGCAGGACCGCCACCACGATGAACTGCCCCCGGGATTCCCCGCCTTCACGCGCGCCGACGGGCAGTGTCCGCCAGAACCCGACGGAAACCGCGACGGCGAGGAGCGGCATGATGGGGACCTGATAGTCGTCGTAGGGAAATGGGCTGATGAGATGCACCACGAAGATGGGAACGAACACCAGCAGGCACAGGATGATTTCAAGCGAACGCGCCGGGCGTCTTTCGGGCGGCGGGGCGTAGAGTCCCATTGCCAGTGCCGCGAGCGCCAATGCCACCAGCGGCAGATAGTTGCGGATGAGGCGCGAGACCGAACCCGCCGCGAAGAGCACGCCTTCGGCACCCCGCGTCGCATGAAAGAAGTTCGCGAACAAAAACTGATCGGGAGCAGTCGCCAGGACGGGCCCCAGCAGCAGCGCCAGGCCGGCGCCGCCGCCGAGACCAAAACCAAACCAGGCCCCCTTGTACCGCCGCGCATGCACGAGGAGATAGAGTCCCGCGACCGGCAGGGCTACGCCCAGCGAGAGCCGCGTGCAGGCGGCCAGCGACAGCAGGAAGCCGCCCAGTCCGGCCCACCAGGAACCTTTTGGCTGCTCCACGCGGCTCAGTGCCAGAACACCCAGAAGGAGCAGCAGCGAAGCCAGCGCGTAAGTCTTGGGGATGGTTGTGAAGTAGCTGTGATAGACATTGCCCGCCGTCAGCAGGAAGGCGGTTAGTCCCCCGGCCAGCCGACGCTCCTTCGGCAGCGCCCGGGCCGCAAGCCGGGCGGCGAGGGCTGCGCCCCCCAGTCCGAACAGCGCGGTCAGGACGCGTCCGCCCGCCACGCCCTGCGGCGACCAGAGCGGGGCCAGCAGGCCATAGACGCGCGGCATGAAGGGGCCTTGCGAGAAGAAGAAGTCGCGGTACGGCAGCCGCCCCGCCGCCTGTTCCAGCGCCGCGTAGAGGTACCAACCCTCATCCTGATTCAGGTTCCCGAGCCAGGCGTTTAGCGTATAAAGCGCCGCCGCAAGCAGCACCGCGCCGAGCGCCAAGCCGGTTAAGCCGTGTTTTTGGAAGTGATCTGTCGCCATACGGAATCATGAGTGTAGCAAATCGCGTGCCGGAGTCGGCAATAATTGCATATCTTCAACCTTGCCACCCGCCGCCTACGGCTGGCCCGCCGATCTCCCCGACGATGCGATCCTCGAACGCCTTTCCGCCAAACCCAAGTCCGGTGGCCGAAGCCCTCAACACAGCCTTTGAATTCCTGGCAGAAGTTGCATCGCCGGAGTTTCATCCGTTGGTCAAGCACGCCAAGGACGTTGCGGCGGGTGCCGTCCTGCTTTCAGCCATCGGAGCTGGGGTCATAGGGTTGCGGGTGCTCGGACCACATGTCATGCATTTGATCACATGAGGATTGCGATCGTCAGCAGTGAGGCGGCGGTATCCCGTCGCCTCCGCCGCGTTGTTGGGGCGATTCATGTCAAGACAGCCATCTTGCTCTTGCTGGGACGTCCGCCTTTAAATCCGTTGGCAGCGCTGCTAACGGCCTTGCGGGCGCTCTTAACAGATCCACCCTGGCGCCCCATCTCCGATGCTGCGGCTTTCAGCGTCTGCATGCGGAAGGGAAATTCCTCGGGATGAGCAAGAATCTTCGTGTGCAGATCGATGTCGGCCGCCTCCCAGCGGATGTGTCCGTGTCCGCAGTACTGCACGTCGAACATCTGCCCCGACGGCAGATCGGCCAGATAAGGGAAGTCGGTGAAGGATGCGAAATACCCCGCATCCTCGATCACCAGATAGACCCCTTCGGAAGTCACCAGCTTGACCTCAGCTCGTCTTCTGACGTCTGTTCCACTCATGTTCGATCAACTCCCTGTTCTCCTCAACCAGACGCACGATCTTGCGCAACTCGTGCTGCGCAAAGCCCTCGTTCACGGCAACCCTGACGGTAGGTCTCACCCAGACTTTCGCCTCCGTCTGCTCGCGGATGACATGGACATGAACCGGTTCTCCGCTCTCCTCGCTGAAGAAGAAGAACCGATAGGGACCTATTCTCAGTATCGTCGGCATACTTTCCGTCCTGTAGATGGCTATACAATATCCTATTCGCTTAGGTTTGTCGAGGCCTCATTCTTGTTTCATTCCGCCCAACGACAAGCCTCAGGGGCGCCCGGCTTCGGGCGTCCCGCTGGAGGCGCATGTTAGTGTTCTTTTTTCTTAAAATACTCTCTGAAAACTTCATTCTCTGTATGGACGATAGCGAACGACGAGAGCGGATCACGATTGCGCCCCGTCGTTATAATTCTCTCTTTTCGCCAACGAATAGCGTTTTAACCCTCGTACGGCAAGGGTATGCCGTCTGCGAAATGGTGGCAAGCGGTTTTTGCCGCATGTCAGCCCAGAACCAGTCCTTGCCGGTGCAGGTCGCGCTGCAGGCGCGCAATGGCCACTTCCTTGGCTTTGGCTTCGACTTCGTTTGCCAGGCGGTGGTGGACATCGTAGACGCGCCTTGCAGAACGGCAGAAGGTCGCGAGGCGTGTAGCTCCGGTTGCCGTTCTCCAGCGTCAGTCGCCGGCTTGATTTTCACTTCCACTTGATCCGGGAAACGAACAAGGCATTGTTGCTGCCGTACCGCTCGCAGACGGTGCAATCGTAATTATCCGGCCCCGTCGTCTGCATCCACTCGCTGACGACGACCCAGCTTTCCTCCGGCGAGGCGGTGCAGATGCCGAAATTCCCCAACCGGGCGCCGCGCTCGGGCACCACCCGCCGTTCCGTCGCGCGGATCAGGCACAATCGATCGGGGTCGACCTGCGCCATGAACAGCGGCGCGCGGTGGCGGAAAACATGGTCGTTGTTGGCCCCGCGGCGGGTGTAGACCAGGAACAGTCCGTCGCGGTGCGTCACCCAATGCTGCTGTGTGTTGTAGTTGCCGATCTCGGTCCCGTCGTCGAACGTCCAGGGCTTGATGGGGTCGAAGCCCAGGCCGTCCCGGCTGACGGAGACATAGCCGCGCACATCGTTGCGCATCGTCAGAAAATAGCGGCCGTCGAAATGGGTCAGCGAGGGCTCGCACAGGCCGCGCGGCTCGGGACACAGCAAATCCGGCCCGCGCGCCTTGAACGTCAGATCCCTTCCGTCAAACCCGCAGCGCATGACCGAAGCGCGGTAGCAGCGGGAGGTGTCGTCTTCGGGAATGAAATAGATGGGAAGCAGAATGTCGCCGTCCGGCAGATCAAACCGCTGCACGCAACCGGCCCCCGAATTGAAATACGCCGGATCGTCGGCGGGCGGGCGGATGGTTTTCCATTCGGACCAGAGCCGCGACGGTTCGTCGTACACGCTGTAAAAGGTCGAACGCGGACGGGTTCTGGGAACGAGGTTGTCGTCCCGGTAGCGTGCCAGATGTCCGGTCAGCAGCAGTTTCCCGCTTTTGGCGTGCAAGGTCGGCGTGCCGTCGCAGGGGCAATCCTCGGTCCCGTCGGGATTCGCCCGCCGCATCAGTCCCGGCTGGGGCGTTGGCGGGGTCCAGGTGCGGCCGAAATCGTCGCTCCTCAGATCGTTGATTCCGGAAAAGACGTCGCTGCCCGAGATGCGCAGTTTCTGGGTGGTGACCACCGCCGTGCCGGGGCTCACCATTCCGCAGCGGGTCTGCACCCAGCAGGTTTTGCGGTCGTAGCCGCTGTGAATGATCTGCGTGTCAACGTCATAATCGAGTTCGGGGTTCATTTTTTCCTTTCAAGTACGTTCGGAAGCCGCCTCCGGCTGAGCAGGAAGTCCGTCATGTCCGCCGGCGGCGGACGCGTGAATTTCAATCGCCGTCCGTCGCCCGGGTGGTCCAGTTCCAACTCGGCGGCATGCAGCATCTGGCGGGACGGGCAGCCGTCGAGTTTCCGATCGCGTCCGGGGTTGCCGTAGACGGGGTCGCCCACGATCGGGAAGCCGAGGTGGGCCAGGTGCACGCGGATCTGGTGGGTCCGCCCCGTTTCGATGCCGACTTTCAGGAGAGCGAGGTCGCCGAAGGTCTCGACGACCGCATAGTTGGACACGGCCGACTTGCCGCGCGGCGGGTTGGCGGCCATCCGTTTGCGGTCGACGGGATGGCGTCCGATGGTCGTCGCGATCCGTCCCGCCGGCGGCGCGGGAACGCCATGCACGAGCGCCAGGTAGACCTTGCGCACCCGGCCGTTCTGAAACTGCGCCGCGAGCGCGTTGAGCGCGGCATCGTGCTTCGCAACGACGAGCAGGCCGCTCGTGTCCTTGTCCAGCCGGTGCACGATCCCCGGGCGTTCGACCCCGCCGACACCGCCCAGATCGTCGCAATGGTGCAACAGGGCATTCACCAGCGTGCCGCCCCGATGGCCCGGCGCCGGATGGACCACGACACCGGGAGGCTTGTCCAGCACGAGGATGTCGGCATCCTCGAAAACCACATCCAGCGGAATGTCCTCCGGGCTGGGCCGGGCCGGTTCGGGGGGCGGCAAGGTCACGACGACCTGCTGACCCGCGCGAGTTTTGGCGCGAATGGTCGTCGCGCGGCCGTCGACCGTCACCTGCCCCGTCTCAATCAGCGTCTGCAGCCGGGAGCGGGAGAGCGGGGCGCAATGCCGGGCCAGCCAGGCATCCAGGCGTTCGCCGTCCTCGCGGACGATCAAACTCCGGGACGTGGAGGCCTCTTCCGGAGGGGCGGTATTCGGTTCATTCGGCATGCGTCCCGGCCATTTCGCGTTCAGCCTTCGACGGAAGCGGTTTCGCGCCGTCGCTGCGCACGGAGGATTCCCAGCAGTCCGAGTCCAAGTCCAAATATGACGATGCTGATGAACTGGCTGATGGAGAATGTGCCCACCAGCATGCGGGCATCTCCCCGCAGGAGCTCCGTGTTGAAGCGGATGACCGCATAGAGCATCAGGTAGACCGCCGTGACGAGGCCGCGGTAGGGGTGGCGCCTGGCGAGGCTGAACAACACGCCGAAGACGATCAGATTGGCGACCATCTCGATCAACTGCGTCGGCAGCAGCGGGAGACTGCAGGGCGCCGCGGCTGAAATCAGCCTGTCGGCGACCTGTTCACGCCAGGGGACCGACCCGGCGGGGTAGCTGACCGAAAGAAGCCCCCCGCTGACGCGTCCGTAGCAACAGCCGTTGAGAAAACAGCCCAGACGCCCGAACGCGTGGCCCAGGGGGAGTACCGCCGCGCACAGATCCATGATCTCGAAGGGATGCTGGCGCTCCAGGCGGGCGAAGAGGCGAATCGCGAGGACGGCGCCGAGGACGCCGCCATAGAACATCAGCCCCCCCTGGTCGATGCGGATAATCGCCCCGGGGTGGCCGGCAAACTCGCTGCGCCAATGTTCGGCCACATAGGCCAGGCGGGCGCCGACAACCCCGCCGAGCATCAGCCAGACAAGCAGCTTGGACAGCTGGTCGTCATTGAGATGCCCAAACCCGCCCCGCGCCAGATGCCGCATCCCCCCGAGCGAAGCAAGAAAACCCAGCGCCATCATGGCGCCGAAGGCATGCAGGGTTACCGGCCCCAACTGGAAGAAGATCGGGTGCATAAAGTCTTAAATAATGCTACTGACAAGCATGGGGTCAAAGCGGTATAGTATGTAATTTCACCGGCCGAATCAAGGAACCTTGTCACTTGTCCCATGTCTGAACAAATTCATATTCTGTACGATCCTGTTGCGCGGATGATCTGCACGTTCTGCCATGCGCGGATGGACGTCAGCACGATTGCTCCGTTTACCAAGGCCATCTGCCCCAACTGCAAGAACGAAGTCACCGTTCCGGCGCGGCTGGGAACGTTCCTGCTGACCGAGCTTCTCGGCACAGGCGGCATGGGCTGCGTCTACCGCGCGCATGACGAGACGCTGGGGCGGGATGTCGCGATCAAGGTCATGCTGAAGAGCCTGGGCGACAACCCCGAATTCGTCTCCTCCTTCCGGCGCGAAGCGCAGGCGGCGGCGAAGCTGAACCATCCCAGCATCGCGCAGATCTACTCCTTCGGTCAGGAAAAGGGCCAGCCCTACATCGTGATGGAACTGGTCCCGGGACGGCATTTCGACCAGATGATCTCGTCTCCCGAGCCTTTGGATGTCGCGACGATCATGCGGATCGGCCAGGAGATCGCCGAGGGTTTGCAGCTGGCCGCCGACGCCAATTTGATCCATGGCGACATCAAGCCCGAGAACATTCTGCTGGACGAACGCAATCTGGCCAAGCTGGTCGACTTCGGCATCGCGGCGAAGCCGAGCCAGGGCGAAGGGGAAATCTGGGGAACGCCCTATTACATTGCGCCGGAGCGCGTCCGGCGGCAGCGCGTCGATTTTCGCAGCGACATCTACTGCCTGGGCGGCACGCTTTACCATGCCATCACCCAGCACCCGCCTTTTGAAGGCGCCGATGCGATCGAGGTTGTCCGGGCGCGCCTGAAAGGCCCGCCCCTGCCACTGGAGACCTACCGGCCGGATGTCGACCCCGCGGTCTCGGCCATCATCATGCGCATGTTGCAGATGGAGCCGGCCATGCGCTACCCGACCTATGGCTCGCTGCTGAGCGACATGCGGGTCTACTTGAGCCGGGTTCAGCCCAAACAGTCCCCACCGTCAACCGGCAAGCGGATCATGATCCGGGGCCGCAAGTCGGCCACGACGGGATCATCCGCGACTTCCTCGCCGACCGCTTACCCCACCCAGTCCGCAGGATCCACCGGGCACGGCAACACCGGGAGCATCGCGTCCCGTACACATCCGATGGTCATCACGCGCGGCATGTTCCCCGACCCCGCCTTGCCGCATGCCGACGCACAGGGGAAGGACGCCGCCCCGCCGGGAAGGTCGGCCCATTGGAAGAAAGGGTGCCTGATCGCCGCCCTGGCGTTCATCGCGTTATTGACCGCCGGCGGCATCAGCGCCTGGGTGTTTTTCCGCCACAAGGCCAAATCGGTGGCCGCCCAGATGGAGGCCCTGCATGTCGAATCCACGCGCTGGCAGACCACCCTCACGACGACGCACGCGAACATCGGCCAGGGCGAAGCGGCCCTGATCGACTTCGAAGCAAAGGCCCACGCGATCATCACGCAGGCCGTAGCCTGCGTCGAGCGTGAGCTCGGCACCAATTTCACGGCTCGGATTCTGTACGACGAACCCGAAGCCGGGACTGGAGAAATCGCGGCGGACGTTGAAGCGGCGGACGAGGTCGCCGACGCAACGAACGTCGTGGCCGACACGGCAGCGGCGGCGATTGCCGGGAACGAGACCGGATCGACGACCGGCGCCGTTGCCGACGCCGGGTCACCCGTCCCGCAAGCGGAAGAAGCTGCTGCGGCGACGCCCCCCGCCGAAGCCGTCGCCGAGGCCCCCGAGGCGGAGCCGTTGCCGCCGCTGGCACAGATGGCCCGGGATGTTCATCAGCAGGCGTTGCCGTTGCGCACGGCGGTTCGCCTGGCCCTTATCATCTGCGAAAAGGCCGACGCCATAGCCGCCTCCGCCCGAGGCGGCACCAACGATCTTAACGCCGTCAAGGCCGCCGCCGGCCAGCTTCAATCCTTCTTGGAGTCGCTGCAGGCCGAGCTTGCGCTCGCCCCCCAGGTGATCCAGGAAACCCGGCAAAAGCTGGATCTCCTCGTACGAGAAACGGGCCGGCTCGCAGCCGATCGCGAGAAGGCGGCCGCCGAGGCCAAGCGTCTCGAAGAGGAGCAGCGCGCGGCGGCAGACGCAGAGGCCCGGCTGGCCGCCGAACGTGCCGCCATGCTCGCAGAGGTCAGCCTGGTGGCGGAGACGGTCCTGGCGCAGAAAGAAGCCCTGCTGGGCCATCAATACGCCGATGTGCTGCGCGAGTTGCAGCGTCTCGATGATCAGATGAAGCGCAACGAGGGCAAGCAGGCGCTGAAGCTGGCGACCAAGCGCGTCTCCGGCCTTCAGGATTTGCGGGACTTCATGATCGTTCGTCTCAATACCGTCCCCTTCAAATCGGTTCAAGGGTGGAGCGTTGAGAAAGCCGGCGTGCGGTCGCTGACCATCCGCAGCAGTTCCGGAAAGACCGACGAGGTTCCGTTGAACAAAGTCGGCGTGGCGCAGATGGCCCAGTTCATCAAATTCTATCTTCAGGACGATCAGGAAACACGTGCCCTTCGCCTGCGCGAGCGTTTTGCGCAGACGATCAATGCCGCCATCTACTGCCTGACCTTCGGCGGCGACAGCGAATCCGCACGTGCCATGGCCAAGGCGTTGACGCAAAAGGCTGTCGAAATGATGCCGACCGAGCGCGACGAGACACTCCGCCTGCTCCCCGAATTGGCCGAAAGCATCGATTAACGCGCCGGATCACCCGGCAGAACACATCCAACCATGCCCGCACACCGGAACAAGCCCATGGTTTCACCCGACGGACTGCCCCCCATCCGTCTCCGCGCCATGCACATGCCTTCCGTGGACAGTCTGGCCGGGCTTCCGCTGGACGGCGATCCCCCCGAGCGGCGCCGCAAGGCCGAAGCGCTGAGCCAGACCGTCGAGCGCATCCTCCGGCGCCACAACCTGCGCGTCTCCGATAATCTCGATTCGCTGCTCGCCGACTGGGAGGAGCTGGCGGGGCCCGGATTGTGCAGCCAGCTGCGGCCGGGCAAATGCGAACAACACATTCTCTACGTCTATGCGGGCAGCAGCGCGGAGCTGTTCGAGATCCGGCGCTACAAGCTGCGCGCGCTGGAAGCGCGCATCAAGCAGCATCCGAAATACAAGACGATTCATCAGGTCCGCCTCCAGCTCGACCCGGGTTGACGGGGTGTGCCCCCTTTTTGGATCCCATGGAATGGAAAGTCCTTCAGCTTAGGCCCCGCACGGAAAAGAAGGTCGCGGAAATCTGCCAGCGCAACCAGCTGCCCTGCTACCTGCCGCTGCGGCAGAGCGTGCGCATCTATCCGCGACGCAAGGCCATCTTCGAACGGCCGCTCTTTCCAAACTACATTTTCGCCGCCTATGACGAAACCCGGCGAGCCCTGCTCTTTCGCGGAAACTACATCATCCGCGTGCTGAAACCCGAAAGCCAGATCGGCTTGCTCCGCCAGCTGGTCCAGGTCAGGCGGTTGCTCCGCGCCGATCCCGAACTGGAAGCGGTTGACCGGCTCGCCTGCGGCGAACTCGTCCGCATCAAGAGCGGGCCCTTCGCGGGATTCGAGGGAATCGTCAGCCGGATCAAGCACAAGCCCGGCATGGTGCAGGTTGTACTCAACATCGAACTCGTCGGTCGCGCGGTCGCGGCAGAAACGGATGCCCGGTTCGTCGAACGGATCTCAACGGGAACCAGCACCCCAATCCCACCCAATAGGAGAAACAAGAAATGAAGATTATCGCACGCCGCGCGGCCGTAGTCACCGGGCTCGTTTTCGGCTTAGCCACAGTAAACCTCTCCGCCATCGATTGGAACGCCTACAGCGCGGATAATGTCGAGGAGTCTGCCGGCGCCGCAGTCCATCTGCAGGTCGGCATCGATCCGGCAACCTATGGGTTCGGCTACACCTACGGCGTACGACTCATCAACGCGCCCTACATCAGCAGCGACTTCGGCGGATGGTTCACCTACAACGCCGATTACGAAGCGTTCTTCGCCGCACCGACGATGACCTTCTGGCTCATTCCGCGGCAGCTCCGGCTCGCCCCGATCATCGGCTTCGGCGGAAGCTACCAGTACGGCATCGGCGGCGCGGATGACAACACCGCGGACACGGGGGACGGCACCCTGAACGGCTACGACTCCCGCGCCGCGTCGCACTGGGCCGTCCATGCGGCCGGAGGACTCCGGCTGCGGCTCGGGGAGGGCCAGCACATCGACCTGAACGTCGTTTGGCAGCGCGCCGTGCAGGACCTGCCGCCCGACGAGGATGAGAATGAAATCGGCATTCGGCTTTCGCTCGGCTACGAGCTGTGATCCACCCCGGACCCGCCCGCTCCATGTTCCTGCGTTTTGATCAAGTCGCCTTCGCCTACGAGGGCATGCTCCGTCCCTTGCTGGAAAATGTCACGGTACATTTTGCCGAAGGATGGACGGGGATCGTGGGGGCGAACGGCTCGGGGAAAAGCACGCTCCTCAGGCTCGCCATCGGCGAGCTCGAACCGCGGCAGGGACGCATTGAGCACCTTGCCACCGCCGTCTATGCACCGCAGCGGACGGATGTCCCCCCGCCGGAGGGCGGCGCCTTTCTGGAAGCGCTCGATCCCCTCGCGGGCGATCTCCAGCGCCGCCTGCGCATCGGCCAGGACTGGGTGCAACGCTGGGACACCCTCAGCCACGGCGAGCGTAAGCGCCTGCAAATCGGCGCCGCCCTCTGGCAAAACCCCGCCGTGCTCGCGCTCGACGAACCGACGAACCACATCGACGCCGACGCCCGTGCGCTGCTCCTCGCCGCGCTGCACCGGTATCCCGGCGTTGGCCTCCTCGTCAGCCATGACCGCGACCTGCTCGACGCCCTCTGCTCGCAATGCCTCTTCATTGACCCGCCCGATGTCACCGTCCGCCCCGGCGGCGTGACCGCGGGATGGGATCAGCATCAGCTGGTGCAGCGAACCGCGCGCGACGCCGACACGACCATCCGCCATGCCGCGGAACGGCTGCATCAGGCCGCGCAGCGGCGCCGCGAGGCGGGCGAGCGCGCCGCCGCGCAGACTCAGTCCGCCAGACACCGTCTGGCCACCAAGAACGATCCCGACGGCCGCGCCAAGCGACAGCTTGCCAAACTCACCAACAAGGATGCCTGGGCCGGCAAGCAAAGCGCGGCCATGGGCGGACGCGCCGGGAAGATCGCCGCGCAACGCGGCGACATCGCCGTCAAAAAACAGTATGAGATGGGCTTCTGGGTCGCCGGTGCCGAGCGCTCGCAGCGCAATGCGATCCTCACCCTGCCCGCCGGCTCCATTCCGCTCGGCGACGGACGCCGCCTCCGCTTTCCCGACCTGAGCATCGGGCCCGCCGACCGCATTGCCCTGGTCGGCCCGAACGGCGCCGGCAAGAGCACGCTGCTGCGCCACATCGCCCCGCTCATCAATCTTCCGGCGGAGCGGATCATCTCCATCCCCCAGGAGATCTCCGCCGAGGCATCGCGCAGCATCCTGCAGGAGGTCGCGGCGCTTCCCCGTGCCCAACTGGGCAAGGTCATGACCAGCGTCAGCCGCCTGGGTTCGCGCCCGGAGCGGCTGATGGCCAGCGAACAGCCCAGCCCCGGCGAGATCCGGAAAATCCTCCTCGCGCTGGGCGTGGTCCGCGGGCCCCATCTCCTCGTCATGGACGAGCCGACCAACCACATGGACCTGCCCAGCATCGCCTGCATCGAGGAAGCCCTGGTGGAATGTCCGTGCGCCCTGTTGCTCGTCAGCCACGATACGCGCTTCCTCCAGGCGCTGGCCGAGCGGCGCTGGATACTGGAGCCGGTCGATGCCACCACTGTGCAGTTGACTATTTGCTGATTCGATTTGCTGATTCGATTGACAGCAACGCCGTTTTGCCGCATGCTTATCCAATGAATGGTTTGGCTTTATTTCCCTGTTCCCTTCCCGTGGGCAGCCTCTGGGCGGCCTACTCCCAGTCCAGTCTGATGGGGCAGGCCATCGTGCTGGTGCAGATCGTCATGTCGATCGTCGTCTGGAGCATCATGGTCGGCAAGTGGCAGGAGCTGCGCGCCATGGCCAACATCGCCCGGAAATTCCGCAAGGCCTTCGACAATACCCGCGAAGTGCTGGAGTTCTTCTTCGCGCAGCGCAAGAGCGACAACCCCATGGCGATGGTCTATCAGTCGGCCTGCGATAAGCTCGTCAGGGGCTTCAGTCCCGACACGCGCTCCGATGTACTCGGCCGTCGCGAGGGCGGCGCCCAACGCGCCGTCACCGCACGCGAGCTGACCCTGGTGAAGGGGGCGACGGAACAGTCGCTGGCCGAACAGCTCGTGCGGATCGAGCACGGCATGAACATGCTGGCCACCGGCTCGACGGCCGCACCGTTGATCGGCCTGCTCGGCACCGTCTGGGGCCTCCTCGACTCCTTCCAGGCCATGAGCGGAAAGGGCTCGGCGATGCTGACGGACGTGGCGCCCGGCATCTCGTCGGCCATGCTGACGACCGTGGTCGGGCTGCTGGTGGCGATCCCCTCCAGCATCGGCTACAACGCACTCCTCGGGCGGGTGCGCAACCTCTCGATCGAACTGGACGGCTTCACCGACGAGCTGCTGGGGCGCATCTCGTGCGAATTTCAAGGGCGCGACAGCTAGCGCGAACGACATGGGACGCGAACGCAAAAGACAGCCTTTAGCCCGCCTGAGCGAGATCCAGATGACCTCGCTCATGGATCTGAGCTTTCTGCTGCTCATCACCTTCATCATCACCTACCCCACCCTGGAGCAGGGCATCACCATCAAGCTTCCGCGGGGCCAGGCCGACCCCATCGAGAACATGAAGTCGCAGAACCTCACGATCGATGCCCAGGGCAGCCTCTTCTACAACAGCCGTCAGACCACGCTTCCCGAACTGGAACAGACGCTGGTCGACCTGGTCGCCAAAGACCCCCAGTCCGCGGTGTTGATCCGCGGCGACGAGCGGCTGGACTACGGGCAGATCGTCCGGGTTCTCCGGGTGTTTCACAAGGCACGCGTCGTGCGTATGGCACTGGTGACGGAACCGGAGTGAGCGGGACATGGCGAACTCCTTCTACACGCGAACCTCGATCATCTCGGCCATCGTCCATGGTCTGGTGATCCTGTCTTTGCTCACCGCCACCCTGGTACAGGGCTGCCTCTACCGCCGCAAGAAGGTCGAGCTGATCGAATTCACCGTGGCGGTCAATACCGACGAGACAGAGGACGTGGATAAGCCGGAGGTGAAGGAGGAGCCCAAACCGCCGGACCCGCCCAAGCTCCGCGAACCGGAGAAACCGCCAGAGCTACCGCCCGAACCTGACCGAGTTCCGGAAGTTAAGAAGCCGCCAGAGGTTAAGAAGCCACCCGAGGTCAAGAAGCCACCCGAGGTCAAGAAGCCGCCCGAGGTCAAGAAACCGATTGAGAAGAAGCCAATTGAAAAGGGAAAACGGGTGAAAGGTCCGAAGAAACCGCCCGTCAAGCAGACGCTCACCGACGCAGAGATCGCGAAATGGCTGAAGGACCGGGCGAAGATCGGCGATGTCGATTCGCTTCCCGACAGCGAACAGGCGCGCAGCTTCGCGATCGTCCGCGATTCGCTTTACGAGGCCTGGGAGCAGCCCGTCCGTTCCAACGCCGGCACGCGGCCCGCAGAGGCCGAGTTCTCGCTGGACAGCAGCGGGCGCGTCTCCGCACCCCGCATCATCCAGTCGTCGGGCAACCCGGTCTTCGATGAATCCGTCCTGCTGGCCATCCGGCGCGTCGGCCGCATCGACGGCCTTGCCGCGCGCTTTCTCCGCACCTATCCCCGCCTCTCGGTCGAGTTCAAGCTCACGGACGAGTAGCGTGCAACAGCACCCGGAGTGAACCTCTCCAGGCGCATGGCCGTTCCGATGATGCCAGTGCATCATAATCTTAATCGTAATCGTAATCGTAATCTTAATCGTAATGGTTTACATGATCGCCGACAGGCAAGGCTCACGCCGACAACCCATTTTCGCAGCTTCAACGGCACGGTTCCTCCGGGTTTCCGTTGTCTGGTTCTGCGCACGGCTGTTGCTGACCGGCGCCGCGTCTTGCGCCTTTGCCGCGCCACAGGAGTCAACCTATCGCCGCACGATTGAACGGGTCACCACCCTCGATCCTGTCGACGCCGTCTCGGTCTACGCCGCCCGGAGCGTCTCGCTCATCTACGAGACCCTGCTGGAATACGACTACGACGCCCGCCCCTACCGGCTGATTCCCGGGTTGGCCGAGTCCCTGCCGACCCTCAGCAGCAATGGCCTTGACTACACGTTCCGCATCGCCCCCGGCGCCCGCTTCGCCCCCGATCCCTGCTTCGGCACCGATCCTTCCGGCAAGCCGCGCGGACGTCCCGTCACCGCCCGCGACATGGTCTTCTCGATCCAGCGACTGGCCGACGCCAAGCTCGCCTCCTCGGGTTTCTGGCTGGTCGAGGGGCGCGTCACCGGACTCGACCGCTTCCATGAAGCTTCACGCGCCGCAACGCCGACCGATTACGCCCTGCCGGTCGAAGGTCTCGACGCCCTCGACGACCGGACGCTTCGCATCCGGCTCATCCGCCCCTGCCCCCCTTTCATCTGGATGCTGGCCATGCCCTATACCGCCGTGGTCCCGCACGAGGCCGTGACAACCTACGGCCCATCCTTTGGCGAACACCCCGTCGGCTCGGGGCCCTACCGGCTCTCGGAATGGCGGCGCAACTACCGCATGTGCTTCACGCGCGACCCCGACTGGCGCGGCTGGCGGGAGGGCCCCGCCGCCATCGACGCCCGGCAGGGGCACCCCTTCGACCGGCTGCTTTTTCCCGTTATGGACGATCCCTCCACGCAATGGCTCTCCTTCCTGGCCGGTGAGCTCGATCTGCAGGGGGAGATCGCCCGCGACAGCTGGGAACTGGTTGTCGATCCGCAGGGACACCTCCGTCCCAAGCTGGAGGAACGCGGCATCACGCTCAGCTCGATGCCGACGCTGGAAGTTGCCTACATCGGCATCAACATGGACGACCCGACGCTGGGCACCAACCGGCTGCTGCGGCAGGCCCTCAACTGCGCCTTCGATTCAGCGCGCTGGGAACAGTATTACCAGGGACGCGTCCTGGCCGCGAACGGTGCCGTTCCGCCCGGCGTCGCAGGCCGCGTCGAGACCCCCGCTCCCTTCGCCTTCGATCTCGACCGCGCCCGCGAACTGATGGCTCGGGCGGGGTACCGCGACGGAAAGGATCCCGCCACAGGCCGACGGCTCCGCCTCGTCCTCGACCTCGGACGGACGAGCCAGGATGTCCGGGAGTCGACAGAACTGATCGTGGCCTTCCTGGCGCGCGCGGGAATCGACCTCGTCCCCGAGTACCACAACTGGCCCGCCTTTCTCCGCAAGGTCTCGCAACGTCGCTCGCAGCTCTTCCGGATCGGCTGGGTGGGCGACTATCCCGACGCCGAGAATTTTCTGCAGCTCTTCTACGGGCCCAACCAATCCCCCGGCCCCAACCGCTGCAACTACCGCAACGAAACCTTCGACATCCGCTACCGCCAGGCCCTGGCTGCAACCGACGAAACGGAGCGCCTGCGCCTCTATGGCGAACTGCAGGAGATCATCCGCCAGGACTGCCCCTGGATCTTCGTCAACTTTTCCCGCGCCTACAGCCTCAGCCATCGGCAGGTCATCAACTTCCGCCCGCACGATTTCCCCTACGGCATGGAGAAATACCTCCGGCATCGTCGATGAGGCTCCAGAAGTTTGCTCGCGTCACGGGACTGCTTTTCCGTCCTCGAGCGTCACCGTGCGGTCGCACCGGGCGGCCAGGGCCAGGTTATGCGTGGTCAGAACGAGCGCGACGCCCTTTTCGCGGACCGCCTGGATGAACAAGTCGAAGATCGTTTCACCCGTCTGGCGGTCGAGGTTGCCCGTGGGCTCGTCGGCGATCAGCACGCGCGGACGGGCGATGAGCGCCCGCCCGATGGCCACCCGCTGCATCTGTCCTCCCGAAAGTTCTTTCGGCAGATGACTGGCGCGGTCCGCCAGCCCCACCGCATCCAGAACTTGGGCGAGCCCTTCCGGGTCGGGCTTCTTTCCCAGAAACAAAAGCGGCAGCGCGATGTTCTCCGCGACCGTCAGCGTCGGGATCAGGTGGAACTTCTGAAACACATAGCCCAGCGTGCCGCGCCGGATATTCACCAGCTCGTGTTCGGGAAGCCCGTCCACGCGCCGCCCGTCGATGGCCAGGGTGCCCGCCGTCGGGCCGTCCAGGGCCGACAGCAGATTGATCAGCGTGGTCTTGCCTGAACCGGACGGCCCGAGCACACAGACCGCCTCGCCCGCGCGGATATCGATGTCCACGCCGTCCAGCGCGCGCACCGTCTCGCTGCCCCGCTGGTAGTAGCGGCAGAGCCCGCGTCCTGATATGATGACATCACCGTTCATAAGTCCTCCTATTCGTTCGCGCGGATCGCCTCGACCGGATGCAAATCGGCCGCGCGGCGGGCGGGCCAGACCCCCGCCAACAGGCCGAGCACGACAGACCCCAAAACGGCAGAGCCCAGCAGACCGGGCGTGATCCGGACCAATCCCTGCGTCACGCCGATATTCAGCAGATGGCGCAGCGCGGCATCCGTCGCCCCGGCCGCGATGACCGCAAGCAGACAGCCGGATATCGCCCCGGCCAGACAGATCAACAGCGTCTCCGTCCAGATCAGACGGAAAATCTGGCTGCGCGCGGCGCCGACCGCCTTCATGATGCCGATCTCGCCGATGCGCTCGTAGACGCTCATTAGAATCGCGTTGATCACGCCGATCACCGCCACGACGATGGCGATCACCGCCACGGCCGCCACCATGGTCTGCGCCGTGCCGACCAGCGAGACCAGCGCGCCCTTGACCTGCTCCAGGCTGACCACCTGCACCTCGGGGATGCTCATCCAGCGTCCCTCGAATTCGCGCATCCGGATGCCGTTGAACTCGCGCAGCTTGATGCCGATGATGGTCAGCTCCCCCGCGCGGCCAAAGACCTTCTGCGCCGTCGACAGCGGCAGGAAGACCGTGCCGTCGTCCTGCGAGCCGCTCCGTTCCAGCACGCCCGTCACCTTGAACGCGTGCATCACGGGCTCGGTCATGCCGTTCGGCGTCACCGACGCGTACAGCACGTCGCCCACTTTGCGCTGCTCGTACTCGGCGGCCTCGAACCCCATCACCACCTCGTTGGTCGAGTCGGGCGCGAACCAACGTCCACCGTCGTAACCCGCCCCCGTCTTGAAGGCCAGCCACGGCTTCATCACGCGAAACGAAGGCACATCCACGCCCGAGAGGATCGTGAAGGAACTGGCCGCCGGCGCGTCGTCGATCGACGAGCCCTGCTTCTCGGCGATGCCGATGAAGATCGGCGTGATCGCCTCGATGTCCGGGTCGTTCTTGATCTTCGTGTGGGCGTCTTCGGGCAGATAGAGCAGTCCCGTGCCGCCTTTGAGCATCATCGTGGCGGCCTCGTAGGGGCACCCCTTCGCCATCACCATCACCTGAAACCCGAGCTGCTCGATGCTCCCGTCGATGGCGCGCTTGTAGCCGAGGTTGAAGCCGCCCAGGCTCACCGCAACGGCGACGGCGAGCGCGACCCCGCCCGAAGTCAGCAGCGTGCGGACGGGACGGCGCGTCAGATTCCTCCACGCGAAGGCGGTGAAGGTCATGGGGTTCCCTTCTTCGTGAAGGTCACGCGCGTGCCGATGAACTCATGTTTGTCTCCCATCTTGATCAGTTCGCCCTCGGCTTCCGCCGTCTGACCGATGTTCATCGGCAATTTCGGAAAGTAGTCGCCGAGTTCAATCTTGAGCGTGCGACCCTGGCCATCGTTGATTACAAACCAGCAGCCGGCGGCGGGGCACTGCCGCTCGATCAGCCCTTTCACCCGCACCGGCTTGCGCTGGAACGCGTCCGGGCTCTCCAGCAATTGGGCGATGGTCACGGTGGGGACTTGCGTGAACGGTTCGCCGAAGTGTGTGCCGCTCCCGGCTTTCGGGCCGCACCCGGCGATCAGCGCGCCGATGGCGGCGGTGGCGAATAGTGCCGGTAGCATTCCTCGGGATGGCTTCATGGCGTGTTCTCCTTTGTTTGTCGCGCTTCCTCGGCGCGTTTGTAAAACGGTTCGTGACGGCGGTCGAACGCGAAGATGTCGAGCAGGATCAAATTCTTGCGAAGCCCTCGCAGCGTCGCGTCCCAGTCCGGTCGCGCGGCTTCCGGCAACTCCGCGGGTGGCTTGAGCTGCCCCACCCGATCCGAGACGTTGGCGGGCTCCACCACCGCATAATAGTCGTGTTTGTAGAAGTCCGCCAGCGATAGCCCGGCGAACTGTTCCCGCGTCGCTTTCGCCCGCAGCGCCGCGCCGCCCGGACTCTCCAGCCTCTGGAAGAAGAGCCGGCCGATGGCCGCCGTCGCGGGATCGGCCGACACAAAGACCTGGATCACGCCGCCGCGCCCCGGCACGTTGACGCCGTGGACGTAGCCCAGCCGCTCCTCGCCCTTGAAGACCGAATAGAGCGTGTAGGGCGTGTCGAACGCCTCGTAAACCGGATCGAGGTCGCCGCCGACCCGCGCCTGGAGCGCCTCGTACAGCTCCCGCCCCTGAGGCAACTTCGGCAACTCCTTCACGTCCTCACGGTACGAGGTCATCTCCGGATAGAGCGACTTGAGGTCGCGCGCAGGATTGCTCAGCGTGCAGCCGACTGCAGCGGCCGACAGCGAAGGAGACAGCAGCAGCGCGGCCAGCGCCACACCCATTGCCAGTTGTATCTGAGTTTTCATCATGTCACGTTTCTCACCAGTACCGGTAATACTGAACCATCAGCAGCGTGTCATCCGGGCCGTCCGTCTGCCGGACCTGACGCTCCACCGCCAGAGCGACCCAGTGCAGGCTCGCATTGCCGACATCGTTCCTGAGATAGTACGTGACCACGCCGCTCACGCGCTCGTCCGTGAAGTCCTCCGCCTCAGCCCCCACATCCTGCCGGAAGTGCTGGTATTGCGCCGCAGACCCCACACGGCGGCTGGGATGGAGCCAGTCAGCCTGGGCCAGGCCCGACAGGATCGTGTCATTCTCGTCCTCCCCGGCGGCGACCTCCGCGGTCAGCGTAAAGGGCCCGATGCCGGAGTCGATCCGCTTCCGCAGGTCCGCGCCAACACGCCAGGTGCCCACAACCGGTTCGCCCTGCGTGTCACGCGCAACCGAACGGCTGCGCATCACGGCATCCTCGTCGACCCGTTCGCCGCCCGCAAGACCGACGCCGCCCTCCAGACCGTGTCTGAAGAGCCAGTCGTTGTTCAAGGCCACGCGCACGACACCCATGCCGGCCTGGCCCTCCACGTCGAAGTCCGGCCCCGCACCGAGGAGGTAGCCCGCCGTGTAGTCCAGGTCCTCAGTCAGCGTGCCGTACGCCGCCGCCTGCCAGTCGCGCTCCGATCCGAACACCCGGTCGTTCGGCAGTTGCAGGAGCGTCCCGTGCGTGTCGGTCTGCTGGTTCAGGCCGAAGGGCTGATAGAAGTAGCCGCCCCGCAAATTGAAGCGCCCGGGTTCGCCGAACACGTTGTAGAGGTCCACGTACGCGTTGTGGGTCTCGTACTCCCACTGCGCGGCCTCGCGCCCCATCGGGTCGGCGGCTGTGTCCAACACATGATCCCGATAGACGACACGCCCCTGGTAATCGAAGGAGGCCACGGTGCGCGTTGCCGTGGCGAAACGCTTTTGCACCTCGAACCCCGCAGAGAACCGTGACATCGTGCCGTGCGTCTCGTCAGAATTGTCGCGGCCGGCAGCAAAGAGGAAATAGGCCTCCTTGCGAAACAGCAGGTTGTCGGTCCACTCCGGTTCCGACAAGGGCGTGGCATTGGTCACGGACGGCATCGCGGCGGCGATGTCAGCGAAAGGATCGCCCGCTGTACGTACCCCCGTGCCGCCGTCTGCCCCAAAGCCGACTATGGGGAACGCGAGTGCGAGTGTGAAAACCCTGATTTTACATCCATTCACGCGCATAGTCCTTGTGCTTTCGTTAGCATTCTCTGTGCCACGAGGCGCACAAAGGGGTGTTATCCCCGCTGGAGGGTTCAGGGTTCAGTGAGGCCTCTGGCGGCCAGAGGCCGCCAGTTGGATCGAG
>CAZQKI010000038.1:0-28538 GCA_964592855.1 uncultured Lentisphaerales bacterium
TCACATAACTCGGCGACAGCGACACCGCCCCCGAGAACACCTCGTCGCTCGTGTAAAGCCGCCGCAGGTATACCTGGGCGTTGTTGTAGGCCGTCATCCCCGACATGTTGATCGAAAGCCCCATCTCCATCATGAGGTGGTAGACCACCGACGCGAGGGCATGCGGCACGCAGCGGATCTCGAGTTTCGTCTCGTCCTCATCCATCGGCACGTTCGGGTTAGCCGATAGGCCGGTGCGGAAATCGGCCAGCACTTGGTCGACGATCTCCCCGAGCCGCCCGGCCTTCGCCGGGTGCGCCGTCAGCCAGGCCCCGTAGGCTGTCGCCACGTCCGAAGGCATCGCCCTCAGGACATACGTTTCACTAAATTCGATCCATTCCGCCATCGTCAGCACGCCCCTTCACACCTACGCAAAAAATCAACATTCTTGTTGCCAGCCACTGCAATCGAGCTGAACAAAATGTCGAAGACTTGACAACACGGCAAACAATGCTTAATTTAAGGCGCTAAGGAGTTTTCATTTAAGGACTCGTCAATGGTAACTCACACAAAGACACCGAATAAGGCGTACTGATAAGGATGCGGCTTATGCCAACATTCAAATGCAGTTCATGTGGCCAACTATACACTGTGCCTGCTCAAATGGAGGGGCAACTTGTTAACTGCCGCAAATGCAAGCAACCCGTTCAAATCCCATTTCAGAATAATCAAGCTCATCATCCCAGCCCGCCAAAAACTTCGGAAGAGAGCAATGGGCGTTTGTGTTTTTGGCTAGGGCTCCTCTTTTCGCTAATTGGGTTGATTATTGCGGCCATAATCGGGAAGACGAAAGGAGTTAAAAATGCTTTGATTGGAATGGCAATCGGCACTGGGCTTTGCATTGCCAGCATCGTCATTTGGCCCATCATCGTCGTCAACTCCATCGGAAACAAAGCAAGCGAGACCCGGATCAACACAACTCGCGCGACTAAAGCGGCTATCGGCACGGCAATCCAGGCCTACGAGGTCCGAATGAATCGCTATCCAGAAAACCTCGACGAGCTGACGGTGTCAACCGAGTCGATGCCAGCAATTCTGGACAAGAGCCGATTGATCGATTCATGGGGCGTTCCGTTCAGATACAAGAAAACCGGAAAGTATTCGTTTGAAATCTGTAGTGCGGGGCCAGATGGCGAGTTTGATACCGGTGACGACATCATCGACCGCTGACATTCACCGCATGCAAGACGTGAGGTTGCAGGGCTTCCCATTACAGTTTCACACGCCCACAGCCCCGCACTCGCCTGCCCACCAAGTTCTTATGAGGTTGTGAGTAACGCTTGACAATGCACCACGCAATACCTAGTTCGATCAGCAACAGGGCAGTTTATGTACTGCTGAAGTACGCTCAATAACACTGTTCGGCTGAAATGATGATTATGGAACCCAACAGCGGACAACAGGCATGGCGAATACGAATGCTTCTTCTACACGGGGCTATGCTGGTCTCGCCTATGCTACTTCTGGCCATACATGCCGCTTGCTCTGTAAACGTGCTTGGTATCTGCATATTTAAGTCAATTGCCAGAATTGAATGTCCCGCATGTGGTATTACTCATTCTGTCATGGCTATATATCGCGGTCACACGGGAGAGGCATTCAGTATTCATCCTGCCGGTCCTGTTATAGTGGGATTCATCTGTATAATGACATCATATCTCTTGGCGATATTGCTCGCTGGGTATAGAGGCATGGAATGGTCGAAGGAAGCAAAAGCATACAGCATTCTTAATGGATTAATGGTTAGCTCACTCGTGGCCGGATGGATTGGGAAAGTGTTCATTTACTAACAACAAAGGAGATAGAAAATGTCAATGGTGTCATGTCCAAAATGCTCTAAACAAACATCGCAGGGTGGTTTTCCTGCATGGGAAATTATAGTCGCAATCTGCTTCTTCCCATTAGGCTTACTTGCATTGCTCGCCGGTCGTAATCCGACCGTATGCCAGCATTGCAATCATACCTGGCAAGGGTAAGAAAGCAGGAGCCGAACCCGAGCGTGACCGTACGGTTCACCCGCAACGGGTACACCGTCTTGTCACGCTCAACATACCCCAAAAAACAGAACGCGGGGGCTCCCCTCCAGAGCCCCCGCGCACGCACTAACCATTTTTTCTTTCGCCACTGCCGCCACTGTGTGGCCGCAGTCATTACCCCGCACCGCTTCAAGTCTCGGCCTCACCGAACTGTCACAGGGGACGGTAACCCCTCAATCCCCCGTCACGCCCGTGCAAACCACCGGGAACGCGCTGGCCGCCGTGGTCGTGATCCGTACGCTCTCCCCCTGAAACAGCCACGGCGCATTCGTCACAACCAGCATCCGATCCGTCGCGCTCACGACCTTCTTCGCGATCTGATTCGTGATCGTCCCCTGCACGAGCGACACCGTCTGCGTCGATCCGGCCGCGGCGCCGAACACCACCGCCTCCAGCCGGAACGCCACGCCCCCGGAGGCCGGGACGGCGAAAGACGTCCCACTCGTCGCCACCGTCCCGACCACGCGCGCCGGACTATCCCCCCGAGCCCCCAGGCACGCCACACAAACCGCCACCACCATAACCATCTTCTTCATATTCCACTCCCCTCCGCGCCCCCGCGCCTCCGCGCGAGACTCTCCACCTGAACCCTGACCCCTGAACCCTGACACCTCGTCGCAACCGCTATGCGGTTGCGACGTTCAGCCGCACGCACGCCGCGCTGTTCGTGACCTTCACATCCTCGCTCCAGTCGAACTTCGCCACCTCCACGCGCCCGTCATCGCGCATGTACGACCCCGGCACCATGAACCGGTTCATCAGCCGGAACGTCTTCATGAAGCTCGGGTCGCGCCGACTCGGCGCCTCCTTGCGGGCGAACACCAACACCGTCGAATCCAGCAGGAAGTTCACGCTCTCCGCCAGACCCTCCGCCGTCGCGTCGTATATCATGTACGAAGAAAATGCAGTAAATGCTAAAGAATATTACTGATGGCACCCTTTTGGCCTTGTCACCGCACCTCCATTATGCAATAATATCGCCGGTGGGAGACACTAACCGCTAGCAAGGGAGTAAGGCATGAAAACGCGAACCGGATATCTGCTGAAACGTGGCAAAACCTTTTACGCCTGTTGGGCCGTCGCCGGAAAGAAATTCAGGCAGTCAACCCACACAGCGAACCGCAAGCAAGCGAAAATAGAACTTGCCCGCATCATGCAACCGTTTCTGGTCGAAGATGAAGTCCGCACACTGGAGACCGTCAAGGCCCGCATCGAAGGCGCGAAGACCGAACTTGCCGTCTATGACGAACTGCGCAACCCGCCGCTTACGATCCGGCAAATTTGGTCGGCGTACGTGGCGACGCCGAACCGACCCGACACCGGACCGCGGACGCTGGAACAGTACGAGGCGAAACTCGGGCGCTTCACCTCGTGGATGGACCGCGAGCACCCCGGGACTCGGGCGCTGCGGAGCGTCACCGAGGAGCAGGCCGAGGCCTACGCCGCGGACCTGACCGCCTCCAAGATGACCGGCGCAACATTCAATCACCACATTAGTTTCTTGAAACTCGCGTGGCGCGTGCTGCGCAAGAAGGCCAAACTCGACCGCAACCCATGGGCCGACATCGCCATGAAGCGTATCATCACGAATGGCCGGCGCGAGCTCACCATTGAAGAACTCCGTACCGTCTGCGGTGCCGCGACCGGCGAAATGCGGACGTTGTTCGCCCTGGGGTTGTACACCGGCATGCGACGGGGGGACTGCGCAACCCTGCGCTGGTGCGAGGTGGATCTTGTCCGCGGAATTATCCGGCGCGTGCCGAACAAGACCGCCCGGCGCAACCCGAAGCCAGTCCTCGTTCCTTTGCATCCGACACTGCGCGCCATGCTGACCGAGATTTCCGCCACCCCCCAGCGTGGCGAGTACGTCCTGCCAGGGATGGCCGTAGCGTACAGGGATCGCCGCACCGTCCTGGGCAAGCAAATCCAGAAACACTTTGTCTCCTGCGGAATCCGCACCCAGAGCCCCGGCGCCGGCCAACGCGCCTCCTGTGAGGTCGGGTTCCACAGCCTGCGCCACTCCTTCGTCAGCCTGTGCCGTGCCGCCAATGCGCCCCTGTCAGTCGTCGAAAGCCTCGTCGGGCATAACAGCCCGGCGATGACACGCCACTACACGCACACCGGCGAGGCCGCGGCTGGCGCCGCAGTCGCCGCATTGCCCGACATAACCGGCCAACTCGCCATCGCCCTGCTGCCCGATTCTGGTTCCGCCAGCGCCCCTGGCGCCTTCTCCAAGGCCAGCGTCCGCGCCTTGGCCGAAAAGCTCACCGCCAAAAACGCGGTTGCCATCCGCGCCCAACTGCTGGCCCTGACCTCCGACCCCGCTTGAACCTTCCCAATGCCCGCCGCCACCCTTCCACTTGAACTCCCTTTCTCATTCCTCCCACGGGGTTGGGCAGGGCACACCATCGTCCCTCCCGCTTACGTTCTTGCCACCCGCCGCCTGCTGCTGTATCTTCCCTTTGTCTGCGTGGACGATTCCTATTTTTCTCATGCCAAGAAACGAGCAACAAACCCGGTTTGATCTGATAGACCCGATGCTGGTGGATCATCGCGGATGGAGCCGCGACGACATCAGCGTCGAGGAGACAGCCGCGCAGGTTGATATCGTCTATGGCAAGGGCCGCCGCCGCCCCAAAGGCAGAACAGACTACGTTCTTCGCCACCCGCTGAAACCCGGTACGGAACCGATTCCGCTGGCGATCATGGAGGCCAAGCACGAGGGTTTGCCGCCTGGTCACGGCCTCCAGCAGGGCAAGGGCTACCGCATAGGCGAACTTCACGCCGTCCCTTTTGTCTACTCCTCGAACGGCCATCAATTCGTCGAGTATGAAGAGAGCACTGGCATTGTCTCCGACCCTCGCCCCATGTCGGAATTTCCCACGCCGGCGGAACTGGTCGCCCGCTTTCTTGCCACCGCTGAATTGCCGGCGGAAAACAAGGACTGGGCGCTTCTGCTCACGCCCTATGCCAAAGGCCGCGACTATCTCCGCTATTATCAGGATGCGGCCATCCGCGCCGCCCTGGTCAAGATCATCCGCCAGCGGGCCGCTAACCAGGACCCGCGAGTTCTGCTTTCACTCGCCACCGGCTCGGGCAAAACGCGTGTCGCGGCGGCCCTCCTGCGCAGGATGTTCGATGCCGGGCTCATGGGCCGTGCCCTCTTCGTCTGCGACCGCACGGAACTGCGTGACAACGGCCTTGGCGATTTCCAGGCCCTCTTTGGCAACGATGCCGCCGAAGTCGACTCCGGCCACCCCCAGAAGAACGCCCGTGTCCTCGTGGCCACATACCAGACCCTCACTCAGGACATGAAGTCAGACGGAGTGGCCTTCTTCAAGGCAAACTACCCCGCCGAGTTTTTTGACGTGATCGTGATCGACGAGTGCCACCGCTCGGCCTGGGGCGACTGGCGTGCCATTCTCAACCACCACGCCTCGGCCGTCCAAATCGGACTCACGGCTACCCCGCGCGAGATCCGGCTGCCGAAAGGCACCGACGATGAGACCTGCGCGCTTGTGGAACTCGACACGCGCTTTCTCGCCGACAACTTCCGCTACTTCGGCGATCCGGTCTATGAGTATCCTTACCTCCAGGGCGTGGCCGACGGATACCTCGCACCCAACAAGATCGAGACCTACGATCTCTATCAGGATGGCCGCCGCGAGCCCGAACGCGTGCGTGGCGTGACACGCGAAGATGTGTCAACGAAGCCGCTCTCGAATCTCCACACGGGCGAAGCCCTCACCCCCGCCGACGTCTCGCCCCAAAACGCCCCGAGCACCCTCGAGTCCCGCCTCTTCGAGCCCGACCGCATCAAAACCATGTGCGCCCACCTCTTCGGCCGTCTGCTGGCCACCGGCGAGAACGACCCGCTCCAGAAGACCATCATCTTCTGCGCCGGCGACGCCCACGCCGACCTCGTCGCCAATGAGATGAACAACCTCTATGCCCGGTGGTGCCGCGCCAACGGCCAGCGCCGTGTCGCCACCTACGCCTTCAAGTGCATGTCCTCCGTCAACGGCCAGTCGATCATCCCCAGTTTCCGCGGCCGCAAACGCTCGCACATCATCGCCACCACCAAGGACCTCCTCACCACTGGCGTCAATGTCCCCTGCGTCCGCAACATCGTCTTCTTCCGCTACGTCCAGTCGCCGATCCTCTTCCACCAGATGATCGGCCGCGGTACGCGCATCGACGAGGAGTCCGGCAAGCTGATGTTCTGGATTTTCGACTACACAGGCGCCACGACGCTTTTCGGCGCCGATCTCATCACGCCGCCCCCGCCCGTCGATCCTCCACCCACGCCCCCGCTACCGCCGCCGCCCCCGCCTGTCAAGGTCAAGAACGTGACGATCGAGATCCGCGACACGGGCACCTTCAACGTCATGGAAGTCGATGGCCGTCTCACGCGCGTCACGCCCGGCCAATACCGCGCCCGCCTTGTTCAGGAGCTGACCGCCAGCGTCCCCTCGCTGGCCGACTTCCGCGCCCGTTGGTTGCAGCCCGAAGCTCGTGCCGCCATGCTGGCGGAACTGACCGAACGTCAGCTTCTTCCCGAGGAACTGCGCGCGGCGGCCGATATGGACGCCTACGACCTTTTCGACGTCCTCGCCGCGCTCGCCTACGGCATCGCCCCGCTCACCCGTGCCGATCGTGCCGCCCGGTTCACCGGCGACGGCCCCGAATGGATCATCCACCTGCCGCCACCCAGCATCAAGGTGCTGCGCGCGATCGTCCGCCAGTTCGAGCGCGCCGGCACCGAAGGACTCGAAACCAACGAACTCTGGCAGACTCCCGAGATCCGCAAACTCAACGGCATCCGTGCCCTGCGCGAAGGCGGTGATCCGGCGGAACTCCTGCGCAAGCTGAAGGAAACGATCTTCGCGGCATGAAGAAACAAAGGCATTCACGTTGACCTCATCATAAGGGGAATGGTACGCTACTCACATGGATGCCGTGGAAAACAACAAACGACTTCTTACCCTGCGGTTTCGCGGCGACGCCGTCCGTTCACATGCCATTTCGGTCAGGTTGTTTACCAAGACCCTTGAGTCCGTGCAGAAGTTGCTGCTCCATCTGACCGAAAGCCGACTGGAAAAAGAACCACGGAAGCAAGGCAGAAGCTCAGCCACTGTCGCTGCCGAATGCGAGTTGTTTCTTCAGTCGATTGAGGCGAACTGCGTTACCGCCAAACTCTCCCTGCCGGTGAGAGAAGAGTCTCTCTTCCCCGACTTTCCCGACCTGCCCGAAACGATATTGAACGACGCTCGATCTTCCTTTGTCTACTATTCACGCGGAGAATTCAATCCATTCTGGACCATTTGCCCAAACCCCGTCCACAGAAAACAGGTGCTTGCCGACCTGGCCGACATTGCGCCCAACAAGAGATCCGACTACACGATGCATTTCGTCGGGAACGATAACAGGGAAGAATCGCTATGCAGGCCGCCTCAAGGAGAACTGCGTAAGATTCTGGCGGCAATAGCAACCGAAATTCCATCGGGTACAGCGGACGAACCACGTTTCATCGCCGCCAGGGGTATGGCGATCATGCGTGGCGAAAATATTGTAAACTGGACAGAGACCTACGACGTTCAGGAACTCGATCTCGAAGCCGCGTGGCGTCCAAATGAAATTGTTTGGGGAGATGATCGTTTCAAATTGGTCCATGCCATCGCAATCAGCATTGAAGAGCAGACGCCCGACATCGTTGTCGCCTCCTATGAGATTCTCGGTATCGTTGCTTCAGGTACTAATAGAGCCGAAGCCATGCAATCTTTTGCACAAGAATTTTCCGTCATCTGGCATGAAATCGCCTTGGAGAACGACGAGAACCTAACCCCTGATGCGATCGAACTGAAACGGAAGCTGTTCTCACTCGTGGAGTCTGCGGAACCCGTATGAAACCGCGAAAAACGAAAGAAATGGTTGCAACCCTTCAGCGCAAGGGATTCGTCCCTGCCAACGGAGACCACACCGTCCTCTTTCTCCACGTGAACGGTAAGAGGTCCTCTGTTCGAACGAAGGTCAGTCACGGCAGCGGTGAGTATGGCGATAACTTGCTGAAACAGGTTGCGCGGCAATTATGGCTTTCGAACAGTGAACTGGACCAGCTTTTTGACTGTCCTCTCACGGCTGAAAGGTACATCGAAATTCTCCTTGAGAAGTGCATCCTCAAGAAGTGAGCTTTGCTTTGTTAAAAAGGCGCCATGCTTTCATCTACCCCCCGTCGGACACGCCGGCAACGGACTCGGGCGGGGTTATTTTTTTATGAAGAGGTCAGGTCTTCGGGAGGGCGAGCATTCTCGCGAGCCGCTTAACCAGTCGGCTAGTTGGCGTTGGGTTCCATTGCGTGATATTTGTGCGCAAGACAGATGTGCCGTTTCTCCAAACGAATCCCGCGCCAAAGAAAGGCCCTACCTGAGTCTCGAACACATCGAAAGCAAAACAGGTCGAATTTTCCACGACGCAAGTATTCCCCTTGAAGATGGAGGCAACAGCACAACATTCCTATTTGATTCACGGCATGTGCTGTATGGAAAGTTGCGGCCATATCTGAACAAGGTTGCATTGCCTGACTTTAGTGGCCGTTGTACCACAGAGTTGATACCCCTTCTGCCGTGCTCTGAACTGACGCGTGAGTTTCTCGCTCTTCTTTTGCGGCGCGACGTGACGGTCGCGACTGCAATGCGTGATAAGACAGGCTCCCGGATGCCGCGAGCGGATCTGTCTACGCTCATGGAAATGGAGGTGCCCCTTCCACCTCTCCCCCTCCAGCGCCGCATCGCTGCGCAACTCAAAGAGCAACTGGCCGAAGTCGACCGTGCCCGCACCGCACTGCAGGCGCAAGTAGCCGCCGCCAAGGCTCTTCCATCAGCCTTCTTGCGTGCTGTGTTTGGCGACGGAGATGAGCAAGACACGCATGCGGAATGGAATTGGATTCGACTCCGGGATCTGACGGAAACATGCAGCGGTACTACACCGCCGAGAGGTAACCCTGATTTCTATGGCGGCGCAATACCGTGGGTTAAAACGGGGGAACTTCGTGACACCATAATCACCACAACCGAAGAACACGTTACCGAATTGGCATTGAGCAAGTCCTCCTTGCGATTGCTTCCGGCGGGCACATTGCTCATCGCAATGTATGGACAAGGCCAAACAAGGGGCAGAACAGGACTGCTCGGATGCCCCGCCACAACAAACCAGGCATGTTTCGCAATTCTGCCGGATCCGAGTTATGATCCTGATTTCATGCAATTCTGGTTTAGAAACAGTTACCAGCGACTACGTCTTCAGACAGAGGGGCGTGGAGGAAACCAACCAAATCTAAACGGCGAGCTCTTGAACGAGGAACGCGTCCCACTTCCGCCACTTTCCATTCAACGATCCTTGGCTGCTCACCTCCGTGCTGAAATTGATTCCGCCACCGAACTCCGAACCATTCTAGAAGCGCGCCTCGCCACTCTCGAACAATTCCCCGCCGCCTTGCTTCGCCAGGTGTTCGGCCAAACACCGCAAGCGGCTGAAAATCTCCATTCCTAGCAGGATGCAACATGTCAGATGCTCCATATCCCACCCTCAAAAAACAGCGTATCGCGCGCAAAGCGAAACTCAAGTCACCCGAATCGGTCAATGCCGTCGTGAAGTCGATCTGCGACATCATGCGGCGCTCGAACTGCGCTGGCGCCCTGCAGTACGTCCCCGAGCTCACCTGGATTCTCTTCCTTCGCATCCTCGACGAACGGGAGGCCCATGAGGCCGACGAGGCCGCCGCTCTGGGCTTGTCGTTCGTCCCATCCATGAACGCCCCTTTCCGCTGGCGTGACTGGGCCGCTCCCGACTCGCCCCGCCGCCAGAGCAAAGACCCCGCCGACAGCGTCTGGACCTTTGTCCATGCCGAGCTTCTTCCGCACTTGAAAACGCTCAAGGATATGCATGGCGCGACGCCGCGCCAGAAGGTCATCAGCCAGATAATGGCCGGTGTGGACCGCAGCCGTGTCGATTCCGAAAAGAACTTCTGCGATATCCTCGACAAGGTCCACCAGATCAAAGCCGAAAGCGTGGACGACACGCATGTCTTCACCCTGTCGCAGGTCTACGAGGGTCTTCTGCTCAAGATGGGCGAGAAAGGCAACGATGGCGGCCAGTTCTTCACCCCCCGCGAAATCATCCGCGCCATGGTGCGCGTCGTCGATCCCGAGATCGGCAAGACCGTCTACGACCCCGGCTGCGGCACGGGCGGCTTCCTGGCCCAGTCCTTCGAGTACATGCGCCAGAAGGCTGGCGACTCCGTCACCAGCGTCCAGTTGGAGACCCTGCGCCGGCAGACCTTCTACGGCCGCGAGAAGGACAACGCCGTCTACCCCATTGCCCTGGCCAACCTCGTCCTGCACGGCATTGACGAACCCCACATCTGGCACGGAAACACCCTTTCCGGACAGGCCACTTACGATGGCCTTTTCGCCGGTGCGCCCCAGTTCTATGATTACGTCCTCATGAATCCCCCCTTTGGCGGCAAGGAGGGCAAGGAGGCGCAGACGTTCGAATACAAGACCGGCTCGACGCAGGTTCTCTTCCTCCAGAGCGTTCTCAAGAGCATGAAGAACGGCAGCCACTGTGGCATTGTGCTCGATGAAGGCGTGCTGTTCCGCGTCAACGACGCCTATGTGGATGTCAAACGCAAGCTGCTTGAAGAGTGCGACGTCTATTGCATTGTCAGCCTTCCCGGCGGCATCTTCACCTCCGCCGGCGCCGGTGTGAAGACCAATCTTGTCTTCTTCACCAAGGGCCGGCAGACCGAGAAGATCTGGTACTACGACCTTTCCGACATCAAGGTCGGCAAGAAAACGCCCTTCACCCAGTCGCGCTTCGATGACTTTTTCGTCCAATTTCCGACCCGTGCCAACGGCCCCGTAGTTGGACGGTGGACTTCCTTGACGCCCAGCAGCGCGCCATGGAGAAGGCCCATCCATTCCACGAAAAGGCCATCGCACGCTTCGCCGAAGCCGAGACCGCCGAGGCGGCGTATAGGGAGAAGAAGCAGGCTGCAAAACCCATACGTGCCGAACTGGACGCCCTCGAACAGAAGTGGAAGACCATTCTCCGCGACGCCCGCGACAACGAATCCGAGGCCCAGAGCATCGAGAATGCCGTCTACGATCTCAAGGCCGTCAACCCCAACCGTGTCACCGAGACCGACACCCGCACCCCCGCCGAACTCCTCGACACCATCGCCGCCCAAGGCCGCGGGGCCGATGCCGCACTGGATCGACTACGCGCCATCATAGCAAATGCCATAGAGGCAGAGGGCGCGTGTGTTATGAAACGAAGGTGCACCACAAATGCCTAAATCGCTACATCCTCTGCCGTCTTCTGCTCACCCATGTTCGCGATACATCCATGGATTCCACTGATATGCAAATCATGGATACCATCCTCTGTCCTCCAGCGCCGCATGAAGCGCATCAATGTTCTCGGGTGGACTATTTCTCGGCACGGCACAGGCACTACCCAGAACATACCGCCCCTCGGGTTTGCCTTCCTCGATACACCGCACGGCCTCGTCGTAATTTTGCTGTGGGGTGCCGTTAAGCAAGGTCAAACAACTGACTCCGCCCATCAAAACCATTTTCTGCCCGATCACCGCCTTGGTATGGGCCACAGTCATTTCGCGAGTGGGATCAATCCCGTCCATCGCATCCACACCCGTTGCCGGCAGGTCATCGAGCAGGGCGTTGTATGAGCCGCAACAGTGTTTATAGACAAAGGCTCCCTCCTGCTGGAGCGCCGTGGCAACGCGGCGATAGGCGGGAGCGCAGAACTCCCGATAGAGCGCAGGCGAAATGACGCTGGCGGAGGCGTTGGAATCGCCGATATAAATCATGTCCGCCCCGGCCGCGATCCACGCTTTGCCTTTCTCAATGGATATATCGCTGGCCTTCCGTATCAGCATCCGCGCCAAATCGGGGTTGTCGTAAAAAGTCAGCAGGGCGGCGGCGGTGTCATTCATCTTGTCGGCCATGAAATTGATGGTCTGCCCCGTGCAGAAGCCGCAGACGAAAAGTCCCTGATCGTGGGCCAGACGGATGGCTTCGGGTATGCCCCGCAAATACCCCCCCAAGGCATATGCCGTTGCCGGCAAAACCGGGATGGATTCCGCGTCACGTATAGTTAAAACGGGTGCCGGTGGCTCAAAAAGATTCAGCGTCCCGCCACCGCTGGTGTCAAACACACCTTCCGTCCGGCCGCTCTGGCGATCATACTGGAAAAGTTGTCCATTTTCTTCCTTGACCTCCTTGGTCCTGGACCATTCGTCACCCGGGGTCATCATAAACCTGACCATATCCGTCTTGAAACGCAATGCCGCCGCGAGCATGCGTTCACAGCCCGAAAACGGATTCAGAATCCAATCTTCGAAACGCCCCTTCATCGCCACGCTGGCAAAATCGAAGAAAATACAGGGATGGAAGGGCACACGGTCAGGAATCTGGCCGCGCAGCACGGCCCGCATCCGTTCTCGGCTGGTCATTCGTGGAATGGACTTCATCGCGATACACCTCCAGAACAGATTTATTTCACAAACTCGCGCCGGAACAAGTCCGCCAGCGCCGGTTGCTCCATCACGATCTTGCCGTCCTGCGTTCCGCGCACAACGGCGGCGCATTCGTAGAACTGGAACCCGTCATAACCGCCCGCCTGGGCGTTGCGGATCCGGTCCTGCACCAGTCGCACATTGTCAGGTCCGCTCCATTTCGAGTTGAACGGACAGTAGATTGCCGAAACACCGCGCGGTCGCGTGAGCGCAAGAATCTCCTGCGCCAGCCACGTGCCGGGGCGCACCTCCTTCATCGTCACGCTGTCCGCCAAACCGTCCTGCAGCCATGTTTTCCAGTCCCAGTGCGTCTCCATCGCCGCGCCCTGCTCCGGTTCCATGTCCATCGTGACGCTCACATGCAAGCCGAGCCTCTTGCCATAGGCGTCCACCAACTGCCGTGCATCACGGTAGAACTGAGTGTAGAACTCTCCTCGCAGACGGCGTAAGGCCGCCCGATCGAAGTCATCGGTGGAAAGCAGGTCCACGCCATGGCGCTTCTTAAATTCGTCAACGACCGGCGCTTCAAACCCGTACTCGCCCCAGGCCAGGTGGTAGTGGTGATTGCGCACGCGAAGCTCGACCCCATCGGCGCCGTATTCCAGAACGGAGCGCACCCACTCGATCCACAGGTCCCGGCTTTCCCCGAAGGCAGGCGAGAGGAGGCCGAGCCCAGTGCGGTCCTTGCCCCGCGCGACCGCCAGAACGCCCGCGCCCGCATCGAAACACAAGGGCTCCGCGATGGCGTCAAACCCGGCAAAAACGGCGGTAGGCGTGCCGGGATAGTGGTCGAATTCCATGCCTATTTCTCGAAAATCGTTGTACTTGGCCGTGTCATGCATATTACGGGCCATGCAGCCCAATGTGATCAAACGCTCCTCGCCCTGCTCGCCAAAGACATGAATGAGGTCGATCAGCGTGTTGGTGAATGAGGCGACCCGAGCAGGAACCGACAGGGCGAAGTAGGGGTTCCGGATATTCAGCCCTTCCAGGCGCATGACACGGCAACGTCGCGTCTTGCCTGTTCTCCGGCCGCCGGAGGCGGTGTGCTCATAGAGGGGATACTCCTCGATCGTTTCGGTCCTGCGGATGGCGCCTTCGTACGGACGATAAGTCGCATTGTCGTCGCTGACATGCAGCGCGAGGTCGCCGACCGCAAAAGCGCAGGTGCGGTCGTCCTCCTTCACAAGGTCGATGCGCGTGAAGACCTCGTTCCGCGCATCGCCGTAGGCACCGGGTTTGCGGGAGAACAGATACTCCGGGTGTTCGGCAGGGAACCGGTCGATCCAGCCGACGGGACCGCCGATGCGACGTACGCGGCCCTTGGCCCGCGCTTCCGGAGTGCCTTCACCAAAGCTGTACTGGAAACCGGTGTCGAACGGCTTAATTAAACCGTAGATCTCAAGGCCATGGGCGTGCGCGGCCTGAACCGCCGTGGAAAACATGCACCCCACATTCTCAAAGGTTTTGGCCGCGTTCTCCGCCACGCCCATTGGCGCAAAGTCCCACCAGCCATCCGCTTTCTCACCGCGGTAGATCCAGTGGCAACGGCGCACGCCCCAGGCGGCAAACTCGGCGAAGAGATCGTCAAACATCTTGCGGGTGAACGGTGCGCGGCGGAGGTCGTCGAAGAAGTCCACGTTGACTTCGAGGAAAAAGTCGCCGCTCCTGCGCGCGGGAAGGTCCACCGCCGGGCACGGATCATCGCCGATAGCCACCAACTTCCGTAGGAGAACATCCTCCCAGAACGTCAACTTGAGCCACCCCATGAACGGCCTTGGAAAGGGATCGCATGCAAATAGAATCACCTCGCCATCCATGGTCACATGCGTTTGACCATGATCGAACTCAAGCACAACTTTGCGCACCCCATCCCGATCCGGCGCCGCACGCGTGCTCTCAGCCAGCAGCCGCCTGTACTTGCGAATCTCATGACGGGGATAGCCTGTGGTCTTGAGGCTGACAACGGCTGCCGTGACTCCGTCGCCGCATTCGATCACCGCGCTGCCCAGCGGAACAATGTCAAGCTCAACGCGCAACGCGCGCCAGCCAGTACCCGGCAGCGGAATCAAGAACTCCGACACCGTCCCCGAGCGCAGTCCCCCGCGCTCAAAGGAGTGCCGCGGCGTTCGACCAAGCTGCCAGGTCGAGGGGATACCGCCGGCTTCGAACGTTTCCGCAATTAGTTGTTGCATCTGTTGCTCCTGTAATGTGAACGTTTGAATCAAGGTGACAGATCACAAGCTTACCCGGGACTCAGCAGCTTCTGCGACATCCTGCCGGCCTTATCCGCGTATTCCCGGAACAGTTCCACGTAGAGCCTGTAATTCTCGATCGAAACGCCCGGAGGCGTCTGGTGGTCGCAACTGACCAGAAATCCACCCCGGGCGGCCGTCGGCAGCAGCCTTTCAAACTCCCGACGCATCGCCTCAGCGCCCTTGGGCATGGTCATCTTGTCGAAATGACCAATAAACTTCATGGCGGGATGAGCTTCACGCAACGCTGCAATGTCAACACCCGCCTGTCGCTCGAGCGGAAGAATGCCATCGATTCCCGCTTCGGCAAACCAGTGGGCGGGGATAGTGATGTCTCCGTCCGAATCGACGATCGGGATGACCCCATGCTTTCGCAGTGCGGGGATGACCCGGTCATAATAGGGGCGCATGAACTCATCAAACAACGCCTTCGAAAGCATGGGACCGTTGTTGTAGCTCATGTCCTCCGCGAAGGTCATGAAGTCCGGCGTGCAGATGGAGCAAACCTGCTCGATCGCGAGCAGAATCCAGTCGGCAAGGTCGGAGTTAATGCGGTGAAGCAGCGCCGGCTGGTCGTAAAACGCGTAGAGGTGCCGTTCGATTCCCAGCAGTCGCCTGGCAAACCAGAAGAAGCCATCAACGGTGAACCACAGCACGACCTCTCCTCGCGCCTGCTCCCCGGCCCGTTCCCGCCAGAGCCCGGCATCCACCGGCTGCGAAGGGTAAAGGTGCGACAGAAGGCGTTCGTAGCCTGCATCGTCCTCTATCAGACCGGCCCCGTGCGATGGGGGCCGGGGACACTCCGGGCCACACGGGCGGAACCAGTCCTGCTTGTAGATGTCGAGCCCGAAATGCCGACAGATCGCGTAACGGTCGGCCAGTTCCGCAGGCAAGCCCTCCCCGCGCCAACGATCCAGCGTCTGTGCCCACCATCCCGCCCACTCCAGAATCGGCAGCCGATCGAACGGCTTGAAATTCATCACGGCGTGAAATCGCTCATTTGTATTCATTGCACTTCTCCTTTATCACTCTGCAACATGCGGACACGCCCTTTGCCGCCCCCGGTGTTTACACAGAATCTCAAGCACGGGTCATGGAGCAACTCGGGATTGACGGTCAACCCCAGCGTGACGCTGTCGCCCAACGCAACCAGCAAGACGTGACTGAACGTCGTTCCCGCCGGCACGATCCGGAGCTTGTGTCTTAGGGCGGCGAAGGAATCTCCGTAAGTCATAGGGTTCCCTTCGGGCTATTTAAACGCGACACGGATGAACGCTCTGGCATGGAATGTGGTGCACGGATGCGCTCAATATGGAACTGCACAGTCTCGTTCGAGTCGCAGGGTTCGAACCGGATTCTTACCATCCGTGGGGCCACGACCCTCACCTCCAGGCCCCGGGGCCCACGCACCCATGAAATTGATACATCGCCGGCGGGCGTCGGCACTACGCCGGCAGCGTGTGCCAGCCCGGCGAAGCGGGGAGAAAGGCGTACCGTCTTACCCTCCACCGTGGCGCCCAGCAGATTCTTTTGCAGCAGGGCGCCGGCGAGCGAGGCGTAGGAATGGCACCTCGAATAGGCCGGCTGGTAACGGCAGTCCGCTCCCGGAGTGGCGGCCATATCAAAAAACTCCGGCACCTGTCGGAGTCCTGCGTCCAGTATCGCCCCATAGTAGTCGCGAATCAGACGCACCGCGGCCTTAGGTTCATTGTGACGGAAGAGCGCCTCGGCCATGAGGCCGATACCCATTCCCGTGCGGGGTAAAGTTGCCTGGCGCTGAACGAGAATCTGCAGGCTCTTCTGCCGTGCCTTCTCGGGCAGGCGGTCGAGGAATCGCAAGGCGGCCACGTGCGGGTAGATGGTCTTGCAGTCAACCCGTTTGCCCGCGACAAAGCAGTCACACATGAGGCCGGTGCGCGGGGCAAGAAAGACCTTAAGAATCCGTTGCTCCAGCCTGGCGGCTTTGCTTTTCAGGGCGGTGGACTCGGCCTTGCGGCCCAGGCTCGCCGACATGGAACTCTGCGCCTGGATCGCCCCGTAGTACATCGCCTGTGAAAAGCTGTAGTGGGTTTGGGGCGACTTCTGGGAACCTTTATACCCCCAATCAATGTGATTGGACCCGCCGACCTCTCCCAGTGCGGCAAAGCCGTCACGCTCATGGCGCGCGTAGTAGTCCATGGCTCGCTTGCAGACTGGATACATCTCCCTGAGGAACGCCCGATCCTGCGTGTACTGAAAGTATTCCTGCACTGCCAGCAGGAAGTAGAAGTTGAAGTTGAACCAATCGTAGGCTTTGCGATGCCCACCGTCGCCGGAGAGTAGCGTTTCTTTGCCGCGACAACTCGGGCCATAACCCAGAATGAAGCCGTTGTCGAGTTGAAGGGCGGCGAACTGGCGAAAGCATTTGCGCGCAAGGGCCGTGTCGCCAAAGTAGTAGTAATGCTGCAACGCCTGGAAGCGAAAGTCCATCATCCACAGCACCTGCTCGCGCCCCACGCAATCGGTGAAGTGCTCCATCGCGCAGGTATCGGCCGTGAGAGCACACATCCGCCAGATGGCGTTGAGGGCGGGATCGGAACTGGTGAACGATCCCCGATGCTCGACGGGGTAGTTGGTGCGAATCCAGCGCACCGACCGGATTGTGACGGGGTTGCGTGCGCCGATGATGACCAGCTTGAAGTAACGGCCTCCCCGAGCGGTAAAGGGCGTCCATGTCAGAGCGCTTTTGCCCAGGTGGATCGTGTCCCAGTGGATCAGACTCAGCGAGTCGCCGTAGTACACCTTGATGCTACCACCCAGACTCCGGGCGATCTCGAGACGCGGATACCCCGCCACGACCCGCCCCATGTCGAAAAGCAACTCCTGTCGCTCCTGGCGGTCGTTCCAGACGCTCACGGCACCGGACACCCGTTCGGGTTTCGCGCTGATGCAGTTATAGAGGCGTGGCGCGTCGTACTCGCATCCGTCGATTCCGCCGTCGTTAGTCGGATAGAGATTCAACGGTCGGAGTACGTCTGCCGACAATTCGGGCGTTTCTTTGGCCACCAGCTTCGTCCACGGGCCACCTTGCGCCGGCGCCACCACGCGCACCGCAGGCCAGGCGGAGTCATTGAACCCGCATCTCGTCCAGTTGACGATGGCCTTGTCAGCATGGAACACTTCGCGCCACTCGCGGTGCATGGATGGTGGCTCGGTCCTGGCCGCGTAGGCCGGGTTTTCCAACACCTTCCAATGATGATCGCTCCAGAGGATGGCCTTGCCATCGAACTCGAGTTGGGCCAGGCATCCGGCGGGGCCCGCCGCCTGTCGCTCCATGAGATTGCCCGTGTTCTGGCCAAGGTAATGGACTTCGATTGCCAGGACGTTCTCCCCTTTCCGCAGGAGCCGGCTCACGTCGTACGTGTGGTATATCTTCTCCCGGAAGTAGCAGCGGTCGGGCCCCCGGCCGCCCGGCCGACCGTTGAGAAAGACGTGGTAGAAATGCCCCGCGCTGGCATGCAGCAGCGCTCGGCCGCATCGCTTTCCTTCCGGCGCCGAAAAGGACCGGCGGAACAGCGCGTAGCGGTTGGGTGTGTCGGACGGGTCTTGCAGCCAGATCCACTTGGCCATCCATGTCATACTCTCTTTCGACCTTTCGTATCGTTGCGTCGCTGGCATCGGGAGCATCACTTATCCAGGCGCGCGTCCGTTTTTGCGAGCGGCGCGTGCGGGGCCCTGCGAGTTCGTTCAACACCCGGGACCCGTTGCCCGGTATCATCGATCATGCTCGTGCCCGTCACGGCGCCCATGGTGTTGCCGCTGCCATACACCGTAACCTCATCCTGCCCGTTCCAGTGGGGCGCCTTCTGGACACCGCGCTGATTGACATAAAGCACCGCGCCTTGGGCGCCTTCGAGCACACTGTCGTGAATGACAAATGCATCCTGTTGTTTGCTGCCGAGCAACGACATTCGCAGCGCATAGTCTGTGCCTTTCAGCGTGCATTTTTCGAGGGTCATGCTGCAGGGAGATTTCTGGTTGACGGAATTGTGCCAGAAGATGGGGAATGTCGCTTCGATGAAGCACCCTTTCATGATAATGTGCTGGTCGGTTCTGAGTCCGATCCCAAAAGCCGCAGGATAGGCGGTTTTCTGTGTGCGGCGCAGAACACAATTCTCGATCGTGAGCACATACGGCCTGCCGCCATCGGAGTGGATCACGTACTTGACTATCCCGCCGATGATCGTCAGGTTCTTGATCGTGGTGTTGGACGTGGCCCAGATCGTGTGGTGCTTGTGTACTTCCGGCGCCAACTCCGGGGGTATCGTGTAGCTGATCACGCACGCATCGCGGTCCTCGCCAATCAGATTGACCCAGTTCAGCGTCGTGACGGTCTCCAAGTACGTTCCAGGCTTGATAAGAATGTCAACCGGGGCCGCTTCCGTGGCGTTCTTGCATGCGGCCAAGGCATTGGTAATACTGCCATAATCGCCGGTGCCATCCTGCGCCACAACCAGCCGCCGCGGCGCAGGCCAGGCGGGTAACGCAAAAACCAGGCAGAGCAGGAGCGTCAAGCAGGGAATTGTTCGCATACAGGGACCTCCTCGGGATTACTCGAACACCGCTTCGCCAAAGGTCGAACAGTCATGGAACGAACGCGCCTCCAGGTTGGGCGACCAGAGCGAAAGGACTGGACTGCCCTTGTGATCGTTTCCCGGATATTCCGCGCGCCCGACATTGAGCGTCCAGGTCGTTTCGGGACGCGGTACGGCAACACCGAGCCCGGCAAACGGAATCCGCACTTCCGCCGTCCATCGCTTGTTGGCCCGGTCCATCGCCGCCGCGTAGCTCCACGGACCATTCCAGGACCTGTCCGGCTTGTTGTAGCGCGGATCGAGCGGGTCCTCGATGAACCCGATGGCGGCGTCATAGAAAGAATCAAGAATGGGGTTGAAAATAAAATGATAGTATTTCTGCCGGTCGCCGAACGGGTCCAGAACGATTTCCACGCATTCCTGACGGTGGACCATGCCATCCTGGCCCTTGGTATCCAGTTTTAGATCGTCAATCGCGTCGAGATCGCATTCGACGGCAAAATAGATGGCCTGCTCGTCGCGCGCAACCTTGAAGCGGGTGGCATTTTTCAGTGCGCCCATGCCGATCTCCCCCAACTCGTGCACAGGCAGATCCTGCCAAGCCGCCTCGTTCAGGATGCCATCGACTTGGATGCCGTCCCGCGAGGGGATGGACATCTTCTTGGTTCCGGCGCCGGGCAGAACGCCTTTCGCGCGCAGCACGGACGTGTCCCAATTGAACGGGGCCGAAAGCTGGGCTGACCCGCGTCCACCAGCCAGGAGCGTAGCCTTGGAAGCGTTGTTGAACACCTTGGGCCAACCATCGACGCGCCGCAGGGCGCCGCTCTCCTCGAAAAGGCCATCGATCCATGCACGGCGATCGTCAAGAGCCGCCGCCAGCATGTCAAAAGTAACGGAATTCGGACGCAGACGGTAGGTCTGGTAAAGATGAAACCCTGTGGCGAGGTGCTTGACGTAGTCAAATTCGAGTTGCACCAACCGCAGGCGGGCCTGCACGGCCTCGTCGTTTTCCGCCGCCCGGGCCCGGTCGAGGTTCGTCTGCAGCGCATTGATCACACGTGCTGGAAACAGGTTGAGGTAGGCATCCTCCGGCGTACGGAACGGATTTGCCCATTCGACCAGGTGCGCGGTATTCGGGATGTTCGGACGGTTGAAGAGGCAGAAGAGATCGAGCCGGGAATGAAGCGTGTCGAAGAATGCCTTCATCGGGGCCTGGGCCCGGCCAAACGCATGGGCGCAATAGTCGCTCAGGACGGCGTCGGACTCCGCCCCGGCGTCGCCCAGGGCCCGGCCGTACGCGTAATAGGTAGGCCCTTCGATGCCAGGCAGTTCGAAACCGCCACAGAAGTAGATGCCCTGGACGTTGTTTTTGCGGAACAGGCGCACCTGCTCGATGGCGTAGCGTGGGGTGCGCTTGGGCCCAAACCCCAGGGCGAAGTAGGTTCCCCAGTTGTATGCGTAGACCGTCTTGGGGACCTTGAACTTTGCCCAATCCGAGAAGGCTTCAGGGGTGTAGGTGCACATCTGTATAACGACGTTGTCGGGGAAGTCGCCGAAGCTGGTGGGTGGGTGCCGTGTGGGACCGTAGGAGATGATCATCACTTTGCGATCGGGCCGCAAGCGCTTCATCTCCTCGGCCAGCTTCCGGTGTATGATCCAGAGGCGCTCGCCCTCGTCGGGGTGGATGGCTGCGCACTTCTCGCATTCGCAGGCACGATAGCCGTCCGTTTGGGCCAGTTCCACCCACTCGTATCCCTGGTCAAACTGGCGGACCATCTCCTCGATCATCAATCGCTGCACGTCGGGATTGGAGATGCAGAGGTGGTTGGCCGACCAGTCGCGTTTCCCGACGATAAGCGCGAAATACTCCGGGTTGTTTTTTGCCCAGGTTCCGGCGGGCACAGCGGCGTAGTAGGAATGCCCACCGTAACTCTTGACCGGCGGCGTGCGGTAGAAGTTGTTGGCCAGGGCATACGTCTGGTCGCCGGGATCCCGGCCGATGATGTACGTGAAGTCATTGCGGTGGAAAACGTTCAAGTCTGACGATACCGCCAAGTCTGCCCGCTTCGGCATCACCCGCCCATAAGGGCCGGCCATTACGAACCGCACACCGGCTTCTTCCTCCAGAAACGACAGAACGGCCTTCATCGTCCCGCAGTACTCGTACGAGTTCCGCAGTTTCATGTCCGCCGCGTCGGGAAATACACTGGCGTCATTTCCCGCGAGGAACAAGTTGGGACCGATTACCCGTTTGAGAAAAGCCCACTCCTCCAGGCCGGCCAGCGGCAGTCCCGCCGCCTCGCCGGTACGGGTGCGCCCGAGGAAGATCGCCGGTGTGCCGGCAGGCAACTTGTCCTCCGTGACGATGGGCAGGGTGCAGCCGGTACTATCCCGAAGAAACTGCTGAAGTGTCTCCGCCGCGCGCTGCACAAGGCCGCGCGCGTCAGTCGCACCGGGCGTGACAATGACGTATGGCGACCGCCCGTCTCGAATCAGCGGCACGGCGGCTGCTTCTGCGTTGCCGGGACCCGAACCCATGGCGAGAAGGAACCCCGTCAGAACCGCGGCCGCGCACCGCCGGCTCCGCCAGGCCAAGTTGGCGGGCATGACGCTGCCCTTGACTGAATCTGACTGTTCATTTTCCCGTGTGTATCGCATGTCCATCTCTTCTCTCCCGATTTCGTTCTTGGCGCCTAACGCCAATGAAAAGTCCATTCACGGACCCTGAGCCCCCGTGCATAGCAAACGCTATTGTTTTTCCAGCACCTCCTCCAACTCCGCTCCGTCAAACCAAACTTCGCCGTCCGTGCCGCCGGCTTGGCAGCGAACCTGACAATCCGTCATTCCCGGACGAACGTCGAACGTCACGCTCAATTGCGTCCAGTCATGCGTGCCGCGCAGCACCGTTGAATAGATAACTTCACGGTCCTCGGCAACGACAGGATAGCGAAATACTCCCAGCATCGCTTTCCCAAGTAAATCGCGACTCTTGACCCAGCAGGAAAAGCGGAACCGCTTACCCGCCTCGTAGCGACGCTTGACCATTTGGGTGACCACGAACCCCTGCGCCTTGGGCTGCGCCGGATCGAACTGCATGTGCAGCGCGTTGCGCCCCTCGTATGCGGCTTGACGGTCTATAGAAATCCCCGTCGCCTGGACGGGGAAGAAATGCCATTCGGTCGGGGCGGTGAGTTCGAGGTTGGTGCTCTCGAAGCTCCCATTGACAATGGCGCTTGGAAAATGACCCGACTTCGCTAACTCGTCGAAATCCCAAGTGAAAGGCGCGCGGAGATTTGCCCCCCCCATGCCGCCGTTTTCCCGCACCACGCTCCACCTATTCCAACCGGGAAAGTAATCGCGCACATAGACAGGGTCCTTCTTTCCGAGTTCCAGGACCCTGTCGCACAAGGCTGTATAGTCAAGAACGCTCGCCTTCACCGCCGCGAAGTTCTCGGGCGTAGGGGCGTCCAAAAAGGCTTCATAGAGCCGGTACGAGCGGGCCAGCCCCGCATAGTGGCGATAGCTGATGTCCGCCAGGTCAAGCCATTTCAGCGCGCGCGGGTTGTCCGCGGCCTCCTCCCGCGCCTTGCGAAGCAACCCAGACAATTGTTCCAGGACGGGCGGGGTATACTCCAACTGGAAGTACTCCAAGTCACTGGAAACGGCGAATGGCGCCGCTTCGATTTGCGCGTACAACAGGTCGTAGTACGCTCTCATCGTCTGCGCCGCGCGGCCGTACGTGCAGCGGCAATACTCGTCCACGAGTGGCTCCCACGCCTGAGCGGGATCGTTCATCAACCGGCCAATGACATAGTAGGTAGGGCCTTCCGCGCCCCAATTCTCACCACCGCCACAGAAATAGATCCCCTTGACGTTCTTCTCGTGGAGAAGACGAATCTGCTCGGCCGCCTGTCGCGGAGTGAACTTCGGCGCCAGTCCGACCTTCTGGTAAGTGCCCATGTAATAAACGTAAACGGTCGTGCCCGCGGGCATCTTGGAAGACCAGTAGTCCAAGGCCGCGCGATGGCCGCGCGCACGAGATTCGGCCGTCAGTACCTCTCCCTCGCCCATGAACTGCAGCGCCATGCTCCCGGTCAGACAGACTTCGGGGAGCACATTCGGCGGCCAGCGCTCCACGCGTCGCGACGGAATGTGCGTCGGCGGATAGATCAACAAGTGTACCTTCTTGTCGGGATGGGTCTGCTGCACCATGCGTATGGCGTTGTAATGAGCCGTGTGGACCTGCTCGCACCACTCCCCGGGGCGATCGAGGGCCTTGCACACTTCGCATTCACAGGGACGATAGCCGTCGGAATGGCCAAGTTGCACCCAGTCATAGCCTTCGTCGAACTTCCGCCGTAGCCCTTCGGCCAGCAATTTCTGCACGTCCGGGTTGGAGGGGCAAAGGAAATAGCCATCCCCTTCCGGCTTCACGCGGGCACCCTTGCGTAACTGGAAGTACTCCGGGTGCGCGGCCCAATGGTTGGTCGGCACGAAGGTGCACCAGGTGTGCCCGCCCTCGGTGTAGAGATTCAGCGGCAAACGGAACCCATGGACAAGGGACCAGTCGCCCATGCGGCCGAACCGGCCGGTGGTGAAGTAGAAGCGCGGCGAGAACGTTATATCCAGGTTGTCCGCCACCGACACGTCCGGCAGGTCGGGTACGAACAGGCCGTCGCCGGACGGTTGCACCCAGCGAAACCCGATATGCTCCAGGAAGCCCAGCACGGCGCGGCGGGTGCCTTGTGCCCCCTCGCTTCCGCGTAGTCCCGGCTTGGGCGCGACGTCGCGCCCAAGCAAAAAGAGCGTTCCGTCCTTGACTCGTATGCGGTAGGCATCGTTGACCAGGTCCGCTGCCGAGATTCCGGCGGCTTTGGCCAGCGCCGTGTGCCCCACGGACACCACCGCGCCCTTGATTCCGGCCGTCTCGTTGGTAAGCGGCAAGGTCGCGCCGCTGGTCCTTTGGAGGTGCGCCACCAGCGCCGCCGCAGCCTGTCGCTCCATGTCCGTCGCCTGGTCGGCAAGGACTACCGTAGCCGTCGGCACCCGGTCCTTCACCAAGTCAAACGCCTGTGCGCAGCCGGCAAACGCCAGCGTGACGCAGAAAATGCAGCGGGCTGTTATTTGTCGCATGCGAGTCCTCTCCCTGCGTTTAGTTTGACCACGCGGTTCTTTGGATTCCAGGCGCACCGCGACCGACTCGGCCGGCATCTGCGCGAACGTCACCGCGCCGTTCGCTTCAGCACCTTTATGATCTCTTCCCTTATTGGACGGAGATCAGTGTCCCTCGGGGCGGCCGCGCGGTCAGCGTGATCTTGCCGTTCGTGCGACTGCCGTACGTGATCTTGAACCGGCTGACGCCCGATTGGAAATCCGCGCCATCCGGCAAGCCCGCGAATGAGCCCACCAAATCGCCGGTGTATTGGAAGATGTGAAACTCGTCACCCGCAGTCGGCGAAAACCCGTTCACCAGCGAGACATCGAGGATGGCATCCGTGACGACGTTCGTCCGCGTTGGCCCCGCGACATTCGCCCCAGACATGATCAATGGCGTCATCTCCGTAAAGGCCTTGCTGTTGGCGGTCAATTCCACCGCGTACGTCGATCCGGGCATGAAAAAGATCGGTTGATCGCGGTTGGACGTGTCCACGCACCACTTGATGGAGCCGTCCCGGATCCGGATGCGGCTGCCATCCTGAATGCAGAACGGGTATGAGTACGAGCTGATTCCCGCTCCTTGAAGGGCGCCTCCATCGAGCACGTTGAGCGTTCCCACCCCTCCACGCGACGGCAGGGCGGTTACAAGTCCGCGATCGCATCCGATGGAGACCGACCTGGCATTCCCGACGCCCTCCGGCCCGCCCATGACACTGCCTGTTCCGACGATCGTCACCGTGCCCGTTGCGCCTGCGTACCGTCCAATGAAAAGATACTGCGTTCCCTTGGTCGCCTTCGCGCCACCGCTGACGGTCAGCCTGCCGACCCCCGGGTCGCCGACGTACACGGAGGGCGCGCCACTGGCTTTCCAATCCGTGGCAGCGCCTGTCAGCAGCAGTTCCGCGGTGCCGGTGGCCACAAATCCCAGACGCGTTAGCGCAGCCGTCAGGGTTCCGTTGCTGACAACGATCATTCCGACACCGGTACCGCTGTAACCGGCGTACAGATTTACACATCGGATGCTCGCGCCGTTCTGAACCCGCAGCGTGGCCTGACTGCCGTTGCCGACGCCCATGCGAACTTGCGATGTCGAAATGAACAAGCTGTTCGAGCCGGTTACGGTCAAGGTGCCGTTCGCCGTCGTGGCGGATGCCAGGTACGCGTTTGCACAGCGGAGTATTCCACCCGTCACTGCAAGCTGTCCGTTGTACCCCGCAGTATCGGCGACATAGACGGTAGAGCTCACCACATTGCTGTGTCCGCCCATATCGAGCACCACCTTGTCGCGCTTGATCCTCAAATTGGTGTTGATGATCGGCGTGGTGAATCTGACAACGTACGGAACCGCGGCTTGGTAATCGAAGATTCCCGTATCCGCGGCGTTGACGGGCGCCCCGCTGCCGCCCCAGTTGGCCTTGTTGGTCCACACACCGTCGCCGCCCGCTCCGGTCCACGTATAGTCCACGGCGCGCGCGGAGGGTCCCCATGCCAGCAAAATGACAAGCATCGACGCTAAACGGACTAGCCTGCACAACGCCTTCGGGTGACAACCTTGACTTCTCATGACGATCCCCCACTTTACTGTTATTACTTTACTGTTTCGACAAAACCTCAGATGGAGCCGGACCTGTCGACTGACGCGCAACCAACCGTGGCAAGATATTCAGGTTACGTGCCTTCTTGCCTCGAAGCAGGTTCACGAGATAATCCACCGCCGCTTCACCCTGCTCCGCGAGTCGCGTATCGACGCTCGTTAGCGGGGGCGCTTGGCGCTGGCATTCGGGGCGATTGTCACAGCCGCTGACCGATAGGTCTTGCGGAATGCGCACCCCCCGGGATTTCAGAATGTCCATCACCAGAAAGGCCCGTACGTCGTTATTGCAGACAATCGCCGTCGGGCAAGGATTGTGCGACAGCAAGCGATCAACGGCATCCAGCGTGGGAGCCGGGCCGCCCTTTTCGGGGTCGGGAGACTCTTCGTAAAATTCAGGAATGGCAGGAAGTCGCACCTGCGCCAAGCCCCCGAGGTATCCCTGCCGGTTGCGCTCACCGGTAGGGACTCCTTCATCCATCCGCCCCGGTTGCGATGGAATGTTCAACATTGCTATACGTCGATGTCCCAGCCGCGCGAGGTGTTCGACCGTCAGACAGTAGCGATCCTCACGGTGGGAGGACACGCCGGGAAAGCACCCGCTTCCCCCCGAAGCCACACAACACGGCATGTTCATCTCGACCGCCTTTCGCGCGGTCTCCGCAAAGCCATCGGTCGCATAGTTCCAGTCGAAGAACAGCACCGCGGTATTGTTACTGCCAAATGTAAGTGGATCTACCGTGTGGCCATCCGTAGCGAGCACCAGATCGATGCCATGCCGGTCCGCTGCACGAAAAACACCCCGCAGCCGCTCAAAGGCAATCCAGTGCTCCCGGTTGAGATAGGCCGGGTGCAGACAGAAAATAACCGTCTCCGCCACCGCCGTGTGCGAAGGCCGCGCGACAAAGGCGCCCAGTCCATGACGCAAGCTGATTACGCCTTCCTGCTGCAGCAACTCATAGGCTCTTGCCGAGGTCCGAAGCGCCACGTCATGTTGCCTGGCCAACGCACGTACAGTTGGCAGTTTCGCTCCGGGCGGCAGTTCACGCCGACGGATATCCAAGTACACCTGATCGCGGATGAAGACGTGCATCGAGCCCCGATGCCCAAGCCGCGAGTCTTTTCTTACGGTCGAAGCAGACATTGTGCGCCTTCTCAGGAAACGACGATCAGCGTATTCCTGTGTGTATCACTGTATCTTCCTTCTGCGCGCACTTTATCTTCCGTTTGCTCGTTTGTCAACTGGAATTCTTTTCATGAGATTCTCTAATTCTCTGTATGATGGTGGCACTGAAACCTTGATCCAGCCTGCGAACGGCGTATACTCATAATCAACACCAATCAAAAAGGAGCACCATGTCCACCATCGTCAAAGTTCTGAAAGACGAGATTTCCCGCATCGCACGCAGGGAGGCCAAGCAGGCTGTTGCGCCCCTGCACAAACCCACCACCGGCGCCCGGCATATATTGGCCGACCTGAAACGGCGCGTGGCCGCGCTGGAGAAGGAAAACAAGCGCATGGCCGCGTTGCTGTCAAAGATTCCGCAGCCAGAGCCCAAGGAAGATCCCGCCAAGGCCAAAGGCTGGATCAGCGGGAAGGGCGTTCGCAGCCTACGTCAGAAGCTCGGTCTCTCGCAGGAGGCTTTTGCGAAACTCGTGGGGGTGTCACCGAACTGCGTTTACCAGTGGGAGAGCAAGCCGGGCATGCTGCGGCTGCGCGAAAACACGCGAGCGGCAGTATTCGCGGCACGGGATCTGGGTGCGCGGGAAGCCAAGGAGAAGCTGGCGGCGATGGCGGCGGTCAAGAAAGCGAAACCGGCCCGAAAACGCGGGCGGTAGAAGCTTGGGCTTTCACTAGGCCTAGCGTCCGCACTATCCCCCCAGCGCCGCTAAGCGCCAGCGAAGCAAGCGCCCGGCCCGCAACACCACGCCCGCGCCCCCGCGCGGCCGCAGGGTAGCGGCCGGGGAAGCGGACGGCGGAGAGTAACCCCCAACACCGAACCGGCGCCCCCGCACGGCCGCAGATAGCGGCCGGGGAGAGCGGACGGCGGGAGAGAAACCCGCAACAACGAACCGGCGCCCCCGCACGGCCGCAGGATAACGGCCGGGGAAGGCGGACGGCGGGAGAGGAACCCGCAACATCACACCCGCGCTCCCGCACGGCCGCAGGTAGCGGCCGGGGAAGCGGACGGCGGGAGAGGAACCCGCAACACCACGCCCGCGCCCCCGCACGGCCGCAGGTAGCGGCCGGGGAGAGCGGACGGCGGGAGAGGGACACCACGCGGCGCC
>CAZQKI010000039.1:0-28293 GCA_964592855.1 uncultured Lentisphaerales bacterium
TATTCGCCCATGGCGTCGAGCACGATGCCGACGGGAAAATTGTAGGTGTCCTTGCCGATGTATGACGCGTGGCCCTTGAGGATCGCGCCGCCGCCGGCATTGACCTTGTCTTTCTTCTTGTAGCTTTTCTCGAAGCCCTTGGCGGCCTCGCTGCCGCGCAGCACGTAAAGGAAGACCACGTCGCGGGAGGTGTCGGGCGCGACGCCGGACGCCGCAATCTTGTAGCAGTCGTAGTTGTCGCGTCCGATCTCCGCGAAGAAGAAGTCGAAGGACTTGGGCCCCAGGCTCCCCTTGAACGCGACCGGCTTGTCCTTCATGGCCTTGACGCCGGGGGCGTCCTTCTTGAAGGCGGCGAACTCGACCGTCTCGTAAGCGGTCGCCGGCCCGCCCGCCGCGCCGTCGCCCGCAGCCGGGGCGCCTCCGCCACTTGCGCTCTTGTACGCGGCGAAGGGACCTTCCTTGCGCGCGCCCTTGCCCGGAAGCGTCGAAAAGAGGCCGTCCAAGGCGGCGACGGGATAGGCCATGCCGTAGTTCTTGCGTGCCGAGCCCGGTTCGGCCTGCAGGGGGAGGCCGACACTACGCCGCCACGCGTTCATCAAGCCCATGTTCAGCTTGCCGGGATCGGAGGCGACGAAGTTGGAGAACTTCTCAAGGAAGTCCTTGTCGGGTTTCAGCCCGGGATCGGCTTCCTGGTTGCCGCCCGACGCGGCGAGCGTGTAGGGTTCACCGTCGTCGTTGAGGTCCGCGAGCTCGTCGGGTTTCCAGGCCAGCAGGCTCTGCTTGTTCCCGTCCATGTACTTGTAGTAGCCGCCCTGGCACAGGCTGAACACGTTGCCGCGCATCTCGGTTTCGTCGTTGCCGAAGGTGTTGGCGACCGCGTAGCCAGCCTCGCCGCCCTCGGTCTGCAGCCCCATGAACACGTTGTCCTCGAGGATCGTCTTGCCCAGGCGTCCGACGAAGCACCCGATGCCGCCGCCCTTCGAGGGGTAGAACCAGCAGAAGGCCACGGTGCAGTTCTTGATCTTCACCACGGAATCGGGCTGGGCCGAGCGCGTCGATACCGCGTTGTAGAAGGCGTTCACGATCAAGGTGTTGGCCACCTCGTTGTTCGCGCCCTGCCAGGCGCAATAGATGCCGTCGCCCAGGGGATTGAGGATGACGCAGTTCAGGATGCGCGTGTCGGCCTTGGATGTCGCGATGCCGGCGCCCTTGTAGGAGTTGGCGGTGTTGATGTCGCCATTGGCGTTGTAGGTATTGCGGGTGAAGCCGTTGAGGACGAAGCCGTCCACCGTCAGGCGCGCGTGATCGGCATCCAGCTGGCCGGCGATGATCGCCCCGGACTCGGGCAGGCCGGTCCAGTCGCCCTTGAAATCGGGTGCACGTTCGAGGATGGTCAAATGCGTGAAGGGCTGGCGCGCGGAGAAGTCGTCGTTGTACCCGCCCACCAGCGTCAGTTCCGGCGTGCCGACTACAAAATGGCCGGAGCCGCCCTTGCCGTTGTATACGCCTTGCGCGACATGGATCACATCCCCGCGCACGGCCTTGTCCAGCGCCTTCCAAAGCATCGGCATGGGCTTGTCAGGGGCGGAGCCGTCGCCCGTTGCGCCGCTCTTCACATACCAGTCCCCGGCCCAACCCGTCTGAATCCCCGCAACCAACAAGCAACCCATGACGATCCCGACCTGTTTCACCGTGCACATGACGTCCCCCTTGTTCGTGTACGCTCCTGATAAGAAACGCATCTTGCCCTATGACAACACGCACGCTCAACTCCCGCTTCACGCGTGTCAATACGGCGGGAAGTTTAGGAGAGAGACGGGCCGTTGTCAACCGGTTGTAAGAAGCGAAGGTAATGGCTCAGTTGCCGGGGGGGTGCGATTTCAGCGCATGGCTGAGGGTTTTGATTTTGTGCGTGTGAAAACCAATCCATCCGCGGGGGTTCACCACGGAGACGCGGAGGCACGGAGTCCGGGAAGGGAGGTTCACGCAACTTCAGGCTTGCTGACCGGCGGTTGCCGTTGAAACAAGCGGTTACTGCCAAGCCTGAATATGCGTGAACACCTGGCAGAGTGTACGATCCATCCTGCACACGCGCCGACCATCCCTGCCGTCTCAAAAGGGTGTTGCGTGAAGGCGCATCCGCTGCATGCCATGTGCCGGGTCAGGCCAGCATACGCTAAAAGCGGATGCGCCTTCACGCAACCTCTCCTCCATGTCTCCGTGCCTCCGTGGTGCTGTTGTCGCAAGGGTCGAGGTAATTGGCGTGCCTTCACGGTTCACGGTTTCATATACTGATCTCCCGTAGGGGACTTGCACCCCATAAGTTCGCCAGAAAACAGTGATTGACGCGAGTATAACCATAGTCATACTATAGCGCCATGAAGACCGCCATATCAATGCCTGACGAAGTATTCAGAACGGCGGAGCAGTATGCCCGCGAGCGAAAACTGAGTCGGAGTGCTCTTTTCACGCGCGCCGTGGAAGAGTACCTGGCTCATCACCGACAAGAAGGGGTTACTGAAAGGCTGGATCGCGTCTACACAACCGAGGTCTCCAGGCTCGATCCTGTGCTCCAAAAGGTGCAGTTCGCGTCACTCCCGAAGGAGGAGTGGTAATGCAGCGGGGGGAAGTCTGGTGGGCCAGCTTGCCGGAGCCGTCGGGGTCAGGTCCAGGGTATCGAAGGCCCGTGCTCATTCTGCAGGCGGACGATTTCAACCGCAGCAGACTCAGTACGGTCATCGTCGCGGTGATCACGTCCAACGTCGCACTGGCTCAGGCCCCCGGCAATGTCCTGGTCAGAGCTCGCCGGGCAGGCCTTCCGAGAGACTCGGTGGTCAACGTGTCCCAATTGCTGACCGTGGATAAGCGACTACTGACCGAGAAGGTTAGAGTACTTGATTCGGAGAGCATGGCTGAGGTGAGCGAGGGCCTCCGGCTGGTTCTAGACATCTGAAGACATGGCGAGTCCAGCGTTCGTCGGACGTGCGGCCCGACGCCGCTGACCGCCAGCGTTGGCATCAATAAGGAGTAATATCGATGAAATCGAGCGTGTGGCGACAGACCGTCGCGGCTATTGGCATTGTGATCACAGCGGGGCTGTTTGCCGGGTGCGAAGGCTCCTCCGATGGTCCCGACGTCGCTGGCGCCGACCCACAGGCGGTTTTTGGGATTGTCGAGCCCTCATCCGGCACGGTCGTTTCAAGCGAGACAATCACGATCAAGGGAATCGGATTCCGCGATCCATCCGACATGGTTGTCAGCGTGCGCACGGACCGGTGGTATGATCAAACTGGGGCGCTTCACCACAGCGAAAACAACTCCTGGTCGTATGGTCCCGTCTACCTCAGTGGAACGGGCAATTTCAACAATCACACGATTCGCGTGACGGCCATCCATTCGGATGGCACTACCGAAACGGCAGAAGTCAGCGGTATCACGCGTAATTGAGGACTGATTGTGTTGCGGTCGAATTAATCAACAGTCCCTTCCGCCGGAAGCAAGCAACGGTCTTAAGGCCGGGGTAAGCGCCCATCCGGAAGCCACTCCTGGAGGCTCGGAGGCATCAGCATCAGCGTGTCCCTGTCCACCCTAAAAAAAACGTTCGCTCATTTGTCCTATAATATTGCAGTCCAACAGGTTATGTCAAACATAGAAGATAGGAAATGAAAAAAAATTGGTTGCTGCTCAGGTTCTTGAAACGGTGAACGATAGCGGGCGACGATAGCGGTGTACGATGGAGACTCTCGACTCGTTATCCGTTCTCGTCCCCCGTTATCGTAAACCGAGTACCCATGGGCCGTTCGCCATCGCCCGTGCAAAAGGGGACCCGTGCAGAACAGCGCATCACAGGCATTTCTCCTTTGCTCCTAAACCCGACAGGCTGCTAGCGTCGACGCTTGACATTCTTTCGCCGTTCCTTCATGCGATGCCGTTGTCCCCCCCCCGAACACCAACCGATTACCGTTTCGGCTTGTTTCTCACGCCGGAGTTGCGTAAGATTTGCCCACAAACCGAGGCAAGGCCCGGCAGAGGAGCACCATGTTTACAGGAACCTATACGGCACTGGTCACGCCCTTCAACCAGGACGGCAGCGTGGACTACGGCAAACTGCGCGAACTCGTGGAATGGCAGATCGCGGGCGGCGTCGACGGTGTCGTTCCCGTCGGCACGACGGGCGAGTCGCCGACGCTGGAATACGACGAGCACCACCGCGTCATCGGGGAGACCGCCAACGCCGCGCACGGCCGCATCAAGGTCATTGCGGGAACCGGCGGCAATTCAACCGCCGAGGCGCTGATGCTCACGCGCGAAGCCCTCGCCCAGGGCGTCGACGGCACGCTGCAGGTCTGCCCCTACTACAACAAGCCCAGCCAGGAAGGGCTGTACCGCCACTTCAGCGCGGTGGCCGACCTCGGCCTCCCCGTGGTCCTCTACAACGTCCCGGGACGGAGCGGACGGGAAATCGCGGTCGAGACCATCGCCCGCCTCGCCAAACACGAGAAGGTCGTGGCCGTCAAGGAAGCGGGGGGCAGCGTGGAGCGGGTCAGCGCGATTCTCGATGTCTGCGACCTCACGGTGCTCTCCGGTGACGACATGCTGACGCTACCCATGATGAGCGTCGGCGCCCAGGGCGTCATCAGCGTGGCCTCCAACATCGTACCCGCCCTGGTCGCCGAACTCGTCCGCGCGGCCACGCGCGGCGACATGGCCGCGGCGGGCTGCCTCCATGCGCGCCTCTACCGCCTGTTCCGCGACCTGTTCATCGATACCAACCCCGTGCCGATCAAGTGCGCCCTCGCGATGACGGGACACATCCAGGAAGTCTACCGCCTCCCCCTCTGCGAAACCACCGACAAGGTCCGCCAGCAGTTGCGGCAGACCCTGCGCGAACTGCAGCTTGTTGACTGATCGCATCGAGAAAGACCGACATGACATCCGTTTGCATTCTTGGCGCCGCCGGCCGCATGGGCCAGAACCTGCTCCGCGCCGCACACTCCATGGCCGACATCCAGGTCGCCGCCGCCGTCGAACGTACCGACCACCCCGCCCTGGGGCAGGACGCCGGCCAACTGGCGGGGCTCGGCCCCCTCGGCATCCCCGTGACCGGGTTTGCCGCCGCCCGGGCCTCGGATGTCATCATCGACTTCACCTTCCATTCGGCCGTCCCCGCCAACGTGGCGCAGGCGGTCGCCACGAAGCAGGGGTATGTGCTCGGCACCACGGGGCTCACCCCCGAGGCGCGCGAAGCCGTGAAGGCCGCGGCGCGCATCATCCCGATCGTCTGGGCGCCGAACATGAGCCTGGGCGTCAACATCCTGCTCGACCTCGTGCGGCGCGCCGCCGCCGCGCTCGACCCCGCGTACGACATTGAGATCGTCGAGATGCACCACCGCCTGAAGAAGGACGCCCCGAGCGGCACCGCGCTCGGCCTGGCAGAGGCGGCCGCCAAAGGGCGCGAAGTGGCGCTGGACCAGGTCGCAATCTACGGCCGCGAAGGGATGGTCGGCGAACGGCCGCGGGGCGAGATCGCGATTCACGCCCTGCGCGGCGGCGATGTCGTCGGCGACCACACCGTGATCTTCGCCGCCGACGGCGAGCGCGTCGAGCTCACGCACAAGGCCTCCAACCGCGAATCCTTCGCCAAGGGGGCGCTGGTGGCCGCCCGCTGGCTGCGGGGCCGCGCCCCCGGCCTCTACACCATGCGCGATGTGCTGGGATTGGAGTAGCCCGCCATGGAGGCGATTCTCTCGCTCGGCACCAACCTCGGCGACCGCCGCGCGAACCTGATGGCGGCGCACGATGCGCTCGGCGCCCTGCCCGGCACGCGGATCGTCGCGCGCGCGCCGCTCTACGAGACCGAGCCGGTCGGCGTTCCCGAAGCGTACCGCGACGTCCGCTATCTCAACACCATTCTCGTGCTGGAAACCGCCCTCGACCCCGAAGCCTTCTCGACGGCCATGCACGCCATCGAAGAGCAGCAGGGCCGGCGGCGCGGAAAGGTGCGGAATGTCCCGCGGATCATCGACATCGACCTGATCGCCCTGGGCGAGGCCTTGCGCGACACCCCCGAGCTCCGTCTGCCCCACCCCGAGGCGTTGCAGCGCCGCTTCGTCTGCCAGCCCCTTGCCGATGTCCGCCCCGACCTGCGGCTGCCGGGCCAGACGCGCACCATCCGTGAACAACTCGCCACCCTGCCGGAGCAACCGGCCGTCGTCCGGGCTGCGGAGCAATGGCGGTAAGGCGCCGCAGCACCGCCTGGCATTCTCCCATGTCTGACCAAGGATTGCCTCCATGAACTCGCGGGACCGAACCTTTCTCACACTCAAGCACCAGCCCGTCGACCGGATCCCGATCGACTTCTGGGCGACGCCGGCCGTGGCCCGGAATCTGGAAGCCGCGCGCGGCCAGACTTACACTCAATTCCTGGACGCCTATGATGTGGACCTCCGCTACATCGAGGGGCCGTCCTACATCGGACCTCCCCTTGCGCCGGGGACCGACATCTGGGGCGTGGGACGCAGCGCCGTTGCCGCCGGAAAATCCGGCCAAGCGGAATCCTACAGCGAAGTCGTCAAGGCCCCGTTGAGCGACGCGGAAACGCCCGATGACATTGAAGCCTACGGCCAGTGGCCTGATCCTGACCTCTTCGACTACGCTGTCATTGAGCAGCAGTGTGAAGCCATTCTGCATCAGAACCGCGTCGTCGTCTTCATGGGCGACCGGCTGAACCGCGTGGCCCAGCTCAAGCCCGCCATGTATTTGCGGGGCGCGGAGGAGATCTTCATCGACCTGGCCGCCCGGCCGGAGATGGCGGCCGCCCTGTTCCGGAAAATCAGGGAATTCTACCTCGGCTACCTCGAACGAATCCTCCAGGCGGCGGCCGGCAAGATCGACATCGTCCTCACCGGCGATGACTTCGGCGCGCAGAACGGGCTGCTCATGAGCGCCGCCATGTGGCGCACGTTCCTCAAACCCGGTTTTGCAGACTATGTCGACCTGATCAAGCGCCATCACGTACTCGCCATGCATCACACCTGCGGCTCGGTCGTGGATATCGTCGAGGACTTGATTCAGTGCCGACTGGACATCCTGCAATCCATTCAGCCCGAAGCCCACGGAATGGCCCTGGCCGATCTGAAGGCTCGCTTCGGCAAGCGCCTCTGTTTCCATGGGGGCGTCTCCATCCAGAAGACGATGCCCTACGGGTCGCCTGAGGCGATCCGTCGGGAAGTCCAAACCCTGGCCGATCTCGCCCGAAAGGACGGCGGATACATCTTCTGCACGTCGCACAATATCCAGGCGGACACGCCCGTCGAAAACATCCTGGCACTCCTGGAAGCCTACCACCGGCACGGCGCGACATGACGGTCCTGATTCTACGCCTTTCCTCCCTCCGCGACTCGGCGGCCTCGTCGACGCACCGCCTCCTGGCCGACCTGATCCGCAGGGCCGCGCCTGAAGCCGACATTGACTTCGCCTTTCTCCCACCCAAGCGGGCGCCCAGCGTCGCCAGCCAAGTGACCCGGCGCGCCCTGGCCGATTTCGACCTGATCCTCGTCAGCAACTCCTACGTCCAGGAGACGGTCAACCTGCCGTGGCTGCTGCACGCCAACGGCATAGCCCCCTGGGCGCCCGACCGCCCCGATGACTTCCCGCCCATTCTGCTGGGAGGCTCCAACGCCCTCGCTGCGCAATGCCTGGCCCGCCCCGACGGAGTCGCGGTACCCGATGCGTTCTTCTTCGGCGAGGCCGAGGCGAGCCTGCCGGACTTCATCCGGCGCTGGCAGGCCGGCGGCGGGAGCAAGCGCGAACGCCTGCTGCGGGCCGCCGACGGCCTGGACGGGTTCTGGATCACCGGCGCGCTCCCCGCCGCCCCGATCCGCCAGGCGGTCGCCCGGACGCTGCCGCCCCCTGCGGCCATCCTGCCGCTGCTGGACACCGAGTCGGCCGGCACGGTCCGGCTGACGGTCGCGCGCGGCTGCGCCGCCTTCTGCTCCTTCTGCTTCGAGGGCTACGAGCGCAAGCCCTACCGGGAACTGGCCGTCGCGGACCTGCTCGACCAGGCCCGTTCGCTGAAGCGCGCCTGCGGCGCCCGCACCGTGGAGCTGGACGCCTTCAACCTGAACCACTACACCGGACTGGGCGAACTGGTGGAGCACTGCGCCAGGCTCTTCGACCAGGTGGCCTTCAAAAGCCAGCGCGCCGACGGCGTCGCCGCCTGCCCGGCCATCATCGACCTCGAACGCGCCGCCGGCAAGGGGACCTTCACCCTCGGCATCGAGGGCATCAGCACCCGCATGCGCGCCTTTCTGGCCAAGTCGCTGACCGACGCCGAGATCCCGGCAGCGATCAAGGCCCTGCTCGACCGCCGCGTCCGCGAGATCAAGCTCTTCTTCATCCTGACGGCCCACGAGACGGCCGACGATCTGGAGGCGTTCGGCGACTTCTGCACGCGGCTCGGGGGCTGGCTCGGACGGCCGGCCAAGGGCACGCGCGTGGTGCTGAGCTTCGGACGTCTGGTGCGCCTGCCCAACACCCCGTTGATGCAGGACCGGCTGTTTCTGGAGGACGAGGCGTGGCGCTTCGCGATGGACGGCGTGGCCGCGGCCTGCCGCCGCGCCCGGCTGGAGTTCCGCTTCGCCTTCGCGTATCCGGACTATCTCGGCACGCAGTTGCTGGCCGCGTGCGGCCACGAGGCCGCCGCGGCGGTGGTTGCCCTCGCCTGCGACGGGCTCAGCCATCACGGCCCCTGGCGCATCGAGGAAGCCGCTCAGGTGCGCGCGGCGATACGCCTTTCAGGCGTCGCCCAGGTTTTTCCGTTCGTGATCCGGCCCGTGTCGGATGCGTTTCTGGCGGAGCGGTGGCAGGCGGCGCAGCAGGCCCTGGATGGCGGCTACTGCCTCGGCGCCACCTGCCTCGGCTGCGGCGCCTGCGCCGATGCGGCGGAGCGCGGTTCGATCACCGGCCGCGTCCGGACACCGCCGGTCCGGGAGGAGACGGTCGCGGCGGTCACCCGCATCGAAACCGAAAAACGGCGGCTGGCCCCCGTCTATCTGCGCGCCATTCTCCCCGACGACTATGCCGGACACTCGCCCGAGTGGGTCTCGGCCAGCCTCCTGCGGGATTTACTGACCCGCGCGCCGGCTCTGACGGAGAACCTGCTCGCCGTCGAAGAGGCCGTGTTCGCCTTTGGCGACAACGCGGACCGGATGCCGGTGCCTGCCGGGGCGACGGTGCTGATGCTCAAAGGGTGGGATGCGGCGGCCCTCGTCCAGACGCTCGTTTCGGCGGCAGGCGCCGGGCTGCAGCTCGCTCCGCTTCCCTCCGGAACCTTCACGCCCGGCGCGTTCGCACGCGCCACCTGGGAACTGCACACCGCGGCCGACCCGCGCACCGCCGCGCAGCAGGCCAGTCTCTGGCTCAACGCGCTGCATCAGCGTCACCTGCTGCGCCGGGACGGCGATCACTGGCGGATCGACTTCGCGCCGACGGCCGCCAGGCGGGGCTGCGTCCGCGAGCTCACGGTACATCCTGAAGCGGGAGGCGCGTGCCTCAGGATCGGGTTCACGCCCAAGGCGCCGCTGCGCGAACTCCTGTCGCGCCTGCCTGCGGGAAGCGAGAGCACACGCATCCGGTGCACGGAGATCCAGTTCTGACAGCCGCCTGTCGCCACACTTGACCGTGGGAATGACGGCCTATTGGCGCCGGGCGTTGGTTTCCACCTGATCAAAAACCTCGTGCAAAGGCGCTAACAGTTTTGCTTCCTCTTCGATTTTCTTAATACGGCCTTTGATCACTTCTCCGGCCACGCTTCCCAATTCGATCAACTCCTGCCGGGCGCGCGCCCGGACAGAAGCTTCAGAATGCAGTAGCTCACGTGTGCGACGTTCAATGGCAACGCCATAATCAGGCGCATAGTGAATGGTAATTTTTGTGGGGGAAGCGTCGCGCCAGAAGCCATCCTCTTCTGCAACGAACGTTAGTAGATGACGTCCCGGTTCCAGAGACAACAACTTGATGATGTTGTCGGACGGCACAGGACGCCAGGCACCATCGCCGACCCGCCAGAACATTGTTTGTGTAGCGGTATTGTCTGTAGGACGCAGCTCGACAGGGGGTTGCCAGAAAGGATCCGAAATGGCGAGTTCTTCGCCTGCATCGGTTCGAATCGTCTTGGGCAGATTAACAGTAGCCGTGAGTGTAAAAGCCGGTGCCGGCTGAATCCAGGTACCCATCAGCAGTCCGCCGATTTCCACCTCATATTTGCCGCTTGTGGGGAAACGAAGTGTAATCGCAGGACCATTGGTCTCGAGTGACACCCAGTCGGAACCATTGAATCGTGCCAGACACTGGACTTCGTTGGCCAGATGCTCCGGTGTGATGGTTACCCGAATCGGCAACGTTCTGCCACACTCCGCCGGGGTCGTATCCAGTTGTATGCGTGCATGCTCCCGGCGACGCATAAAGGCATGGCTGGCGCCATTATAAAAATCGGTCAAAAACCATATATTCCCGGCGCAGTCCTCGTGTGCCCGGATCACGGCCTTGCCCACTAATGGTGTACGCTTGATATCGGAATAAAACAGATTCCGGGCAATCAGGCGCACGGGCAATCCGCCGTCAAAAAAGCCCTCCAGCCACGCACCACCTTTGGGTGATGGGCGAAGCCGACTAATACCGCCTGGTAACGGAACGGACCTTACTTCTAACGCATTCTCATCACGGGCAGCCTCAAACTCCTCCACACTGAAATAGAGACGTTGTTGTCCACCGCGCATCAGAACAGGATAGTAGAGAGATGGAAAGCGCAACGCGAGATCTTGATCGTAGGGTTGCAGCCCATGGGCTCCTAAGAGAAAAGAGAATGTCTTTCCACGCGCAATCTGATCGTCAGGGGGCATCCGCATGAGCATGGCATCTGTGGGCATATTTCTCACCCTAACGAGTTGCCCGCGATCATACCGGAAAACGCCATCGTAGGCATCTACAACGCCTCCTAAATCAGGCGTCAGATGAAAACGTCGAACCCTGAAATCGTACGCCGACGGTTTGGGAAAGGTGCTATCAGCAATCGTCAAACCCTGTAAATGATGGGGTGAGAACCAGACTTGATTCGAGGAGACCGCAATGGCTTGCGCTTCGTCATCATAGAACGCCTTGACCCCCTGTTGCGCTCGTGCAAGCAACAGGGCCTCCCAACTTTTGTGTTGCGTCACCGTTTCCGGTCCGATGTCATACGCTCCTTCGCGTTGCATGGTTGACGTGACGAGCAGATGTCGCTGGTCGTCGACCAAATAGACGCGCAACATACCGGGATCGAACGGAACGGATTGGAAGCTCCACTGAGCCCCATCCCAGCGGGCCAGTGCATCGGGGCGATCCGTACGAAACATGGCCAGATGGCCCGCGGGCGAGGTCTCCCAGATCCGGCTACCGGGCCAGAGCGTGTACTCCTCCCACATCTCACTCGCGAATTGTTGTTCCCATCCACGCGGCCAGACCTGAACGATGCGGGAGCCGTTTTCGGCCCAAACGCTACCATCCGGCCGTTCAACGAGATAATTCACCCCGTGTAAAAAACCTTCGCGCCAACTGATTCGGGACAGTTTGCCATCCTTCCAAATTGCGATGCCATCGGATTGCATCCCCAAAAAACAGGCACCGGAAGAGGCCACCAACACCGTCCCGGGATGCTGCCACGCACGTAAATATTGCCATGGAGGCATTTCATTCTGGGCAAAAGGTCTGGTGACCACACCCGAAGCATCCAATTTGAAAAATGCGTGTTCTTTTTTGTTATGGTCATAGCCCCACATCCAGACCGATCCTTCCGAACCGGGAAAGAGATCTTGGATAGAGACTTTACGCAGCGTTTCATGCGCGTCATTAAGATTCACCTCTTCGCCCGTAACCAGATCAAAGGCCATCATCCTTCCCGGCGAATCGTATTGGACCAGAAACGCACAGGTCTTGTTCCATACCGCGCCAAGCATCGGTTGACCCGGCACAAAATTTTCGGAGAGCCATTGTGGCTGTGCTTTCAGGGGCTGTTCTGTAAGCCCTTCGGGGTCTGCACGATAGAGGTGGCGATCAGCGTAGAAGAAGACCGTTTGCCCCAGGTCAAATACAACTGTTTCATTTTTTGCCTGAAGAACAGACTCGATCCGTTCCCAGCCATCAACGGTCAGCCGCGCCAGAAAACGTGTTCCCCAATTATAGATCCTTCCCGAACGCGACAGGTAGACGCCAGGACCGTTGTTTGGCAGCTCTGTATACAAGGACGTCGTCAGCGTCGCTTGGCCATTCGCGAGCCGGTACAGTTCATCTCCACGGGGCTTGTTGAACCGTTGTACCGCGTAGACGCTGCGATCAGGACCGGCATAAAGAGCTATCCAATAGGCGCGATCAGCCAAGACCTCTGTGCTGATGGGGTTACGGAACTCAGTACCATCCCAAAAAAACAGTTTATTGCCCTTCAGTATCCAGACTGTATCATCGGCATCCGCCGCCAGACCAGACAGTTGCCTGTCAAGAAGAGGTAATGGGAGCTCCTGAAGGGGAGTGCCAGAAGTTACTTCCTCTGCCACCAACCCCTGGCAAACCGATAAAAACGCCAACCCCACGAGCAAAAACGAACGAATGACTCGACAACAAGAGCGAGTTTTCATCATGATTCCTTTTGGGTTAGTCTACGACAAAACCGTTCTGAATTTCAATCAATAAAGGGCGCTTGCTCACTCTGACGAACTGCTTACTCGGAGCGGTGCAGCCGGTTATCTGCGGGCAGCCGACGGTGGAAATGGAAAGGGGGGAGGCAATTTGCCCCCACCCTTTGGCATATTCTGGATCGCGACGGCGCATATCCTTCACATAGCCTTGGGGGTCGGCGGAAGCGGTCAATGCGGCGACCACATCGACAATGACGAACCACCAATCGTTGTTGTGGATGGGCCGGCAGACCTCCTTGCGCTGGAACAGAAGCCGGAATTCGTCGCCAGCAAGCGGGAACTTCTCAAGCGTCTGACCGCAGAGCGCAAAGAAAAGCGGAGAGACAACCTTGCACGCAAAAGCTAATTTCAAGGTCTGACCCTGATTAATCGTGCGACGTGAAATGGGCGGGAGACGGCGGCGGGATGCGACAAGAGAGGAAATGGAGCCCGCCGTCCCCGGCGGTGACGAATGAAGCGTCGCTCCGGCTTCATATTCGCTACGGCGGAGGACCGCCGGGTCCACATCGTCCACAGGCGCGACAAAAGAAGAACTGGACCCCGCCGTCCCCGGCGATGGCAATCAAACCCCATAGTGCTGTCGCTGGACCGGCGCGACTCCGTTCAACAACATTTTATCCCTTGCGCCGCCTTCTCCCTTTTGCCATTCTTCTTTCAACGCCGCTGCGTTGTGGTTTCGCGGCGCAAGGGATCAAACGCAATTCGTTCGCGTCAGACAAGACAGAATGATTGATCCAGACGGCCCGAGTGGGTATCATATGGGCCGCTAGTGAGTTGCAGATGGCTCTGCACGGAGGGTCCGTGGACTACGATTTTGAATGGGATCCGAACAAGGCACGGCTGAACCGCCGGAAGCACGGTGTGACCTTCGAGCAGGCGGCGACTGTGTTTCAGGACGCGCGCGCCGTGTCCGTGTTCGATGACGCCCACAGCGGGAAGGAAGACCGTTGGATCACGATTGGCCTGTCGGCGGCGGGCGGGCTGCTCGTCGTGCACCATACGTTTGAGGAATCGGACGGCAACGCCGTCCGAATTCGGGTGTTTTCAAGCCGCAAGGCGACGAGGAATGAAGCCGATCAATACGGGAAATGACATTATGAAGACGGAGTATGACTTTTCCAAAGGTGTACGCGGCAAGTTCTACCGACCGAATGCAAGGCTCCGCGTGCCGGTCTACTTGGATAGCAAGGTTCAGGAGTTCGTCGGGAGAATAGCCGAGACCAAGGGCACAGATGTCTCCGCTGTGGTCAACCGCCTGTTGCGCTCGGACATGGAACTGGTCGAGACAGCAAAATGAACCGCGAACAACGGCACGGACCACGACAGTGAACGGGCGCGCTGATAGCGCGCCTGCTCACTGCGGGTCATGCCGGGCGTTCGCCCTACCAAGGGAATACAGCTCAAGATTTGAACGGGACGAGACGGTCGTTGCGGCTTCCGATTCGCTACGGCGGAGGACCGCCGGCTCCACCTCTTCCTGTTGCGCGACAAGAGAAGAACTGGACCCCGCCGTCCCCGGCGGCAGTGAATGGAGCGGTCGTTTCGGCTTCCGATTCGCTACGGCGGAGGACCGCCGGCTCCACCTCTTCCTGTTGCGCGACAAGAGAAGAACTGGACCCCGCCGTCCCCGGCGGCAGTGAATGGAGCGGTCGTTTCGGCTTCCGATTCGCTACGACAGTGAGCTGTAAGCAGTAAGCGGTGAACGGTAAGCGGTGAACGGTTAAGAGTAAGCGGTTAAGAGTGGCGGTTAAGAGTGGCGGTTAAAAGTCGTTTTACTCGTACACCTACTCGTACGCCCATATCTCTTGCGAGGAGCTGTGTCACGAGCTTCGTCGATCCCCGATCCCATCGCTATGGATAGAGCCTGGTCACTTCCGCTTGGGCGCGGCGTGGATGCAGGTGCCGTGTATGGCATGGGCGGCTTCCATCCATGCTTCGGAGAGGGTTGGGTGGCTGTGGATGGTGTTGCCGAATTCCAGCGCCGTCAGCTCGTTGCGCACGGCGAGGGCCGCCGTGGCGATCAATTCGGTGGCGTGGGCCCCGATCGCCTGCGCGCCGAGGAGCTGATCCGTCGCCGCGTCGGCCACCCACTTGACGAAGCCGTCGGTCGTGCCGGCCGCCATCGCCTTGCCCAGCGCGGCAAAGCTGAAGAGGCCCGTGCGGACCTCGCGTCCGGCGGCCTTGGCCTGCTCCTCGGTCAGGCCCACGACGCCGATTTCCGGCGTCGTGAAGATGCAGGAGGGGACGACGGTTTCGACCTTGCGCCGGCTGCCGGCGGCCACCTCGGCCGCCAGCACACCCTGCGCCGTCGCGACATGCGCCAGTTGCAGATTGCCGCTGACGACATCGCCGACCGCGAAGATCGAGGCCTGCGAGGTGCGGCAGGCGGTGTCGACGACGATCTGGCCGCGCGTATCGACCTTCACACCGGCGCGCGCCAAATCCAGTTCGGCGGTGTTGACCGAGCGGCCGACCGCGACCAGCAGCAGGTCACCGGTGATCTTCTGATCCTTGTAGAGTCCCGTGACACCGGAGTCGGAGGCTTCGATCTTCGTCAGCGGCGCGCCCACGCAAAGCGTGATGCCGAGGGCCTCCATCTGCCGGCGCAGCACGCGGCGGACATCGCGGTCGACCATGGGCAGGATGTCCTCGAGCATTTCCACCACCGTGACCTGGGTGCCAAGCTGAGCGGCGAGGCAGGCAAATTCGCAGCCGATCACACCGCCGCCCAGAACGACCAGCGTCTTCGGCAGGGCGGTCAGATCGAGGAAGGCGCGGCTCTCGAGGACGCGGGGATGCTTCGGCAGGAAGCCGGGCATGGCGGAGACGCTGCCCGTCGCGATGATGGTCTGTCCGGCCTGCACCCACTGCGTCTCGCCCGCCGCATTGCGGACGGAAAGGCGCTGCGGCCCCTCGAAGCGGGCGGTTCCCGTGATGACCTCGACCCCGTTGGCCTTCAGGAGTTGCTGGATGCCGCCCGCCAGCTTTTTCACAACTTCGCCTTTGCGCGCGACCATGCGGGCGTAGTCGAAAGTGACTTTATGGCTGTCCACGCCCAGGTCGGCGCCTTCGCGCGCATGACGGTAGAGATCGGCCGACGCAATCAGCGTTTTGGTCGGGATGCAACCCCAGTTCAGGCACGTGCCGCCCAGGGATTCCTTTTCGATGATGGCAACGCGCCGGCCCAACTGGGCCGCGCGGATGGCCGCCGGATAGCCGCCGGGACCTGCACCAATGACGACAACATCATAACTGTTCATGTCTTATGCTCCAAAGATGAAGGAGCAAGCATGCGACAGTGCGCGGACAAAATCAAGGCTAGGTTTTTCAGGTATCCATCTTCCGATGTTGACCAACGGCATGCGCAAAGGATAACATTGCAAATATGAACGAAGCGCAGAAGAACGAATCCGCGGAGGAGATGAAGGGCGAGGCCATGCCGGACTTGAGCCTCATCTTCGCCCCCAGTTGGGCCCGGCAGTCTCCTGAAGAAGTCACCCGCCAGGCCGCACGGCATGCGAGGAGCGAGGCGGATTCCGACGGCGGCTCGCAGCATCGTTCATACGATTCGCGCGGGCAGATGCGTTCGCCGCGTCCGCCACGCCGGGACGAGGGCGCACCCCGACCGGCCGACGACCGGCGTCCGCCGCGCCGCGAGGGCGGCTTCGGCGACCGCCGCGGACCCTCCTCGGGGGGAGGCCGTTCCGAAGACCGCCCCGACCTGCGTTCGCAGCAGGCCTACGCGCCGCAGCCGGAAGCCCAGAAGCCGCTGTCGCTCGATGTCCGGTTTCTCCCCGAGCAGAAGGCGCTGAGCACCATCATCCGCCGCATTCAGACCTCCCGCCGCGCCTACCCGATCCGCGACATCGTCCGTCTGTTCCAGAACAGTGACGAAGGGATGCTGGTCCGCATTGAAGGGCTGAAGGAGAGCGAGGAGCCCATCCAGCTTTTCCAGTGCCGCGTTTGCGGCATGCCCGCCATGAGCGAAGCCGAAGTGCGCGACCACCTCCTCCGTCAGCATCTGGAGAACTTCTATGAAGTCGAAGAGGTGGAAGGCGAAGCGCCGGGCGGCAGCTTCTCCTGTGTCGCCCGCTGCGGCCTGAGCGGTGAATTGCTGGGGCCACCCAACCACCACAGCTTCGGCATCCGCGTCCAGGAGATGCTCCGCGAGCGCTATCCGAAGATGACGGGCGAGGAATACCGGAGCCGCATCGAGATGGTGCGCGAACCCGAAGTGGTGGAGGCCTGGCGCGAGGCCAATCGCCGGCAGAAGCTTTACCGCCGCAAGACCGAGGCCGTCGAGGCGACTCCCGCCGAAAAGCCCGAAGGCGCCGAAGCGCCGCCGCCTGCCGCTACGGACGGTGGGGAAGCGGCGGCGGTGGAAGCACCCGCCGCAGAGCCCGCCCCCCGGGCGCCGGCTGTCGAGCGGCATATCGCCGAGCTGCAGTTCAATCGCGAAATCGTGCCGCAGCAGATCGGCAGCGCCAAGCATCTGGTCTGCCCCGCGACGGCCTTGAAGAACCTGCCCAACCGCCGCCTGGCGGCGCTGCTGAGCGAGCGCTTCGACGAGGAGACGCGTCGGCACGGCTCGCTGTTCTTCGCGGTGCATGGCGCGTTCCGCCACCGCGGGCTCTACTTCTTCCGCGCCGGCGACGCCCGCGGGCCGGAGTTCGTGATGGGGTCGACGCCCCTGCCGCTGGACACGACCCACGTCGTCGCCAAGATCAGCCAGATCATCGCCTTTGTCACGGCCAATCCCTCCTGCCCCCCGCAGTCGCTGTTCGAAGCCCTGGCGCCGAATGCCGACGAGGCAATCCGGGCCGACCTGGCCACGCAAATCAAGTGGCTGGTCGAAAAGGGACACCTGATCGAGTACTTCAACGGGATGTTGACGCTTCCCGTCGAACACCCCATCTTCCGGCCGCACGGCAAAGCGCCCAAAGCCGATGCCGAGGAGAAGACCGCGCCGGCCGCCAAGGCAGATGCGACCGCATCCAAGCGTGCCGGCGCGAAGTCCCGGGGCGCCCCGGCCGCCGCCGCCGCTGCGGATGCGTCCGCCGAACCCGCGCCTGCGGTGGCGGTTCCCGCTCCAGGCGAAGCGGAGGAAGCGGCCGCAGGCGATGTCACGCAAGCGTCCGAACCGAATGTAGCGGGTGAGTCCGTCCCGGCCGCACCCGAAGCCGTCGCGGCAACGCCCGACGCCTAAACGCAGGAGTGGATCAGACCATGAAACGAGACACATGTGCCGGCTTTTCCCGCCTGGCGATCGGATTGCTCTCCCTCGCACTGGCCTCGCCACGGGCTATCGCCGCCGATTCCAACTTCCAGATCGGCATCGGCGTCAACTACTGGATGGCCGTCGAGGATGCCGTCGAGGAATCGTTCGACGAGAATGGGCTCGGCTGGATGATCTCCTCCCGCTACATGGCCACGCCCTATTTCGGCATCGGCCTGGAACTCGAGCGCTCGCCCGACAACTACATCCAGTTTGAAGAACCCGTCTACTGCCCCGCCGCGTATTTGATCTTCGGCAAGGGGCTCTACGCCGGACTGGGAGTCGGAACCTACTTCTACGACGGCGAGTTCTACAGCGACGTCTTTTATGCGTTGCGCGCGGGCATCGTGTTGGAACTTGTGCCGAACATCCTCCTCGACCTCAATGCCAACTACCGCGTCGACAATTGGAGCGGGATCAAGGATGCCGATGATGAAATCGACACTGACAATGTGATTTTCGGCGGCGCGATCCGGCTCCAGTTCTGAGCCGATTCCGCGGCGGCATGCCGGGAAAAATGGGCGATTCCGGGTTTAGCGTGGGATTTGTCAATGACCGCACGCGCACAAACGCCGAAGGCCGGCTCAAGCGGGTCGATTAAGTGTATCCGAGAAAGGGTGGGGACGAAGTGTGCGACGAAGTGTTCGTTTGTGTGCTCCGCACTTTCCATACACTTACTCGTACACTTAACCGCTCCCTTAACCGCGAGACTTACTCGGATACGCTTACCCGATCCGCTTACTCGATCCGACTCAACAGTGCCATTCATCAGCAGGAAATCCCACGCTAAACCCGGAAGCGCCGAAAAATGAATCTGTTTCAGGGTGACAAGAAATTCGGCCAGTCCATTCTGCATACCCAGGAAGATTGGCTGAAGCAACGCCTGATCCCGCTTGTGCCCCGCGGGATCGAGACGCACCATCTGACGCTCCTGTCGATCGCGTGGTCGCTGCTCGTAATCGCCTTCAGCTATCTTGCCCGCCGCAATCTCAACTGGCTCTGGGCGGTTTCGGCCATGATCACGGCCCAGTACATCACGGATTTGCTTGACGGCGCGATCGGCAGGCTTCGCAACACCGGTCTCGTCAAGTGGGGCTTCTACATGGACCACTTCCTTGACTTCATGTTCCTCTGCGCCATCCTGATCGGCTACGCCATTCTAATTCCCCAGGCCTTCCGCACCAATTTGTTCTTCATTATGGCCCTCTTCATGGGCTTCATGGTGCATGCCTTTCTCTCCTTCGCCGCCACCAACCGCTTTCAGATCGCCTACATGGGCTTCGGCCCGACCGAGATGCGCATCGGATTCATCCTCGTCAACTTCGTGATCCTGCAGACCGGCGCGATGATCATCGTCAAGGTCATGCCCTTTCTGCTCATCGCCACCCTGTTCGCCCTCTTCATCAGTGTCTACCGTTTTCAGCAGGAGCTGTGGCGGATCGACATGGCGGCGAAGTACGGCCATGCGCTTCCCGCCCCGCAGCCGCCCAGCCGCCATCGCAAACGCTTCATCATCTGCCTGGTCCTCGCCCTTGCGGGTATCTACTGCCTCTGGCTTCCCAGCGTGCAGCCCCTCTGGGGAACTGCCGCCATCGTGCTGCTGACCGCATCCGCCACGCTCCTGCTCGCCGCCGCCGCCGACCTTCACCGCGTCCGTCAATCCAAGCGCCTCTTCAAAAGTGCGATTCTCGTTTACGCCCCCTATTGGATCATGGCGCTGCTCCTGATCGCGGCACTGCGCATCTGGCTCGTGCTGGAGCCCACGGAGATCACGCCGCTCAGGCCCGAGGCGGTATCGGAAGCACCCTGTACCGCGACGCTCGCCCCGTCGGTCTTTGGCGAACCGGGCCTGGACGACCCCCTGGCCCTTCTGGCCGCTTGGGACGCCTTCGTCGACGAGTCGGCCGAGCAGGCACGCTTCATCGCGGTCCATTCCGGCTTTCTCTCCATCGACGCGATCACCTACCCCCGGGAGCACAAGCTCGCGGTACGCAATTTCTTTTCCGCCTCCCTCGCGCTCACGCAGGCCCGCCTGACTTTTCTGGAAGTTGTCCCTCGGGCAGCACAGGCGCAGATCGACGCCGCGCGGCAGGGGGCCTTTTCCGCGCTCAGGCGGGAAACCCTCTCCGACAAGACCATCATCCGGCTGTTCGCCGCCCACGCCTACTACAAGGCCCTCTTCAACGACAGCTCTCTCGACGCCGCCTTCCGCGAGACCGTGCACCTCTGGAGCCGGCGCTTCTTCAGACGGTGGCGGATAGAAGGTTGACTATTCCGGTCCCAAGCGTTCCTCGATGCATTTCTTCAGTTCGACAATACTGACAGGCTTGGACAGGATCGTCTCCGCCAACGCCTTCGGGCGAGCCGGATCCTGCTTGCACAGCAGGGAGGTGAGGAAGATGAACGGGGTTTGGCCCACATCTTTCTGGGCTCTCAGTTCTTGCGCCACATCACCGCCATCCATGCCGGGCATGTTGATATCGAGCACGATCAGATCGGGCAAAAATTCGCGCACGACCTGAAGCGCTCGCGGCGATTCGTTTTCCGATCGCACCTCGTAACCGGAGGCTTCCAGTCCGAGCTTCAACACCCGACTGAGCCGCGCGTCGTCATCCACCAGTAAAATCCGCCGTTTGCGAGTTTTCATCGTTTGTCCTCGGCCCTTGTTGTTTCGGTTTTTCGCGCCGGGAGGGTAAACCAGAAGGTACTTCCCTGGCCCTCCCGACTGTCCACGCCTACCCTGCCCCCGTGGGCCTCCACCGCCAGTTTACAGAATGTCAGCCCAAGCCCGGTCGAGTACTTCCTGGCCCCAGACTGCGCATCCACCTGGCCGAATTTTTCAAAGATCCGATCCTGGTACTGCGTCGGAATCCCCGGCCCGGTGTCCATGACACGGATTATCCAATCACCCTCGTTTGGAGCAATCGTGATCCTGATTTCTCCACCGGTCGACACATATTTGGATGCGTTGCCGAGCAGGTTGACCAGCACCCGCTGGATCACCGCACCATCACAGACCACGGGCGGCAGACCCGGCGGCATATCCACACTCACGCGCGCGCTGCCGAGGAGCGAGCCCAGGTTGGCCAGGGATTCCCGAACAAGATGCGGCAGCTCGCAGGGCTCCAGTCGAAGCGGCATCCGGTCTTTCTCGAGCCGCGTAACGTCCAGCAGGGAACTGATCATTTCAATGAGTTGCTGTGCAATGTAGAAGGCGTCATCCACGTTCGCTAGCTGCTTCTCCTTCAGCGGACCGAGAAATCCCAGTTTCAACAGTTCCAGATTTCCGATAATGACGGCGAGCGGCGAGCGCAGATCGTGAACGATGAATTGGGTGAGATTGTCCTGAAGTTCCTGGAGCGCTTGTAATTGCGCATAGGCATCCCGGATATGGTCGTAGAGCTGTTTGGCATAGACTGCATTCTTAACGCGCAAGCGGATCTCCTCGGGATCAATGGGCTTGGTGAGAAAATCGTTGGCGCCGGCCTGGATGCCACGCAGCCGGTTGGCACGCTCGTGGAGGGCCGTCGTCAGAAGAACAGGAATGGAGTCGGTCACGGGGTCCGTCTTCAGGCGGCGGCAAGTCTCTATGCCATCCAGTTTTGGCATCATCACGTCCAGCAGGATGACTTCCGGCTTGAACTCGGCCACCCGTTGCAAGGCTTCCATGCCGTCGACTGCCGCCTGAACGGTGTAGCCCTCCGCAGACAGCAGATCGACAAGGAAGCGCCGACACTTTTCTTCGTCATCCACCACCAGGATCCGGCCGCCAGTTTGAGCCGCCATCTTCAACTTCGTTTCGCTCATGACGTATCCTCCTTCAAATCAGAATCAACTGGGCGGAATCGGGAGCGCTGCGCGCCGACTCCATTTGCGGCAAGTAGGGGTTGGTGCGGTACACGGTCAGCCGTTGCAGCCGGCCGAGAATACTGGCCACATCGTCGGCGGCCACCTGGCACTCCGCCAGCATGTCCTGGGCTTCCGCCGGCAACGCCATTCGTCGCATCATGTCCAGATACAAGTTGATGACCGTGGCCGGCTGACCGAGATGGTGACAGGCTGTGCCAAAACTCTCGATCATCACCCGATGCCGTTCAGCCTCCAGCAACGCCTCGGATTGGGATTCAATCGTGCGCACCCGCGCTTCCGTTTGCTTGACCACTTTGCGCATGAGCAATTCGATCGCCGCCAAATCGTCTTCGTCGGTCAGCAAGGCAATCCTGTCGGGAAGGACGCCCTGCGTCAGACTCTCCATGTAGCGCCGCAGCCGGATGACATTGATCGGGTATTTGGCCAGGATCCAGTATCCCATCGCCATGAATGGAAGAACGATCAACACCCCCGGCCCGAGCTGCGTCAAGGTCGCCTGGAATCCCAGCCAGCCGGACAGGCACAGGTAAATCACGACGAGCAGGGGAATCGCCGAGATCAAGGCCATCGCCACGACGAACTGCGCCTTCGCACCCGTGGAGGCGAGGGCATACCGATTGGCCGGGGCGGGCCGCAGTCGGGGTTCCAGTTGTTTGTCGAGCAGTCGCCGGCTATTGACGTCATCGTCAACCACCAGGATCCGGCCGACAGATGGAGCCGGAGGAGGAATGGGGGCATCGATCTGGTTCATGGCGTGTCTCCTGCGGCGCCTGGCATGATCCCTTCAGCTTGTTGCGCCGGTTCCCCCGCCAAGTGACGGCGCACCTCGGTGCGCAGTTTCTGAATGCTGATGGGCTTGCCCAGATACCCGTCGAAACCGGCCTCAATCATGCGTTCGCGGTCGCCGTCCATGGCCAGGGCCGTGATGGCAATCGCGCGAATGGAACGCGTGACGGGATCCGCCTTCAGGATTTTGATTGCAGAAAGACCGCCCATCACGGGCATTTGAATGTCCATGAGAATCAAAGCGGGGGTGTTGGAGCGGGCCATCTCGATAGCGATCTCGCCGTTTGCAGCCAGCAGCGTGTCGTACCCCTCCGCCTGAAGCACGTAGCTGATGAGTTTGCGGTGCATCACGTCGTCATCCGCGATCAGAATCCGTTGTTTCATGGTTTCACGCTTTCCGGGCGTACGCGCTTGCGCCCACCCTTCATCCTTCCCTACCGACTCACTCCGCATGCCTTGCAGGTATCGTGAACCGGAATGTGCTGCCCTTGCCCTCGCCCTCGCTTTCCATCCAGATCCGCCCGACGTGCAACTCAACAAGTCTTCGGGTCAGCGCCAGGCCCAGCCCCGTGCCGGCGGTCTTGCCCTTGGCGCCGTCCTTCACCTGGTAGAACTCCTCGAAGACCTTCTCGTGGTATTCCTTCGCGATCCCGACCCCGGTGTCGGAGACGGAGATCAGAAGTGTCGGGGTGCCGAAGTACGGGAGCATGGAAGTTTCCGTATCCAATCGGGCGCTGACCTTGATTGCGCCACCATCCGGCGTGAACTTAACGGCGTTCGAGAGCAGGTTGAACAGGATCTGCTTGAGCTTGCGTTCATCCGCAGTGATCGTCAGGTCTTTCACCGCATCCATCACTTCCACGGACAGGGCGATTCCGTGTTTGTGGGCATTCTCCTGCACCATCATCAGGCTGTGCTCGAGAAGCGTCGCGATCGGAACCGAGGACGACTCCAGCGCCATCCTCCCCGCCTCGATCTTCGTGAGATCCAGGATGTCGTTGATGAGGGAGAGCAAATGACGACCGCTTTCCAAGATGTCTTGAATGTACTCCTCCTGCTTGGGGTTGAGCGCCCCGAAGATCTTCTCCTGCAGCAGTTCGGAGAAGCCGATGATTGCGCCGAGCGGCGTGCGCAGTTCATGGCTCATGCCGGCGAGGAACTCCGATTTAGCCCGGTTGGACATCTCGGCGGCCGCTTTGGCGCTCCTCAGATCCGCTTCTATGCTGCGGCGATTATCGTCAAGGCTCTTGATTTTCGCCGCATGCGCCACGGCGCGCAGAATCGCACGCTTGTCGACAGGCTTGGTCAGGTAATCGCAGGCGCCGTCCCGAACCGCCTCCGCCGCTGTTTCCACGGTGGGTTCGCCGGTCATCATGATGACCTCGACATACGGGGCCACCGCCCGGATCGCTTTCAGCAGATCCACTCCGGATACTCCGGGCAGGACGATGTCCGTCACGACCACGTCCCAGTCCTGCTTGGACAACAGGACCAGCGCCTGCTGCGCATTCTCGGCGACCTCTGCCGCATACCCCTGATCCCGAAAAAATGCTTGCAGCGTCAGCCGGATGCTGGCTTCGTCATCCACGATCATCACGCGCAGCATGGCGCCCGCAGGCGGGGAGTCAACGCTGGACGGTGGGGTGTTGACATTAGACGCTGGACGCCGGACGCCAGACGCTGGATCTTGATCGTTGTTTTTCACGTTGCACAACTTCTCTTTGGCGGGTCCAGGGTCACCCCTCCCGCTTCCTTCACCGGCAAGTCCATGTGCATCCGCGTAAACTTGCCGACCTCGGTCTCGAACGTTAGCGCACCGCCCTGTTCCTGAACAATGGACCGAGCGATCCAAAGATTAAGGCCCGCGTGCCGTGTCCGGTCCTTCGTCGTGAAGAATGGATCAAACACGCGATCCCGGATGGCCTGCGGTATGCCGGGGCCGTTGTCTTCGACGGACAGACGCAACCACCCTCGGCCCGCTCGCTCGATCCGTCGAGCGCCTACGCGGATCGTTTTAACCTCTTCGCCCACATGTGTAGCGTCAAGCGTTCCTTCGTCCAACGCTTCCACGGCATTGGTGAGCAGGCCCCTCACGGCCTCGCCGATGCGATCCATATGGCACGCTACCGGCGGCAGATCCGCAGGGATGTCGCAGGACAGGTCAATTCCACGTTGCCACACCGCCTCCGTGACCGGCGGCAGCACGGAGGCGACGATATCGGCCAAGGCGGCGGAGGCCATCGCCTGCGTGCTGTCGTACTGGGTGAAGTTCAGCAGGCTGTGCGTCATCCAGGCCACCCGCTGGCTTTCCGCGATAATCTCATCGGCAAACCCGGCCAAGCCGGCATTATCCGCCGCCCGGTCTTTGATGAGTTGGGCGTAATTCGCGATCCCCATGATCGGATTGTTGACTTCGTGGGCCATGCCGCGCGCCAGCGTGCCGATCGAGGCCAGGTTCTGCTGTTGGCGAAGTCGCACCTCTGCCATCTTCGGCTCCGTGATGTCGCGGATTACGCCGACGAGGAACCGCTTCCCGTCCGGATCGACGTACCGGCTCTTGCGGGTGACGATGGTGCGCACCTCGCCACTGGTCAGATTCGAGAGTGCTTCTTCGTTCAGGTTCTCTGCGCCTGTGTCCAATACTCCGGCATCTACCTTCCGGAAGACCTCCACCTGTTCCGGGGGGAACATGTTATCGCCATCCTGGCCGAGAAGCCCCTCTCTGGGGCGTCCGACGAACGCACACAGCGCGTCATTGACGATCACAAAGCGACGCTTTTCATTCTTTACAAAGACCGGGTCACCGATCGCGTTGATGACGTGGTCGAGGAAGGCTTTCTCGAAGGAGAGTTCCCGGGTGCGGCTTCTAACCTGATGTCGGAGTGTAAAAATGATTCCGAGGGCGAGGGCGGCCAGGAGCGATGCGCTGACCGACACCCGCAGGACGGTCTTGGCCATCTGCCGCAACGCTGAGTCCGGCGCCAGCATGCCCAGCCATTTGCTAGAGATCTTCCGGTATTCTCCGGTTACCCGTGTTTGCCTCAGGCCTTCATTGAACCGATCACGCAGCGCGGGGTTCCCCTTGAGTTCGGCCCACGGCCCAGGCATGAACACGACCTCACGCCCCATCGCTTTGCGTGCCTCCCGACGCAGTTCCACTGAGAAGCCGTCCGCACGGGTGTCCGGGGTGACGATGCAATACGGCGGGTCGTCGGGCTCACAACCGGAAAGAACCGGCACAAGCCCCGGGCCAACCCAACTGGTGGTCTCACTTCCCGTCGCTATCCCCGCCAACACACCCGTCAAGGCGAATGTCGCAAGGAACGCGCGCCAACGGACCACAATCGGACGTTTCTTCCGCCCTCCGGCCTCCGCTGTCCGCTTCGTCTTGATTTCAATCCACTCACGCATAACGTCGCCGATTTCTCTGTCTCGGTTTACCGTTCACTGTTCGCCGTTCACTGTTCTTGCCCCGGTTGCTCCAACACCTCGCGCACCTTGCGGACCAGGACGTCACGACCGAAAGGCTTCGACAGGAAGTTCACGCCGTCGTCCAAGACGCCGCGTTGCGCAATGACGTCGGCGGTGAAGCCGGAAATAAACAGGCGCTTGATCGTCGGGCGACGCGCCAACAGAAGATTGGCCAGGTCGCGTCCGCTCATGTCGGGCATGATCACGTCGGTGATCAGCAAGTGGATCTCGCCGGGATGCATCCCGGCCAGGTTCAGGGCCTTCTTCGGATCCTCGGCGACCAGCACGGTGTAGCCACAATCTTTGAGAAACAAGTCCATGGTGTTGCGGATGGACTTCTCGTCCTCGACGAGCAGGACCGTTTCGGTGCCGCGGAGTGGTTTGGCCGCTGTTGCGGATGCGGCCTGTATTGCGTCCGCGGCGACAACCTGGGGCAGGTAGATCCTGAAGGTCGTTCCTTGGCCCGGTTCGCTGTAGACGTTGATGAAGCCGTGGTTCTGCTTGACAATGCCGTACACCGTCGCCAGCCCAAGCCCCGTGCCCTTGCCGAGGCCCTTGGTGGTGAAAAAGGGCTCGAAAACCTGTACCAGCGTCTCCTTGTCCATGCCGCAGCCATCGTCGCTGACCGCCAGGGACACGTACGCGCCGGGAATGGCCTCCGGGCGTGTGGCGCAGTAGTCGGCATCGATGGTCATGCTTTTGGTTTCCAGGGTGATGTTGCCGACGCCGTCGATGGCATCCCGCGCATTGACGCAGAGGTTGGCGAGGATCTGGTCAACCTGCGATGGATCGAGTTTGACCGGCCTCACGCCCACGCCGGGCCGCCAGGCCAGTTTGATGTCCTCGCCAATCAGCCGTTGCAGGAGTTTGAGCATGCCGGCCACGGCGTCGTTGAGGTCCAAGACCCTCGGCGCGATAGTCTGTTTGCGGGCGAAGGCCAAAAGTTGCCGGGTGATCTCGGCCGACCGCTCGGCGTCGTGCGTGATTTCGGCGAGGTACTCCCGGATCGGATGGTCCAGCGCGATCTTGTCCATGCACAGTTGGGTGTAACCCATGATGCCCATGAGCAGATTGTTGAAATCGTGCGCCACGCCACCCGCCAGGCGGCCTACTGATTCCATCTTCTGGGCCTGCGCAAATTGCTCATGCAGTTTCGCGTGCTTCGCCTCAGCGTGCTTGCGCTCGGTGATGTCAATCCCGACACCCACAAGAAACGGACGACCATTGATGATTAGTCTTCGGCCTGTCATCAGCAACCACACGAAAGCCGGGCCGCCGCGCAAAAGCACCCGGCCTTCGACAGCCTCCTGCACTCCGTCAGTGAGCACATGTTCAATCTTTGACTGAATATACGCGCGATCATCCGGATGGATGGTATCCAGCGCGAGTGTTTGGGCAACTTCGGCATCGGGTTTGCCGACAATTTCGTCGCGCTGATAAGCACTCCACCGGACATATTTGCCGTTTTCATCCAACATGTAGAAAGTTCCGGGGATGCCTTCGATGATGGCATTGCTCAGGGCTTGCTCGTTCTCTATCTTCGTTTCCGCCCGCTTGCGCTCGGTGATGTCCATATACATTCCGAGCACGCCGGTGATCTCGCCTTGCGAATTGCGTAGCGGCAGTTTGCTGGTCAACAGCGTGATGGTGTCGCCGGTTGGGGTTGTCTGGGATTCCTCGATGAGCAATTTGGCGCGACCGCTCTCGATGACCGCCCGGTCATCGGCGCGATACGCTTCCGCCTGCTCGCGCCACACCAACTGAAAATCGTCTTTCCCAATGAGGTCATTCGGGGCGGCAAACCCCGCATCGCGCGCAAAGATCGCATTACACCCCAGGTACGCGAGGTTCATGTCCTTCCAGAAAACCCGCACGGGCATGGAGTCGATAATCCCCTCGATCATCTGTACGGATTCCTGCAGCGCCGCCGCCGCCCGCTTGCGCTCGGTGATGTCGCGCCAGAGGCAGTGAAGCAAGGTTCTGCCGCCATAGCTGATGGCTGTAAGCGATACCTCGACAGGGAAGTCTTCGCCGTTCGCGCGACGATGGACCCATTCGAACTGGTGGGAGCCGTTCGTGATGGCCCGCTGCATCATTTCATGGGCTTTCTCGAACGATTGGCGTCCGTCCGGTTGCAGGGGCGGCGACAACTGCGATGGATGA
>CAZQKI010000040.1:0-28122 GCA_964592855.1 uncultured Lentisphaerales bacterium
GTTCGTAGCCGTCCAGGTTTGACAGCATGCCGGTGATCTCGCGCATCGTCTGCTGGCCGACCGGGTAGCCGGCCGCCTCCGCCTCGACGAGAAAATGCGCCGCATAGACGCTGCCGAAGCTGTCGGATTCCCGCACATCCGGCCACATGGCAAAGCCGTTGTAGCGCTGCATCGCGAGCACCCGGGTCAACGCCGCGCGAATGCGGTCCGGCGCCTCCTGCGCGAGGGTGCTCGACGGCGGCACGACTGGTGTCGCCTGCTTCCGCAGCGTCAGCAGAGGAAAGGCCGATGACACCGTCTGCTCCAGGCAGCCGTGGGGATATTCGGTGACGTATTCCAGCGCACCGAGGAGATTGACCGTGGGCCGCGCGGAACAGGCAAAGGTCTGGCTGACGCTGGAGGCGACCACGTTTTGCGGCAAGGCGAAGGCCTGCGTCCCGCCGGGCGGAACCTTCGCATATTCGGTAGTCGACTGCCAGGCATGGACCGGGCGGACCGCCAGCTCCAGCGTCTCCGCATAGCGCTCCCCCGCCCCTTCGACGACCAGCGTCGTGCGCGACGTGCCCGACGCCTCCGTCGCCTCGAGGGGAATGAGCAGCGTCCGCGATTCGCCGGCGGCGAGCGTGAGCCCCTGCCGGCCGACGGCGCAGGTCAACGGCCCTTCCGTCTTCACGCCGGCCGTCACCTCGCACGCCTCCCCACTCTCGTTGTGCAGCGCAACCGTCAGCAGGGCGCGATCCAGAGGGGCCAGCACCCGCGGCAGGTCGGGTTGCACAACCAGCTTGCGCTTGATCTTGATCGACGACGCGGACGAGCCCGTGGCGCGCGCATCCCACGCGATGGCCATCAGCCGCAGCTCGCCGGCGAATTCCGGCAGCGCCAGCGGCACCGTCGTCTCGCCCGACGGATCGAGCAGCACGTTCGCCCGCCAGAGGGCGACGGGCTTGAATCGCCGCGCCGCGATGGGATTGAGCCGCTTCAGCAGCTCCGCCGCGGCGTCGCCGGCCGTGTGCGAAGCCGCGCCCAGCAGCTTCTCGTCGGTGATCGGCATGAGCTGACGGTACAAATCGTGGAACGCCAGCCGGCCGGCGCGGACGGCCATGAAATGGGCGAAGGGATCGGGCGTCTGGAAATCGGTCAGCATGCAGACCCCCTCGTCCACGGCCAGCAGCGTCAAGGCGCCGTTCGTCACGGCCGCCCCGGCGTGGTCCTTCACCTGGATGCGGACGGGGAGCGTTTCGTAGGGACGCCACACCTCGGCCGGCTGCACCACGCTGACCGCGAGGCGGCGTTCGGGCGGCTGCACGCGAAGCGGCGCCAGGCCCGAGGCGCGGTGGGCGCTCCAGACGGATTCGGCGACGGCGGGGCGGACCACGCTCACCGCGACCTCCGCGTTCGGCGCGAGATCCTCCGTGATCGTCCACTGCACCTCGGCAGTGTTTTGCGTCAGCGTCACCAGGCGGCTCTCGATGAGGGTGTCGCGCTGCAGGGTCACCCAGGCCTCGCCCGCGAAGGGGGCGCGGATTTGCATGCGGGCCACATCGCCCGGCGCATAGATCTCCTTGTCGAAGACCAGTTCCACGCGATCGGGGTTCTCGCGGTCGCGCGAACCCTGCGACTGCCCTTCATCGTCCGTTGTGAAGCTCCAGCGCGTCGCGGCCTTGGAGACGGGATCGGCGAAGGTGATGTCGTAATCGCCCGCATTGGGGGCGGTGAACGTGAAGCTGGCGTCATCCGCGCCCGCGCTGGCCGTGGCTTCGGAGAGGACCGGCGTCGTGACTTTTTCGCTCGACCAGACGTAGGCGTCCGACTCCTCGCGGCGCAGGCTGCTCACCCAGGTCACCTGCTCGACCGTGGCCGTGAGCGGGAGCGCATTCGTGGCGCGCGTGCCATCGGGGCGCACGGCGGCCCAGCGGAGGGTCAGCGCCTGTCCGGGGCGGGCGACGCCCGATGCCGGCGGCCTGACGCCGATGTAGAAGGGATAGGGATCGACGGCCACGGTTCCGCGGGCCGTGACGCTCCTTCCCCCCATCTCGAAGACGGTCCCCTGCACGATGGCCTGCAGGCGCGACGGCGGCTGCACCCCGGCCGGCAGCGTCAGGTCGAACGTCGCCTGTCCCTCGTCCGAGAGGCGCTGCCGCGGCGCGACGGTGCCGGGCAGCGAGACCTTTCGTTCCGGATCGCCGAACCGGTAGTCCTCCCAGCCCGGCGGTGTGAAATTCAGTGGCCGGTAGCTCAGCCCCACCTCGGCCTGCAACCCTGCGGCCGGCTTGCCGAAAAGGTGCTCCGAAACGAGCGTGCAGGAGAGGACCTCGCCCGACCGGAGGGCGGCGGGAAGCGCGCGCAGATTGACGCGGATCTGCGGCGGGACGAAGGCTTCCAGCATCACGGCCTGGCTTCCCAGCACAGCGCCGGCGTCGCCCGGGAGGGCGAGCTGCAGCCGGTAGGTTCCCGACGGCAGATACTCGGGAAAGGTCACCTCCGTCGTGATCGCGCCCCGCGCATCGGCCAGCAGCGTGGACTGGCTGAAGAGGCGGCCGTCGGGCTTCAGCACCTTCAACACCACGGGGAAGGGCTTGGGGGCGAACCCGTCGGCCTGCCGCAGCAGGGCCTGCAGGAAGGCCTTCTCGCCATGACGGTACAACTCGCGCTCCGTGAAGAGATAGGCTTCGCACCCCGTCCGGGCGGGATAGCCGCGCGGCGCGGCCGCGGGCTGCGCAACCGCCGTCGCATCCGTCAGCGGGAGGAAGGTCATGTCGCCATTGGCGGGATTCTCCGCCACGATCAGGAAGGGCTCGTCGTGAACCGGGTCGAAGACGAGCTTCGCCAGCCCGGTCGTTTCCGTGACCGCCGTATCGATGAGCTGGTTGTTCCTCCCGTAGAGCATGACTTCCAGACCGGAGGCGGCGCGGCCGGCGCCCAGGGCCGTCGTCCAGACATGGAGGGCCGCGGGCTCGATGCGCACGCCGAGACCGATGTCGGAGATGCAGACGAGCCGCTGCTCGGAACGGACCTTCTCCGACATGAGCGTCAGCAGAAAGACCCCCTTCGCGGCCCCGGGCGGGAGGTAGTCGCGCAGACGCAGCGAGAGGCGCCCTTCCACATTGCGGGCGGTCGAAAGCTGGTTGGTGCGCAGCACCTCCCGCCCCGTCAGCGCGGCGCTGGCGGAGCCGTCCAGCGAAGGTCCGTACCCATACCAGTTTTCGTAACCGCCCGCTTCGCGCATGGCGAACTGCACGATGTTCTGCGGCAGGACGGGCGCCAGCGAGCTGACGATCTCCGGTGTGTTGACCGCCGTGACGGGGATGATCAGCGCACCCGCAGGCGCCAGGTAACGTCCGGCGACGGCAATCTGGAGAGCCGGCGGACGCTCCCGGATGAACACCGAGCGGCGCACCTCGATGTCGAGCCGGTGGCCGCGGGTCGACCGCAGCTTCGGGCTCAAGACGACGGTGTAGGTCTGGCCGATCGCGAAATCACCCTGCAGCGCGAGGCCGCTTCCCCACGGCTGCGGCACGACCGTGAACCGGACCGGCGGTTCGCAGGCGATCAGGGGCAGCGCCTGCTGTGCATCGGCATACTGCGTGAAGTCCAGACGAATCTCGGGCTGGCCGAAGCTCGGCGTAACGGAGGTGGCATCGGAAAACCGGAATTCGGAAGAGACCGCCAGCAGCGTCTCCGAGCGGACGGCCGTCGGCGAGAAGCGTGTGTCGGTCGACCGGACGCCCGGTTCGATGGTCACCGTGATGCGGTCGCCGGGAATCGGCACATCGGTCTGGATCGACCCCTGCCGTCCCTGCGGCTCGTCGACGAAATGCCAGGCGACGGGACCGTCTTCTGTGGACAACCGGGCCCGGGAGGCGAACGACTTCCAGTCCACGCTGGCGTGGAACTTGCAGGCGATCGTCAGCAGGCGGTTGGTCGAGAGCGCCGACTGGCCCAGGCGGTCAATGCCCAGCGGCGAATTGGCCGGCTCGGTTGCTTCGCCCATCGTCTCCTCGCCGTCTGCCGGACACATCTCCTCCTCGCACGCATTCCACGCGATCCGGCGCAGTTCCCCCCGCACCCAGATCCAACCGCCGATGTTGACGATCAGCAGTGCCGCGGCCAGCCACAGGAACCGGTCACGCTTCACATTCAGAAACTTCATGTTGGTTCACCTCTTCACACCATTCTACCTCATGATCCGCAGGGAGACTGGGCCGCCTGTCATTCCTGCTCGACGAAGATCAGCTTGTTGGTTTCGAAGCCCGAGGCGGCGGCACGGGCAAGGAGTGTGTCGAGGACCTTCCTGTCCAGCTTGGGCTCGCGGGCGAGTATCCACAGGTAGGACTTGTCCGGGCCGCACACGAGGGCGTGGCGATAGCCTTCCTGATCGAGATCGAAGACAACATAGGAACCGTAGAACGGTCCGAAGAAGGAAACCTTCAGGAAGCCGACATCGGTTTTGTCGACGAAGTAGGCCCTGCCTTCCGCCTCCTGCCAGGACTTCTTGCCGGGCGAATAGCCGCGGTTGAGCACCTTGACGCCGCCGTCCTCGCGCAGGCTGTAGGTTGCCGAAACCCGGGTCAGCCCGCGTTCAAACGAGTGGTCGAGCCTGGCAATTTCGTGCCAGGTGCCGAGATACCGGTCGAGCACGAAGCCGGAGACCGGTTCCACACCCTCGGGCTTGCCGATGCAGCCCGCGACGAACACGGCTAGCAGCAGGATGGGCAGTCTCTTCATTGGAAAACCTCCGTCCGCAAGCGGACCGGCTAATGCTTGAGCAGCTCGTCGATCATCACCACGCGGTTTTCGCGCCGCGCCAGTTCCGCCGCCTGTCCGACCGCCGTGGACATCATGCCATGGTGGGTGGTCGAGGTGTTCGCGATTTCGCCGCGGACGACCTGGATGAAGGTATCGAGAACATGCGGATCGGCGCCGCCGTGTCCGCCGGTCTCGGGGGCGATCTTGTAGGTCACGGTGTCCTTGGTCCAGCGCGGCAGCACGGTGATGGTGGCGTCGTGCAGACTCGCCTCGGCCTGTCCCCCGGTGCCGACGATGGTGTAGCGGCGGTCGGTAACCGGCGTCACGAAGCATTCCATGTGGCTGGCGCGGGCGCCGTTGTCGTATTCGACCATGGCGAAGCCGTTGTCGTGGACGCTCTTGTCCGAGGCGTAGATGCAGAGGTCCTTGTGATAGCCGTCGAGCTTGGCGGCCTCGTCGCCCCAGCGGTCGATCTCGTTGCCGAGGTCGTTGAAGTCGGGGCACCGCGTCTTGTAGGCGCAGGCGTGGCAGGTCGGTCCGACCGGCGTTCCCGCTTCGGGCGCGAAGGGGAGGTTGTCCATGTTGAGGACGGAGATGTCGGCAAACGAGCTGACCTTGACGGGCTTCGGGAAGTCCAGCAGCCACTGGAAGATGTCGAAGTCGTGGCTTCCCTTGTGGATCCACAGGCCGCCGCAGAAGGCGTAGTCGCGGTTCCAGCGGGCCATGTAGGTGCGGCCGCCATTGTAGAATTCGCGGTTCTCGAGCAGGAAGACCCGTCCGAGCATGCCGTCCGTGATGATCTGCTTGAGCTTCTTCAGCACCGCGTTGTGGCGGAGGTTGAAGCCGATCATCACGGTGAGCGAGGTCTTTTCGGCGACCGAGATGATGTGCTTGCAGCCTTTGACCGTGGTGGCGAGCGGCTTGTCGATCAGCACATGCACGCCGGCGTTGAGCGCCTCGACGGCATTCTGCTCGTGGAAGAAGTCGGGGGTGGTGATGACCACGGCGTCGAGCTTGGCGCCCTTGACCATCTCGGGGACGGAGGCATAGAACTCCGGTTTGATCTGGAGGATTTCCGCCGCCAACTCCATGCGGAGGCGGTTGGTGTCGCACAACGCGACGACATCGGCGTCGCTCCGGGCGCCGATCATCTTGCCGAACGCGTGAACGCCGCGCGAGCCCGCGCCGACGATGCCGAATCTGAGGTTCTTTTTCATGCTGCTTCTCCTAGGGTGAATACGATGCAATCAACGGTGTTTCGTTCGTTGTCCAAAAGGGCGGAGCCCGGGCTACAGCGCCCACTTTCCGGCAGGCGCGCGGCCGCGGTTGATCCACCGGCCGTCCGTGAAGTCCGGGAAGGGAACCGGCAGGCTGCCCATGGCGATCGACTGTTCGGACAGGCAGGTGACGCTCATCCAGGCGGCGATGTCGTAGACGTCGATCGGCGTTTCGGTGCGGTTGCGGACGGCGTCGAGGAAGGCGCGGATCGCCAGGCTGTCCAGGCCGCCATGTCCGCCGATGAGCTGCTGCCGGCGGTACTCCTGCCAGATGGGGTGATCGTACTGCTCGTAGTACTTGTCGACCGGATCCCATTTGTGCGTGGTGTAGGGATTGCCCGCGGGATCGATCTCCTCGATGCTCGGGCTCAGGCCGTCGATGTAGATGCCGTTGGCGTCCTCGAGCCAGATCCCCCGCGTTCCCTGCACGCGTCCGTTGCGCGAATAGGGGCGCGGCAGGGCGATGCCGTGCGTCAGCGTGATGGTCTCGCCGTTGGCGCACGTGATGACCGTCGTGACGATGTCGCCCATGTTGAAGTGGATGTCGCCGTAGGGCGTTCCGGCGCCATAGTGCTTTTGCGCCGCCAGTTGCATGCCGCGCGACTTCGAGGCCGTCGAGGTCAGGCGGAGGAAGCGGTTGCCGCGGTTGATGTCGAGGATCTTGGCGATGGGGCCGAGCTGGTGCGTCGGGTAGATGTCGCCGTTGCGGAAGCGGTTGTGGATTGAGCGCTCGTAGCCCTGTTCGACCATGCACGCGAAATCGCGCAGGTCGTGTTCGTAGCCCCCTTCGCAGTAGATCAGCTCGCCGAAGAGTCCCTGGCGGACCAGGTTCATCACCATCAGCTCGTTGCGTGCGTAGCAGCAGTTCTCGAGCATCATGCAGGAGACGCCCGTCTCCTCCGAAGCGCGGACCAGCCGCCACAGCTCCTCCGTCGAGGAGGCGCCGCCGACTTCGATGGCGGCGTACTTGCCCGCCCGCAGCGCGTCGGTCGCGATCGGGAGGTGGGAGTTCCAGGAGGTCGGCACCAGGACCGCATCGACAGCCTGACTCGCCAGCAGCGACGGGTGGTCCCGGTAGACGGCCGGCGCGGGCTTTCCATGCTTCTTGAAGATGGCGAGGATTTTGGCGATGGCGGTCTCGCGGACGTCGCAGACGGCGACGGTCTCGACCTCGTCGTCCAGCCCGAAGAGCGAGGCCAGGAGCACCTCGGTTCTCACGCCGAGCCCAACGATGCCCAGGCGGACGGGGGCCGGTTTCCTCCCCCGCGTGGCCCGGGGGGTGGCTTTTTTCTTGGCTGTCTTGGTCTGACGTGTTGCCATTTTAGCGATCCTTGAAGACATCCGCGATATCGCGCCCGCGCCGGTAGGGGGGCGGCGAGATGTAGACCTGGTCATCCGGCGGCGGCTCGCGTCCGCCGAAGAAACCGCCGCCGATGCCCGCCTCGGCCTGCACCATGCGGTACTCGGCCCCGGCGGCCTGGTAGATGTAGATCGCGATCAGGATGCGGAAGAAGTCGAAATTGTCCACCACGCCCCAGATGCCGATCATCACCGCGGCGATGCGGCCGACCCGCGAGGCGATGAAGGTGGCGCGCAGACGGCCGATGCGCTGGGACAGGGCCGCGCGCAGCAGCCGTCCGCCGTCCATCGGAAAGGCGGGAATCAGGTTGAACAGGAAGAGCATCTTGTTGATCATGGCGAGGTAGATGATCATGCGGGCCAGCAGGGGGATGCCGCCGAAGACGAGCAGCAACTGCCGGCCGCCCAGCCAGAGGATGGCGCTCACCAGCGGTCCCGAGGCGGCCACGACAAACTCCTTCCACGGTTCCCGGGGCATGTCGTAGAGCGAAGCCCGTCCGCCGATCAGCATCAGCGTGATGTCCTTGACGCGGCAGCCGAACTTCAGGGCCGAGTAGGTGTGCCCGAGTTCGTGCAGGGCCACGCTCGTCATGAGCAGGATGGCGGCCGTCACGCCGATGAGGAAGCTGCCCGCCGTCAGCGAGAAATAGACGGCCAGGATGATCAGCGACCAATCCAGCCGGATGGGGACGCCGAAGACGCGGCCGATTTCATATCCATTCTGAAACATGGCGGGATTTTACACGGAATGGGGGGGAAACGGAACTCTAAACGGCCAGGCGCTTTCGTCGGCATCCTGTCGCATCCACCGCTTGGTTCGCACACATTGTTATACTATCAATAATGGAATCTTGCTTGTGCGATGAGAACAGCATCATCCTGCATCTGATAGACCAGACGGTGTTCGTCTGTGATTCTTCGTGACCAGTATCCTGCCAAAGCGTGCCGAAGGGGTTCAGGTTTACCCGAACCTTCAAAAGGTGTTCTTGAAATCTCCTTGATTAAGGCATTGATCCGCTTAAGCAACTTACGGTCTGTCTGTTGCCAATGAAGATAATCTTCCCAGGCTTGGCTTGAGAAAGTGACCTTCATTCAATAAGTTGCCTTTCCTGACCTTTTCCACTCTCAAGTTCCCGGATGGAATCGAGGAGCCTCCTGGCATTCTTGGGGCTTCGCAAGAGATAGGCAGACTCCGTAAGTGAGTCATAATCTTCTTGTGCCATCATGACAACCGAATCCTCACGCTTTCGCGTGATAATGACAGGGACGTGATCCCGGCAGACACGGCGGATCGTGGCGGCCAGAGTCTCCCGTGCTTCTGTGTAGGTCATTGCATTCATGTTGGACAGGATACCGTACAGATTGCGCCGCTGTCAAGAGCGCCCATAGTTACCCCAGAACGAACGCATTTATATCAACCCGCATTAGACGAACCAGTGATTCGACCACGCGCCATCGCGCTCGACCATCGCGAGCCCTGTCAGGTAGGGAATCCAATCGGCTTCGGTGAATCGGGCCAGCTGGAGTCCGGCCAGGGTTGCGGTGATCGTGATGTCGTGACTGCCGAAGAGATTCAACTGCGCCGTCGCGGACTTCCGGATCCAGTTGACCGCCAGATGCGTCGCCTCCGCCACGGGACGGGCATGGGGGGCCTCCCCCGCGGCGAGGTAGGCCAACTGGAACCGCATCGCCCCCACCCGCTGCATTTCCAGATGAACGCTGCGGGGATTCAGAAAGACATTGTCGACGCCGATTGCCGGCGCATCCTCCACCGGCAGCCCCGCCCCCATCCCGGCCCCCTCGGCAATCAACTGGACCGTCCGGCGCGTCCGCTCCATCGGCGACGCCAGCAGACGGACCTCGCGGACGGCGCCGCGCAGCGCCTCCCCGACCGCCCGCGCCTGCCGCTCGCCGGGCCCGGTCAGCGCCAGCCGCTCGCCAAAGGTCGGATCGCCGGGATCCAGCGGCGGGCGCTCGGCGTGGCGGATGTAAAGCGCCACCCGCGCACCCGCCTCCAGCCAGGCCCGGACATCGCCGATGCCAACAGGATGGGATACCTCGCGCCTCACGAGAAGAAGGCCTGGTAGAGGGCCTGCACCGCGCGGTCGCGGTCGTGCATCCGCACCCCGAACATCATGCTGATCTCCGAGGCGCCCTGGTTGATCATCTCGATGTTCACTCCGGCCCCGGCCAGCGCCTGCGTGGCGCGGGCGGCCATGCCGACCGCGTACTGCATCCCCTCGCCCACGACCATGATCAAGGCATGGTCGCGCTCGACGAGGATGGCGTCGGGCTTGAGTTCGGCTTCGATCCGCGCGACGACGCGCGCCTCGCGCTGCGCGTCGAACCGCGCGGCGCGGAGGATCACCGAGACGTTGTCGATGCCCGAGGGCATGTGCTCGAAGGAGACGCCCTCGTTCTCGAGGATCTCCAGCAGGCGGCGGCCGAAGCCCACCTCGCGGTTCATCATGTACTTGTCGACGTAGATCGCGACGAAGCCGATGTCGCTCGCGATGCCCACCACCGAGCAGGTGTCGGCCTGGCGTTTCGGCACGACGCGCGTGCCGGGGCGCTCGGGATGGTTGGTGTTGCGGATGTTGATCGGAATGCCGGCACGGAAGGCCGGAATGACCGCCTCGTCGTGGAAGACGCCGAATCCCGCGTAGGCGAGCTCCCGCATTTCGCGGTAGGTCATCTCGCGGATGCCATGCCGCACCTCGGGGACGATGCGCGGATCGACCGCGTAGACGGTGTCAACATCGGTGAAGTTCTCGTAGCACTCGGCCTTGAGCGCCGCGGCGAGAATCGCCCCCGTGATGTCGGAACCCCCGCGCGGGAAGGTCGCGATCAGGCCGTCGCGCGTCACGCCGAAAAACCCGGGGAAGACGACGATGGGCTGATCGGAGCCGCCCAGTATCGCCCCCAGCGCATTGGCCAGCAGCTCGTACGCCTCCGGGCAGAGCATGCCATTGCCCGCCTCGCCCTCCAGCAGCATGCCGGCCTCGGCGGGATTCACGTAGACGGCTGCCACGCCGCGCGCCCGGAAGGCCTCCGCGACGAGCATCGCGGAAAAATCCTCGCCCGCCGCCTTGATCAAATCGGTGAAGCGCCCGACGTCGCCGCAAGTGGAGGCCACGCGTCTGCGCAGGTCGTCCTCGATCCGCCGGACGAGCCCGGCATCGAGATCCAGCGCCTGCTGGATCGCGGCATAGCGCGCCACGACCTCGGTCAGCGGCACCTCGACATCGCGGCCGGACAGCACATGGTCGGCGCAGGCGATGAGCAGATCGGTGACCTTGGTGTCGGCCTTGTTGCGCTTGCCCGGCGCCGAAACGACGACAACGCGCCGCGCAGGATCGGCGAGCATGATGTCACAGACCTTCTTGACCTGACCGGCATCCGCCAGCGAAGTGCCGCCAAATTTGCATACCTTCATCAGCCATCCTTCCGCGCACTTGGCGCGATATCTTCATGTTCCACCAGCAACGGTGGATAAGAAAAGCAAAAATTGGCCGTCAACTCAACTTCATTCGGTCGGACTGTCACTTCCGCCTTGTCAGCGACCTGCCCTTTCTGGCATCATCTGGCCGCGTGGAGCCTATTTATCCGGCTTCTGTAATCAATCCGGCTTCAGCCCCTTGGAGAGTAAAATGATCAAGCCCACCCATGAAGATCTTGCCCTGGTCGCCAACACCATCCGCTGCCTGGCCATCGATGGCGTCCAGGCCGCCAAGTCGGGACACCCCGGACTCCCCATGGGCATGGCCGATGTCGCCGCCGTCCTCTGGCTGAAGCACCTCAAGCAGTATCCCGCGCAGCCGTCGTGGATGGACCGCGACCGCTTCGTCCTCTCCGGCGGGCACGGCAGCATGCTGCTCTACAGCCTCCTGCATCTCGCGGGCTACCCGCTGCCGCTCGACGAGCTGAAGCGCTTCCGCCAGCTCGACAGCCTGACCCCCGGCCACCCGGAAGTCGGCCACACCGTCGGCGTCGAGACGACGACCGGCCCCCTCAGCCAGGGCATCGCCAACGCCGTCGGCATGGCGCTCGCCGAGCGGATGCTCGCCGCGCGCGTCAACACCGGCGACGGCTTCGAGCCCGTCGACCACCGCACCTTCGTCTTCTGCGGCGACGGCGACCTGATGGAGGGCCTCAGCCACGAAGCCTGCTCCCTGGCCGGCCACCTCGGGCTCGACCGCCTCGTCCTCTTCTACGACAGCAACGCAATCACCATCGAAGGCAGCACGCGCCTCGCCTGCAGCGACGATGCCAAGCTCCGCTTCAAGGCCTACGGCTGGCAGGTCATCGAGATCGACGGACACGACTACGACCAGATCGACATGGCCATCCGCAAGGCGCTGCGCGCCAAGGACCGCCCCGTCGTTGTCATCTGCCGGACGACCATCGGCAAAGGGAGCCCGAACAAGAGCGGCACGCACGAAGTTCACGGCGCGCCGCTGGGCGAAGAGGAGGTCAAGCTGACCAAGCGCGCCCTGGGCTTCGACGAGACCCAGTCCTTCTTCGTTCCCGACCGCGTCCGCGAGCTTTTCGCCGCCCGTGCCAAGAAGATGCTCAGCGCCTCAGCGCGCTGGCGCCGCAACTTCAAGTCCTGGCAGTCCACCCATCCCGAGCAGGCCGTCGCCTGGCGCCGCCACACCAGCGGCGAACTGCCTGAAAATCTCGAGGCGGCCCTCCCGGCGTTCGACCTCGCCAAGCCGCTGGCCACCCGTTCCGCCTCCGGCGTCGTGATCAACGCCCTCGTCAAGGCGATGCCCCAGCTCGTCGGCGGCTCGGCCGACCTGGCCCCGAGCACGATGACCTGGATCAAGGACGCGAAGGGGGTGACGCGCGATGACTTCAGCGGCAGCAACCTCCACTTCGGCATCCGTGAGCATGCCATGGCCGCAATGATGAACGGCATGCTCCTGCACGGCGGCTTCCGCGTTTTCGGCGCAACTTTCTTCGTCTTCGTCGACTACTGCCGCCCGGCAGTCCGCCTGGCGGCGCTGATGGGCGTGCCGGCGATCTACGTCTTCACTCACGACAGCTTCTACGTCGGCGAAGACGGGCCCACCCACGAGCCGGTCGAGCATCTGGCCTCCCTGCGCTGCATGCCCAACCTGACGACGATTCGCCCCGCCGATCCGACCGAGACCGCCGCCGCCTGGATTGCCGCGCTGAAGAACACCAAGGGGCCCACGGCGCTGCTGCTGACCCGCCAGAACATGCAGGTCATCGACCGCGCGGTCTATCCCGCCGCGTGCAACCTCGAGAAGGGCGCCTACACCCTCTGGCAGAGCGGCACGGGGACGCCCGAGCTGATCCTGATTGCCTCGGGCTCCGAGGTCGAGCTGATCCTCGCCGCCGCCCGGCAACTGGCCGGCGTCAACGTCCGCGTGGTGTCGATGCCCTCCTGGGAGCTGTTCGAGGCCCAGCCGCAGGCGTACCGCGAGGGTGTGATCGACCCGGACTGCGAACGCCGCCTGGCGGTCGAGGCCGGCGTGGCCTTCGGTTGGGAACGGTACCTCGGCCCCAAGGGGCGTACCGTCACCCTCGACCGCTTCGGTGCCTCTGGCCCCTACGCAGCGCTCGCCAAACGCTTCGGCTTCACGGTCGAGAACGTCCTCGTCGAGGCCCGCAAGCTGCTGGTTTAGCGGATGTCGTCGTAGAAGTGCGCGATCGATACCTGGATGTACGGCATGAGGAAGAGATAGCCAACGCCGCACGTCAGAATGGACAGGAGCGCCCACCCGATGAAGCGGCAGGAGAGGCAGCAGAGCTTCCACTTGTTCCCCCGCATCATGGCCTTGCTCCGCGTGATCGCCTCGTTCACCCCGATTTCGGGGTTGTCGCAGAGGATGTAGTAGGCCATCGAGTAGGAGTAGGCGGCGATGATTCCCGGCACGATCAGCAGCAGCGTCCAGAGGACGATGTAGAGATTCATCAGGATGAACAAGCCCATCGCCTTCCAGTAGTTCTTGAAGCCGTCGAAGACCCGAGCGATCTCGATCTGCGGCTCGCGGCGTGCAAGGCCCAACGCGAAACCCGCCCACCCGAGTTGGAGCTGCGGGCCCAGCGCGTACATGGCGAAGGTCCCGATCACGGGAAGGAAACTCAGCGGAAGCGGCAGCAGCGAGACGATCAACCCGGCGCCGACGGCCAGCCACCAGCGGCCTTGGAGGGCTTCACGCGCCCGGAGCATCAGGTCGGCGTTTGGCGTCGGCCCCATCCGCGGGGCGGCCTCCCCGGGATCGACATAGGGGGCGGTCTGATAAAACTCATCGTTGACGGGCCCGGTGGGAATCGGCGTGACGGGAACCGGCGGTGGCTCCGTCGAAATCATCCCGGGCACATTCGCGGCGTAGCCCCACTCACCCCCCATGGAGGCGTTCCAAACCCGGTCGGCCGGCAGGATCACCCCGGTGTGCGCCAGGCGGAAAAGCTCCTGCTCGTCGACCGGACCGACCTGCTGCCCGTTCTTGATGTAGTACCAGTCCATTGATTTCCCCCGTGAATCCTCGGCTTCAATCGACCCCGCCAACGCCGGAAGCATGTCACACGCACACACCCGGAGCAAGCGAAAAGCGCGGCCGCATTCCGGAATTCCGAGGCTTGCTCCCCCCTGTGGAATATGCAAGACTCGACAAACAAACCTCAGGAGCAGCAGAAAAATCAAGGAGACTGGACATGAGACACGACATCGCGGTTCCGATGGAGCGGATCGAACGGGCCATCTATCTCATTCGCGGCCAGAAGGTGATGCTGGATCGTGACCTGGCCGTGTTGTATGGTGTCGAGACACGGGTGTTGAATCAGGCTGTTACCCGGAACAGCCGACGCTTCCCGGCGGACTTCATGTTCGATCTGACGCGCGAGGAGATCATGAGGATATCACAAATTGTGATATCCTCTGGCGATCTGAAATTTTCAAAAAGTGTACGTGGTTTCACCGAACAGGGAGTGGCGATGCTCTCGACTGTGCTGCGCAGCGACCGCGCCATCGACGTCAACATCGCAATCATGCGCACATTCGTCAAACTGCGGCAGATGTTGGACAGCCATGCCAAGCTGGCCGAGAAGCTGGCCGAGTTGGAGGCCAAGTACGACGGACAGTTCCGCGTGGTGTTTGAGGCGCTTAACGAACTGATGGCCGAACCCGAGCCCAAGCGGAAGCCGATCGGCTTCAGCGTCAAGGAACGGCGTGCTAGGTATTCGGTTAAAGGTCGGCATTTGAACGGACTTTAACATAGGAGAGGAGCTGTATGAGCCGCTTGCCGAAAATCGTCCACTTGAATGAATTCAGGAAAATCGAAACCCTGATCGCCGATTTCAGGAAACAGCTCGTCGCCCCAGAGGAGGATCGGCGGCTATTGTTGTACAACTGCCTTCAGCCACAATGACGAAGCGGTCAGCGATGCAATGGAGAAAGAAATCAAGGCGTTCGCCAAGCGCGCCGACAGACGCGCGCTGGCCGTCGGGGCATTGAACGTGTTGGTCGAAGCGAACTGCATCAGCGACATGGAAGCCATGTCGCGGATCGACGACTGGAAAGAGGCGCACCCGTATTGTTAGCGGTCACTGATTACTGATCACTGATCACTGATTACGGATTACGGATCACTGATCACTGATTACTGATTACTGATTACCGCTCACTTATGGGAATTGGAGAGGATCGACTGCCGGTTATAAGATTACAGCTCGGGGAGGGCCACGCTGTCGCCCGTCCGCGCCTGCCATCGGCAGATCTCGCCGCGGAGCGCGCGGGCGCGCGCCGGGTGCTGCGCAACGACGTTGCGGGTCTCGAGCGGATCGTCCCCCAGGTTGTATAGCTCGTGTTCGCCCAGGGGACTGCAGTTCAGTTTCCAGCCGTCGGGCGCGATGATCGTCCGCACCGGGTCCACGGACGCGGCGTGGATCCGCTCCCGCGGCGCCAGCGCCGTCATCCAGTCCGGTATCTGGACCTCGCCCTGCACATCGCCAAGACCGTTGTTCGGCCCGTTCCACTCGATGATCACCGGGGCGTCGTGCCGGCCTCCGGAAGACTCCATCAGCGGCCGCAGACTCGTCCCCTGCAGTTGCTCCGGCAGGGCCTGCCCCATCAGGTCGAGCAGCGTCGGGACGAGGTCGATCTGGCTGACGGGGCCCGTAGCCCGCGCCGCCCCGGAACGTCCTGGCAGGCGCATCATGAGCGGAACGCGGACGGCCTCCTGGTACATCAGGCACTTCGCCACCAGCTGGTGCGCCCCCATCAGGTCGCCGTGGTCGGAGGTGAAGACCACGATCGTGTTGTCGGCCAGGCCGCAGGCCGCGAGCGTGTCGAGGATCGTGCCGATGTGCGTATCAATCAGGCTGCACAGCCCCCAGTAGTTGGCGATCAGCCGTCGCCAGCCCGCCGGCGTGTCGAGGCTGATTCCGCTGTTGCCGTGGCGCCGGTAGTGCTCCTGGAGGAGGCGGGCCTTCAACGGCTGCTCGGATCCTGGAACCGCCTCGAAATTCGGCGGAAGCGGCATATCCTCCGCCGCGTACTGCCCGTCGCGCGGGCCGAAGAAGGGCATGTGCGGTTCGAGGAAGTTGACGTACAGCGCAAAGGGATGGTCCCGGTTTTCGCGGAGGAAGCGCGAGGCTTCCTGCGCCAGGAATGCCGGCTTGCCGAGGCGCTCGGGAAGCCGGGCCGACTCGCCACGCCCGAATTTCCGTCCGTTCTGCGGCGTCAGGCCGTTGGCGATCAGGAACCGATGGTAGTCGGAACAGACCTCCCGGCTCCGGCCTGCGGAGAACCATTTGTTGTACGCATCCTCGACGCTGATCCACTCCTGGAAACCGTGCTGCGCAAAGAGCTCGTCGCCCAGATGCCATTTGCCGAAGTGCGCCGTCGCGTAGTTCCCGGTGGCGAGCATCTCGGGGAGGCAGGGCGTTTCCGGTCGTAGCGAAACGTTGTTCTCGGTGCAGCCGTTGGCGTGGGGGTAGAGGCCGGTCAGCAGCGATGCACGCGAAGGCGTGCAGACAGGCTGAGTCACATAGGCCTGGTCGAAGACGACGGACTGCCGGGCGAGACGGTTGAGATTCGGCATGCAGATCTGCGTATTGCCATAGGCCTCCAGCGTGTTGAAGGCCTGCTCGTCCGTGTAGATGAACAGGAGGTTCGGGTTGCGCATGTTGATTGGCTCCGGCATGAGGAAAGCGTGGCGAACATAACATGAAACAATGAGCCGTGTCCGCTAGGTCGAAGGCGGATACCAGAGGATCAGCTTGTGCTGCCGCCGCGCCAGAGCGAGGAAATGCCAAAGCGTGCAGGTCCTGAAGCCGCGGGCGCGGTTGAGCGCCCCGATCCGGAAGAGGGTGGCCGTGGCCTTGAAGAGCGCGCCATAGACCGTACGCAGTTTCTTTTCCGGATCCCAGACGTGGATGTCCTCCGCGCCCGCGCCGTTGACCTCAATAATCGCGAAATCCTCGGCCGCCTGAAGGCGTTCCAGCGATTTGAAGCGGATGTCGAACCGCCCGTAGTGGAAATCGGGCATGCTGCGCGCAATCGCATCAAAGCGATCAGACAGGGCGGGGGTGATCGAGGCATTAGCATCGCGGTACAACCCGCCGACGCGGATGCTGCCGATGAATGCCAGTCGCACGACCTCGCCGGCATCCGGCACACGCGCCAGGCTCTCCGGGTCGAGGCCGGAATGCAGCCGCTTGGCGCCCAGATGGAAGCGCGCCTTGAATCCCGCACGCTCGTCCTGCAGGATCAGCTCCCGCAGCATTGACCGCCCGTCGCCCACGACAAACGCAAAGTAACGCAAGGTCAGGGAGGTGACCCGCCCGCGCGCTTCGTCTGGCATGCGCATGTACAGCACGCCCGCTTCACCGTCGTAGGCCATGTAACGCTGGATGATCAGCTCCTCGTTCTGCGGATACTGATCCAGGTAGCCACGAAGCGCGTTCGGATTTTCGATCAGACGAACGCCGAACCCCTGCCATCCGATGTCTGGCTTGACCACCACGGGGAACTCCAGGCCGTTTGAAGCCATCATCTGGAGTACCCTTTCGCAGTCGCCATTGCGCGAACTGATATCGAGCGGGGAAACACGGAATGACACAAACGGCGCCACCCAACGGGCGTGTTCGCCGCCGATCTGCCGCAATACCAGGCTTTTGGAGTCGCCCCAGAACCCGCCGGTCTCAAGATTCGGATTGGCGGCACACGGCAGCGTGAAACTCCGGTGGCGTAACGCCAGCAGGCCCCACCAGATGCCCACCGGGATGTAGAACAGCCACGGCGGGATGCGCTCTCCCGCTGCAACCTTGCGCCGCAGCGCCTTGATCGCCGGCATTCCCTGGTGCCAGTTGGCAACCCGATCCCGCTGACGCTGGAGCAATATCTGCACGGACGCAAACGGACTTGCCGCAGAGGCCCGCGCAACCAGATTCCACATGGGCCGCCGGCTTCGCGCCACGGTCAGAGCCAGCAGCACAACGGCCACCGCAGCCCATGCGCCGTATCCCACCCGGCGGAGCACGCTCTCGCCAAGTCCAAGCAGAATGGCAAAAACGGCCCCCGTATATACGGCGTCGACAGCCACCGTGACCGATGCGAAACGCGCCAGCGGCATCGCCGTCCAACCGCAGGCGATGTAGACAGGAAAGATCACGCCCGGCACGAAACGCCCCACAAGGACGAGCCTGACGAAATGGTGTTCAAGCCAGTCCCGTACGCGCTGGATGTTGGGGCCGATCACCCACCGGCGCAGCCAGGGCAGCCGGCGTGCCGCCGCGCCGGCCGAATAGAGGATGAAATCCCCCATGACGGCCCCCGAGAAGAGCACGGCCACGGCCACGGCGGCCGGGAGTGCATGGTTGACCACCATCAGCGCGCCCGCCAGCAGCGCCACATCCTCGTGCACCAGCGACATGCAAAAAAGGACGCCACACAAGTGAATCAGTATCATCGGTTGCTCAAACATTCAGTCGCCGCTCCGCGGGAAATACCCGGATTAGGTATAAGCGGCACGAATCGTTTTCTGTGCGACTGCCAGCCCCGCTAAAAGAAAAATTTTGATTGTCGCACTTTTCAGTGCGCATGTCTACTCCCCCAAAATCAACAATCCGATCAATCGCATACATAGAATTGCTGCGCATCGGCATCGGCCATCGGCGCACAAGCTCGCGCACAAGCTTGACGAATTACAGGCGGGCGTTTATGATGTTGAATTCTCTTTCCCCTCGATGCCCGCGGGTCAGAATCGGAACGATAAGCTATGGAAGTTACAGGTCGAATCGCGGCCGTCAACGGCAACATGATTTCCGTCGCCTTTGATGGCGCGGTGGCGCAAAACGAAGTCGGCTACGCCGACCTGCAGTCGGAGGGCGCCTCCGCCCGCCGGCTCATGAGCGAAGTGGTCCGCATCCGCGGCCGCCTGGCCGACATGCAGGTCTTCGAAGACACCACGGGGCTGCGCATCGGCGACACGGTCTCCTTTTCGGGCAACCTCCTCTCCGTCGAACTCGGCCCCGGACTGCTTGGACAGATCTACGACGGTCTCCAGAACCCCCTCCCCCGGCTGGCGGAGCAATGCGGCTTCTTTCTCCAGCGCGGCACCTATCTCCAGGCCCTGCTCCGCGACAAGGCCTGGTCCTTCACCCCGAAGGCGAAGGCCGGCGACCGCCTCACCGCCGGCGAGACCCTCGGCACCGTCCCCGAAGGCATCTTCGAACACCGCATCATGGTCCCCTTCGCGCTGCGCGGCGCCTGCACCGTGAAGACGATCGCCCCGGCCGGCGACTACACCGTCGATCATCCCATCGCCACGCTGGAGGACGAGGCGGGCGCCGCCCACGCCGTCACCCTCGTCCAGCGCTGGCCGGTCAAGATGCCGATCGCCTGCTACGCCGAGCGCCTGCGCCCGACGGAGACGATGATCACCCAGCAGCGCATCATCGACACCTTCTTCCCCGTCGCCCTCGGCGGCACCTACTGCATCCCCGGCCCGTTCGGCGCCGGCAAGACCGTCCTGCAGCAGCTCACCAGCCGCCATGCCGAAGTCGACATCGTGATCTTCGCGGCCTGCGGCGAACGCGCCGGCGAGGTCGTGGAGACCCTCCGCGAATTCCCGGAAATGATCGACCCTCGCACGGGCCGCACGCTGATGGACCGCACCGTCATCATCTGCAACACCAGCTCGATGCCGGTCGCCGCCCGCGAAGCCTCGGTCTACACGGCGGTCACCATCGCCGGCTACTACCGCATGATGGGGCTCAAGGTCCTGCTGCTGGCCGACTCCACCTCGCGCTGGGCGCAGGCCCTGCGCGAAATGTCGGGGCGTCTGGAGGAGATTCCCGGCGAGGAGGCCTTCCCCGCCTATCTCGAAAGCGTCGTGGCCGGCTTCTACGAGCGCGCCGGGCGCGTCCGGCTGAAGGACGGCGCCATCGGCTCCGTCACGATCGGCGGCACCGTCTCGCCCGCCGGCGGCAACTTCGACGAGCCGGTGACCCAGGCGACGCTCAAGGTCGTCGGCGCCTTCCATGGACTCTCCCGCGCCCGCTCCGATGCGCGGCGCTTCCCCGCGATCGATCCGCTCGACAGTTGGAGCAAGTACACCAGCATCGCCCCGCCCGCCCGCATCGAGAAGCTGCGCGCCGTCCTCCGGCGCGGCAGCGAGGTGGCCCAGATGATGAAGGTCGTCGGCGAAGAGGGGACCGACATGGCGGACTTCATGGTCTACCTGCAGTCCGAGCTGATGGATGCCGTCTATCTCCAGCAGGACGCCTTCAGCGAAACGGATGCGGCCACGCCGGTCAAGCGGCAGCTCGCCATCTTCGAAACGCTCGAAACCATCATCGGCTCCCCCTTCTCCTACGCGGACAAGGATGCGGCGCGGCGCTTCTTCCTCACCCTCACCCAGGCTTTCAAGGATTGGCACCAGACCGTCTGGGATTCGGAACCTTTCAAGGCCGGGCAGGCGAAGATCGCCGCGCTGCTCGCGGAGAACGTCGCCCATGCATAAAGTCTACCACCGTATCGACAACATGGCCGGCAGCGTCGTCACGCTGCGCGCCGAAGGGGTCAGCTATCACGAACTGGCCGAGGTCACCTCGCGCTACGGCACCTCGCTCGGCCAGGTCATCAAGCTGAACGGCGACCAGGTCTCGCTGCAGGTCTTCGCCGGACTCCGCGGCGTCGCGACCGATGCCCGCGTCCGCTTCCTCGGGCGCCCGATGCAGGTCCCCTTCTCCGATTCGCTGCTGGGGCGCGTCTTCACCGGCGGCGCCCGCCCGCGCGACAACGGCCCCGCCCTCGAGGACGGACTGATCGACATCGGCACCCCCTCGGTCAACCCCGCCAAGCGCGTCATCCCCAGCCGGATGGTCCGCACCGGCATCCCGATGATCGACGTCTTCAACACCCTCGTCGAATCGCAGAAGCTGCCGATCTTCGCCCGCGCGGGCGAACCCTACAACGCCCTGCTGGCCCGCATCGCCCTCCAGGCCGAAGTCGATATCATCGTCCTCGGCGGCATGGGGCTGAAGTATGACGACTACCTGTTCTTCCGCGACACCCTGGACGAGAGCGGCGCGCTGGCGCGCAGCGTCATGTTCGTCCACACCGCCGCCGACCCCATCGTGGAGTGCATCCTGGTGCCGGACATCGCCCTGGCGGTCGCGGAGCAGTTCGCCCTGCAGGGAAAGCGCGTGCTGGTCCTGCTCACGGACATGACGAGCTTTGCCGACGCCCTGAAGGAGATCGCCATCACGATGGAGCAGATCCCCTCCAACCGCGGCTACCCCGGCGACCTCTACAGCCAGTTGGCCGCGCGCTACGAAAAGGCCGTCGACTTCGAAGGGGCAGGCTCGATCACCATCCTGGCCGCGACCACGATGCCCGGCGACGATGTCACCCACCCCGTTCCCGACAACACCGGCTACATCACCGAGGGGCAGTTCTATTTGCAGAACGGACGAATCGAGCCCTTCGGCTCGCTCAGCCGCCTGAAGCAGCTCGTCAACAACAAGACGCGCAAGGACCACCGCGCCATCATGGACGCGATGATCCGCCTCTACGCCGCCTACCGCGAGACCACGGAGAAGCAGTCGATGGGCTTCCGCATGTCCGACTGGGACGGCAAGCTGCTGAAGTACGGCGGACGCTTCGAGCGCGAAATGATGGATCTGGCGGTGAACATTCCCCTGGAGCAGGCCCTCGACCGCGGCTGGTCCATCCTCTCCGACTGCTTCGAGCCCTTTGAAGTCGGCATCGCCACCAAGCTGACGGACGAGTTCTGGAAGAAGACTTCAGGCTAGCATGGCCAAGATCAAGAACACCAAGACCGAGCTGAAGGCGCAGAGCGATGCTCTCAAGCGCTACCGCCGCTTTCTGCCGATGCTGCAGCTCAAGAAGCAGCAGCTTCAACTCGAGATCGCGTCGATCACCGCCCGCATCGAGGACGTGACCCGCCAGGAGGAGGCGCAGCGCGCCGCCGCCCGGCCGTGGGTCGCCCTCTTCAGCATGTCCGAGCTCCCCGAAGACCTGGTAGTGCTCGAGTCGATCATCACGGACAAGGGCAACATCGCCGGCGTCGTGATCCCCCTTTTCCAGTCCGTCAAGGTCCGCCGCGCCGCGCTCGACCTCTTCGCGACCCCGAGCTGGTACGACGACGCGCAGGACCTGATCGAAGCGCGCCTGGCCCTGGGCGCGCAGAAGCGCATCCTGGAGGAGCAGCGCCGACTGATCACCCTCGAGCTGATGACGACCTCGCAGCGCGTCAACCTCTTCGAGAAGATCAAGATCCCCGAATGCCGCGAAAACATCCGCGTCATCCGCATCCATCTGGGCGACGAACAGACGGCGGGCGTGGCCCGCGGCAAGCTGGCCAAGCGGCGTGGCGGCGGCGCCGGCGGGACCCCTGCCGAGGAGGACGTGGCATGATCGTCCCCATGCAACGCGTGACCCTGCTGTGCACCGCCGGCGGGCGCGATGCCGCGCTGGCGCGTCTGCAGGACCTGGGCGTGCTGCACGTCGATGTGGCGGCCAGCGACGCCGCCGACCTCCGCACGGCGCAGGCGGACGTGGAACATGCCGGGGAAGCCCTGCATCTGATCGTCCAGGCCTCCGCCCAGCCCGACGCCCTCGCCAAGTGCGCCGCCTGCGCCGAGCCCTGCGACGAGGCGGCGCGCCAGGATGCCCGCGGCGACGTCCCGCTCCCCGCCGTGACGGTCGGAAAGATCCTCGATCTCGGCAGGGAGTCCGAAGTGCTCGAAGCCGAGATCGATGCGATCGACGACGAGGTGTCGCGGTACATCGGCTTCGGCGAGTTCAACCCGGCCTCCATCGCCGCGCTGGCCGCGAAGGGGCTCGCCGTCACCCTGTTCCGCGCCCCGCTGGAGGCGTTCCCGCAGGCGGGCGACGCCGGCTACGTCCAGATGCTGTCACACGAAGACCACCATGCCCTTGGCGTGGCGATCGGCGACGTCGCGCTGGGCGAGAAGGCCGAGCGGTTTGCGCCGCCTTCGCGTTCGATTTCCGCGGCGCAGGCGCGCCGCACCGCGGCCTGTGTCCGCCACGCGCAGATCAACCGCACCCTCGCGGAACTGGCGAAGGATGCGGAGGTGATCCGCCAGGAGATCGGACGGCTGACCGAGATCCGCGATTTCATCACGGCGCAAACCAGCATGGGCAACGCCGATGGCATCGTCTGGCTCACAGGCTACTGTCCCAGCGAGCAGATCCCCGCCATCCAGACGGCCGCGCACGGCGCGGGTTGGGCGCTGGTCGCGCGCGATCCGGCTCCCGACGAGAATCCCCCCACGCTGATCCGCCCGCCCGCCATCGCCCGGCCGGTCAACGCCCTGTTCAAGATGCTGGGCATCCTGCCGGGCTACCGCGAAACCGACATCAGTGTCGTCTTCTACGCCTTCTTCACGCTTTTCTTCGCGATGCTGGTCGGCGATGCCGGCTACGGCGTGATCCTGCTGGCGGCGACGCTCCTGCTCCGGCGCAAGTTCCGCCAGGCCCCTTCGGCACCCTTCACCCTGATGACGATCTTCTCGACGGCCACGATCATCTGGGGCGTGCTGACCGCCACCTATTTCGGCATCCCCATCGGGTCGCTGCCCGGCGTGCTCCGCCATCCCGTCGCCGTCTGGCTGGGCGGCCAGCAGAACATCATGCAGTTCTGCTTCTTCCTCGGCGCCCTCCACCTCTCCGTCGCCCGTTTGTGGAATGCGGCGGGGCTCTTTCCCTCGAAGAAGTTCCTGGCGCAGATCGGCTGGGTGGGGATCGTCTGGACGATGTACTACGCCGCCTGCATGGTCTCCGTCGATGGCTTCGTCTTTCCCCGTTTCATGCTGGGGGTGGCCGGCGGTTCGACGATGATGATCGCGCTTTTCATGCTCGACCGGAGCGAACTCAAGACCAACGGCGTCGATCTCGGCATGCTGCCCCTGAACATCATCAGCTGCCTGGGCGACGTCATCTCCTACGTGCGTCTCTTCGCCGTGGGCATGGCGTCGGTGAAGGTCGCGGAGAACTTCAACCAGATGGCCATGGACCTGTCGCTGCCGCTCTGGGCCAAGATTCCCTGCGTGCTGCTGATCCTCCTGGCCGGTCACGGACTCAACCTGATGATGGGCGCGCTCAGCATCCTGGTGCATGCTGTCCGCCTCAACACCCTCGAATTTTCCAACCACAAGGGCGTCAGCTGGTGCGGTTTCGCCTATCGCCCCTTCCAGCGCCAGACGCAGGCGGCCCGCGTCGTCGCCGAGTAGCGCGTCGAGTCAACCCTCACACCAACACGATACGAGTTACACAGGAGAATGAACATGGATCCATCAATGAACGCCGGACTGGGTATTGCCGGAGCCGTCATGGCGCTTGCCTTGAGCGCGGCGGGCTCGGGACTGGGAACCGGAATCGCGGGCAGCGCCGCCGTCGGCGCCTGGAAGAAATGCTACGCCCAGGGCAAGCAGGCGCCCTTCCTGCTGCTCTCCTTCGTCGGCGCGCCGCTGACGCAAACCCTCTACGGCATGATCGTGATGTTCTCGATGATCGACCGCGCCACCAAGGGGGCCCCCTGGCTCCCCCTCTGCCTCATCGGCGTATTCGCGGGATTCGGCATCGGCCTTTCGGCGCTGATGCAGGGACGCACCGCCGCTGCCGCCGCCGACGCGCAGGGCGAGACAGGGCTGGGCTTCACCAACTTCCTGGCCGCCATCGGCATCATCGAGACCGTCGCCATCTTCACGATGGTCTTCGCCCTCATCGCCGTCACCAAGGTCGCGGCCTGATGCCGCCAAGTGGATGCTACCATGACTCAAGAACTGCAGCAGTTGCTCGACCGGATTCGCCAGGAAGGTGTCGAAAAGGCACAGGGCGAGGCCAAGGTCATCCTCGATAACGCACGCCAGGAGGCGGCGGCTGGCGCGGCCAAGGCCAAGGCGGAGGCCGAGGCCTTGCGCCAGGCGGCGCGGCGCGACGCCGACGCCTTCGCCAAGCGGGCCGAGCAGAGCGTCCGCCAGGCGGCGCGCGATGTGCTGATCCAGGTCGAACAGGATCTCGGGGCGTGCTTCGAGCGTCTGCTCCGCGGCGAAGTGGACCAGGCCCTGAGCGACGAAGCCGCGCTCCAGCGGTGGATTTCGGACGCCGTGGCGGCCTATCTCAAGGGCGGGGCGCAGGAGATCGAAGTCGCGCTGGGCGGCACCGCGGCCCGGCAGGCGGCCGGGATCGTCGAGCGACTCCGCGCGGCGGCGTCCAAACCGGAGGGGATCACGGTGTCGGCCAATCCCGCCTTCCCCAACGGCTTCACCCTCCGCTTGGAGGGGGGCCGCGTTGAACACAGCTTCACGACCGGGGCCATCACCGCCGCGCTGGCGCGCCTGCTGCGCCCGCAGCTCGCCCAACTGCTCAAGCCGGCCGGATCAGCTGCGCAACCATGAATCTGGAATACTTCATCGCCTCGCTGCCGATGCTGCTTCCCGGCCATCCGGCCGGGATCACCGTGGAGGCCTTTCGCACGGCCTGCGCGGAGCAGCTCAGCGGCCAACTGGGGCAGGCGGTGCAAGCCCTGCTGGACGACGGCACGAGCGCACATCCTTTTGTGCAGGCCTGGGAGAATCACGAGACCCTCCTGCGGAACGCCGTGGCGCGCCGTCGCGCCGCGCGCCGGGGCGTCGACGCCCACGCCTGGCAGCACCCCGTGCCGGGCATTGATGTGCGGATCGATCAGGGCGTGGCGGCGGCTTTCGAGCAGCCCGACCCCCTGCAGCGCGAGCGCGCCCTGGTCCGCCTCCGCTGGCAAGCTGTGGAGTCGTTGCAGGGCTATCAGCCCCTGACCCCGGAAGTCGTCCTGGCCTACGCCATCAAGCTGCGCCTGCTCACGCGCTGGAGCGCATTGGATGCCGAAGCCGGCACCGCGCGTCTGGACGCGCTCGCCAAGCTGCCGTGAGAAAAAAAACCCCGCCTGGTCGTATGGGCGAAAAAATCTGGACCTCTTTCTCGAGGTGGGCGCCCCGGCGGCGTTTCGCAATCCCCATCAGAAGACGGGTCTTCGTTTCACGCCGCGTTTTGGCTCCCTAGAAGACATGTAGGTCAGAAATGTAGGCCAGTTCGCGATTCAGGCAGGGTCACGTTCTGCTTCAAGGTTCCCGGCAAGGTCATTGCCCGGAACATCCATGTTCCTCAGCTCTCGCGCACTTCCACGCCCAACGTGTCCTTCACTGCCGCCATGATCTTCTGGCAGGCCGCATTGACCTCGTCGTCCGTGAGCGTGCGCTCCGCTGACCGGAATTCCAAGGTGTAAGCCAGACTGCGCTTGACACCCTTTGTTTCCTTGGGGACGAATATATCAAAAAGGCGGATATCCGTCAATTCATCGGGGGCCGACTGACGGATCGCCGCAACGATCACGGCATGCGTCAACGACAGGGGCGCGAGCAGCGCCAGATCGCGCCGGACGCTCGGATAGGCGGGGATGGGACGCAGGGGAATCCGCTGCCCCACCTGCGCCAGGATCGGCTCCAGGTTCATTTCGGCGACGGCCATCGGCGCATGCATGCGCCACGCATGGCGGATCGTGGAACGGACCAGCCCCATGCGCCCGATGACCGCACCTTCCAGCACAATCTCGACGCCCCACCCTGCTTCGAAGGCGGGATGCTCCGCGAGCACGAAGCCCGGCGCACCGGCGTGCAGCCGGGCCAGCAGCGCTTCGACGATCCCCTTCAGCCAAAGCATCGACTCCTCGTTCTCGACGGCGCGCCGCCGATCCAGCGCACCACGTCCGAAGGGCCCGCAGATCCCCAGGGACAGGCGCGCTTCCTCGGTCACGCCACCGGCCGCATCGTGGCCGAAGACGCGGCCGATTTCGAAGAGCGCCGGCGCCTCCATCTGTCGGGCGTGGTTGCGGCCGAGCGACTGCACCAGCTGCGGCAGCAGCGAGCCGCGCATCACGCCGTAGTCGGCGCTGACGGGATTCGGCAGCACCAGGCGGGTTTCGCGGTTCGTCGCATCGAAAGCATCGAGTTCGCCCGCCGAGAGGAAGCTGTAGTGCATCGCCTCGGAGAGGCCGAAGCCCAGCAAGGTCTGGCGGCAGAGCGCAGCCGCCCGCACGGGCGCATCATCCACGCCGGGGACCGCGATCGCCACCGGCGTCACGTCGGGGAGCCGATCCAGCCCCTGCATCCGGGCGATCTCCTCGATCAGGTCCGCCTCGCATTCCAGATCCAGGCGCCAGGAGGGAATGGCGAAGGTCGCCGACGCCGCATCCGACGCCGTCAGGGCCAGGCCGAGCGCGGCCAGAGTGTCCGTCATGACCTTCACTTCAAGCGGCAGGCCGATGACCTCCCGGGCCCGCCGGTAGCGGAGGGCCACCGGCGCCTGGGCCGGCAGGCGGTTGTCGACATCGATGACGCCGGGCGCCACGCGCGCCCCGCCATGCTGCGCCAGCAGCGACACGGCGCGGCGGCTCGCCCAGTCGGCGAGGTCGGCATCGACGCCGCGCTCGAAGCGGTGGGACGATTCCGAGCGGAGCGCGAGCGCCGTCGCGGTCGCCTTGATCGACGGCGCCGCGAAGAGCGCGCTTTCGACCAGCACGGTCGTCGTCCCCGCCGCGATTTCACTCCCCGCGCCGCCCATCACGCCGGCGACGGCCACGGGCTCGTTGGCGTCGGCGATCACCAGCATCCCGCCCTCCAGCGCCCGTTCGGCGCCGTCCAGCGTGCGGATCTTCTCGCCCGCCCGGGCCTGGCGGACGATGATCGTGCGGTCGGCGAGGCGGGTATGGTCGAAGGCGTGCAGCGGCTGTCCGCATTCGAGCATCACGTAGTTGGTGACGTCGACGATCAGCCCCAGCGGGCGGACGCCGCACTGCTCCAGGCGGCGCTGCATCCAGCCGGGCGCAGGGCCGTCCTGCACCTGCGTCAGGACGCGCGCGGTGTAGCGGGGGCAGATGGCGGGGGCGTCGACGCGCACGGCCGCGAGCGTTTCGACGGCATCGCCGTCCGTGACGAAGTCCACCGCGGGGCGCTTCAGCGGGCGGCCCAGCAGGGCCGCGAACTCGCGCGCCAGGCCGATGATCGAGAGGCAGTCCGGGCGGTTCCAGGTGATTTCAAGATCGAGCACCGTCTCGGGCGGGGGGAAGACGTCGCGCAGCGGCGTGCCGGGGACGAGCGCGGCATCGAGGATCAGGATGCCCGCGTGGTCCTCCGAAAGCTTCAACTCGCGCGCCGAGCAGAGCATCCCGCAGGAGACCGCGCC
>CAZQKI010000041.1:0-27899 GCA_964592855.1 uncultured Lentisphaerales bacterium
CCGGGACTATCCGCGCGTGGCGGGCGTGGTGGATCCGCCCCCGTTCGGGGCGCTGTTGGCGCTGATCAGAGCTTCCGGGACAGATGAGTTGCTCAAGCAGTCGCTACCCGGAACTGGAGTGGACCGCGAGGGCGTTCCGGTCTCTTTCCATGATCTGTTGAAGCTGGATGGCAGCAGCCTGCCACTGCTCATCCGGAAAGTCCAGGAGGCCGCTGCGCTGGAGGAGATCCAGCGGTTCTGTGCGCTTGCCACCGCTTCGGTCAGGCTGCTCTTGGCCGCCGGCGCCCGGGCCAGCCACATCACGGGGTTTCTCTCGACCCTGTGTGACGCGGTGATCGTCCGGCTGATCGCTTTGGCCGAGTCGGATCTGGGACCGGCTCCGGTGCCGTATGCGTTCCTCGCGCTGGGGAGCACAGGACGGGGTGAGCAGACCCTCGCGACGGATCAGGACAACGCACTGGTGTATGCCGATCCCGTGCCCGGTGCCGAATCTGCCTGCGACGTCTATTTTCATGCGCTGGCCAGCCGGGTTTGCGACGGCCTTCACGCTGCGGGCTATACGTATTGTCGCGGCGAGGTCATGGCCCGAAACCCCAAGTGGTGTCGGCCCCTGAGCCAGTGGCGCTTTTTGTTTGACGATTGGATCGAGCAGAGCACGGCCGAGGCGCTCCAGTCCGTGAACATCGTCTTCGATTTCCGGCATGCGGCGGGCGACGTGTCGTTGTCGGATGCGCTGAGGCGGCATGTGCTTCGCGACATCGGCTCCCAGGAGACCTTTTTCTTCAATCTCGCCCGCAGCACCCTGGAGTTCAAGCCGCCGCTGGGTTTCTTCGGGAAGATTGTGGTGGAGTCGGGCGGGAGCCATCCGGAGACGTTTGACATCAAGAGCGGCCTCGTCCCCATCGTCAATTTCGCGCGGGTCTATGCCTTGCGCCATGCCCTGCCCGCAGTCGGCACCCTGGGCCGCGTCGGGGCTCTGGCCGCCGCCGGGGTGCTCCATCCGGCGAGCGTCGCTGAGTTGAGGACGGCTTTTGAGATGCTGTCCCTCTGGCGCTTGCGCCATCAGGCTGTGCAGTTCGCGGCGGGCCAATCGCCGGACAACCATGTGAACCCGGCCGAGTTGACGGAGATCGAGCAAGCGGCACTGCGTAAGATCTTCGAGCAGATCACCGTCTTCCAGTCCAAGATGCGCCTGGATTTCACCCACGGCCTATGAAAGTCCTCCTGTTAGGCGATGTGCATGGCGCTCACGCGGGCCTGGCGGCGCGGCTGGGCCGCATCCGGGATCTGCATGACATCGGCGCCGTGATTCAGGCTGGGGATTTCGGGTTCTTTCCCTCGCTGTTTGCCGGCGGCTTCGCCGGAGGACGACTCCCTGTACCCGTCTATGCCATCGACGGGAACCATGACGATCACGCCTGGCTCCACCACGCGGAGAAGAGAGGCGAACCCGCGCGCTGGCGGGAGGAGTACAACCTCTTCTTCCAGCCGCGGGCCTCGACCGTTCAATTGGGCGGGGTGACGGTGGGGTTCCTCGGGGGGGCGTTGCATGTGGACCGGGCCCAGTACAGGCACTGGTACCGAAATATCGCGAATTTCATCTTGGTCCATGAGCGCGCCCGCGCCACGAGGCTGTTCAACCAGGAGCGCCCCGCCATGGTTGTCACGCACTCCTGCCCGGCGGACATCGGCGTCGGGATCCGCAGTAATCCGGCGCTCGCTGCCCGCATTGCCGTGCACGTCCACGGCGCAGGCTTCGACCCTGGGCCGGAGGACGACTGCGGCGACATGGAACTCGTTCGGCTGTGGCGCCAATTGCACTACCGGCCCGCATTCTGGGTGTTCGGCCACTTCCACCTACGGCATGACCGCATGGTGGAGGGGTCCCGTTTTCTCTGTACCGACACCCTCACGTCGCAGGAACTGCTGCTGTGGGATACCGAGGCTGGGACGATTTCCGTAATAACCAATCCGGGAGCCTAACACGCGGCTAGTTGGCTGCTGCGGTCGCGCGCAGCCGCTGCCAATGCCGCTCGGCCCAGGCGGGCATCTGGAGGCTGCGGATCAGCGGCCATCCCTTTGCGGCCTGCGCCACGCGCCCCTCTTCGACCAGGCGGAGGTATTGCGAGACCATGTCGTGGTGGGCTTCGCAGGTGAAGATGTTGCGGACCGGCATCATCTCCTTCACCGCTTTCTTGGCGCGCATCGGCCGGGGCCAGGTCGCCAGACGGTCGCGGATCCAGCCCAAATACATGGAGCCATGCTGTGCCGACCACGCCTCGAAGTAGCTGCGCACGCTCTTGTCATCGACGATCAAACGGTTCAGGCCGGCGAGATAGCTCCAGAAGCGCTTCTGTTCCGACGCGCTCAGCGCATGCATCTTCGCGTTGTCGAAACGGAACGGCATCGCCTCCATCGCGTACACCCCCCGCTTGTCGAAATGGAGCTTGGGCACGTACCCGATCCACCACAGCGCGTTGAGATGGTCGCTGGCCAGCTTATCCCAGGGGAAGAAGAAATTGCCGGGCGAGTAGATGATCGGCGCCCCCTGCCACAGTTCGATTCCGCTCGGACAGTGGGTGTGGCAGTTGATGACGGCGGCGGCGCCCGCTTCGACAAAGGCGCGGTAGGTATCCGCCATCCGCGGCGAGGGGAGGGCTAGGCGTTCGTGTCCGCCATGCACCACCACCAGCACGAGGTCGGCCGCTTGTGCGGCGGCGCGAATGGACCGGATGTTGGAGAGCGGCGCCAGCGGCGCGCATCCCGGAACCCGATCCGTCACGGTACCGAATTCGTGTTCTGTAAAATTGAGGATCGCCAGCTTCAGGCCGTTCTTCTCGATGATCAGCGGCTGCCGGGCGGCTTCCGGCGTGGCGCCGGCGCCGACCGTGCGGATGCCGGCCTCCCGGATGTGGCGCATCGTCTCCAGGACGGCGCGTCCGCCATGGTCGCCGGTGTGGTTGTTGGCCAGCAGGGCCGTGTCGATCCCCAGCGCGGTCATGGCCACGACCGTTTCAGGCGGACAGCTCAGGTTGGGTCCGCTTTTCACAATGGGCGACTTGGTCTTGATGAGCGGCGTCTCCCATTGCATGAGCCGGACATCGGACGAGGCGATAAACGGTTTGGCCGCGGCGAACATGGCGTCTGCGCCACCCGCCTTCAGCGTCGGTATGGCGCTGCCCCACGGGCAGCAATCGCCCGTCATGGTCAGGCTGAAGCTGCGCCCGGCGGGCTTGCGAAAGAGTTCCTGCCCGTCCCTGAAGCGCAGGTAGGCACCGGGTGTCTTGGCCGTTTCAGTTCCCGTCGTCGTCTGTTTCCGTGCCATTTAGCGATCCTTGCTGTCCATGCCGTAGTTGCGGAGGCCCTGTTCGATGACCCGCTTCAAATAGGCATTGCGCGTCGGGGCCGACGGCGTTGATGCCAGTGCGATGAGATCGTCGGCAAACTCCGCCGTATCGTCCGCCGGCTTGCCCGGCAGACCGTCAACATCCTTGATCGGCAGCCATTCCTTCTGGGCCCGCAGGTGTTCGGGCAGGAGGAAGAGACGGCTGCGCTGCGCCCAATAGGCCAGCCGGGTCTGATCGTCGAGAGCCCCCACTTTTTTCCAGGACTCGGTGATCGTCGGGATGCGGCTCTGGTAGTCCAGATGACAGGTGAACCAGACCCATTCGCCCACGCGCGCCTGCGCGCCGGGATCGTCCGCGACGAGTCGGAACGCCTCGTCGAGCCGCTTGAACATGCGGCCGATGACGGCGGCGTCGATGACGGGCGGCTCGGGATCGTCCTCCTTCATCCGGTTGAACGACCGGAAATAGGCCTCCATCGGGGCCGCCGCCTTGCCAAACGCCTTGCTGTAGAAGTCGGCGAGGAGCGCGTCGTAACGCTCGGCTTCGTCGACATCCCAAAGCGCTTGCGCCGCGCAATAGGCGCCCAGCCCGAAATAGCCCCACTGCACACCGCCCGCCGTGCTCCAGCGGAAGAGGCGGTGATCGCGGTGCAGCCGGACGATTTCGCGCCGGGCCTCCGGCAGGTCGCGCACGGCGCCCTCGCCGCCGGCGTTGTGGTCGTACCCCAGCAGGACGGCGCCCTGCCGCCGCCAGCCTTCGATCGTCTCCTCGCGGCTGATCGGGTTGTCGTGGTAATGGGAGGTGACCGTGACCATCACGCGGGGATCGATGCGGAGGGTGGGGGGGGCGTCGTGCGCATTGTAGGCCAGGAGTCCGACGTAGCGCGTTCCCGGCGGATTGGCCTCCGGCGCGTTGATGGCGACGGCGACCTCGTTGGCCAGCAGCGTCGCCCAATCGCTCGGCGACCGGGCTGCGCAGGCTGCGCACTGGCACCAGTTCTTCATGTCGCTCGGCTCCATGCTGATCGACTCGGCGGTTGGCTGCTCCTTGAAATAGTCGAGCGCGATGCCCACGAGCAGCCGCCGGCACTCCTCGTTGGAGAGGCAGGGCTTGAAGGTGTTGACCCAGTAGGTGCGCACGCCTTTGATCAAGGGGAGGTAGTCGGGGTGGGCCTCGAATTCCGCCTTGCGCGGCGCATGGAAGCCCTGGTAGGCATGATGGGACGCAATCTTCAGTGCGGCACCCACGCGGTTGTGGAGGGCCCAGCGGCTGTGATCCTCGTCCGCCGTGCGATCCCTGTTGAAGACCAGATAGTGGAGGCGGCGGTCATGGATGTCGGGTTGGCCGCGTTCGTCGACGCCGATCTGCAGATCGGGGGTATGGGGAAACACCTCCCAGATCTCGCCGGGGAAGAAGTGGCGGTAACCGAGGCGGCGGAGCAAATCCCAGACGGCGCGCTCGTTGGCCGTTTCCGTCGCACCAATCAGAAAAAGTGAACTTCCGTCGCTTCGCAGCAGATACTCCTCGCGCCGGCAGGGGTCGCTGGGATCAAAATCGGTGGGTACGGGAGGCTGCTGAAAATCGCCGGGCATGCCGAGGACAATTCCGGTGGTGCCCGTTTTCACTTCGAAGGTGCCGCCCGACAGCTTGCCGAGGTAGGCCGCGAGATCCTTCGCAGCGGCACGTGTCCGGTCCGAGGCCCGTTCCCCCACGCAAACCGGGAGGCTGGCGACGCCTTTCCGAGCCAGCCACACGGTTTCGCCCGGAGTACCAGCTGGCGCACCATCCAGGCGGGGAATGAACAGGCTGATTGAGGCAAGCAACGCAAGCAGTGAATGGCGCAAAGGCATGGGTGATAAAGTACAACGTTTGATAGTGAGCGTCAACTCCGTTGCGTGCCTTAGGGTAATGGGGAGCGCATGGCAGTTCCGTTGGTCGTTTTAAGGAAGATCAAAATAGTCCATTATCCGCGCGTCATGGGGCCGTGTGGGGGCAAAGCTTACACGAACAGTGGACACCAAGCGAATCCTGTTGAGTGCGCGTCTCTGGACGCGCTTTCCGTGCAGGGACCTGGCCCTGCACCACACGTGAAGCTTGTGATGAAGCTTTCTCCGTGAGGCGCGCCAGGCCGCGCCGTCAGAAAGCGCCCGGAGCCGGGCGCACTCAAAATTTGCGCCTCTTCTTGATCCGAAGAAAAGCATCATCGGAACTGTCATGCGCCCATTCTTCTGCTTGCGCTGGCAATGATCTTGAGGCCGGATTGATGGTTCGCTATACCATCGCGTATAATCAAGGCCGAATGTCCGTTTGGGGGTTGGGCTGAGATGAAAACCCCTCATCAAGACCTGCAAAATGACCTCCCGCGTTAGTCGAGGGAGTCTGTATCGCAAATGAACGGGCTGCCGAGCGCCTTTCAAACCCCATAGCGTTGTCGCTGGCCCGGCGCGGTCCGTGGCGCGCCGTAGCCGCAGGCGAAGGCGGCTCCGTTCAACGGCATTTTATCCCCCATGTGGCAAAAAACCGCTTGTCATCAATCCGCAGCCGCTCTACACTTGCCGCACGAGGGATATAACGCTATTCGCTAGCCCAAGAAAGACAAAAATGAAAAAGCTGTTCATATCTTTTATGATCGCGACGTGTACATGCGGCGTATGTGGTGACGACGTTTCAGATTTACGAAAAGAAGTCGAGTCCCTCAAAAAGGAAGTTGCAGAGCTTAAGAAAATTGTGCTGGGATCAAATGAAACACTACCTCAACCAGTGCCCCCATCATCATTGCAGGCGATAGGCACATCTCGCGACCTAAATGATCAACTCAGGATGTTGCAAGCCACGTATACCTTCAAAGTTACCGCTTCAAGTGTTTCAGAAATCCCCCAAGGAAGTGAATTCAAAACAGATAGGGGGCTCCCCCTACTCCTACGAGCATACTTTTCAGGTTTTCAACTTCAGGTCACGCCTTCACAAGAAATGTCGCGAACAACGGACATCGGTAAAATAGTTAGGAAATACCGCATATCACTTTTTGTGCAAACCAATCGTACGCGTGGCGGGCATTGGTACAGCGAGAGCTTTGACCCGAAAAGTGAATATGGTTCATGGGATGATTTCACCTACCCACTTCGACTGACAAACGGAAACAGCTTTGTGGAAATTGCAAAGCCAATGGTGACTGAAGACCAGAAACCCGAGAACTGATGTCGGAGACTCATTCAGTATCGGCTGACCAGCCCACTCAGACAACGGGATACCGTGTCTGGTGGGCGACGTTCGAGGGAGATGAAAGATGCCCAAAGTGTTTATAAAAGGCGCTTCCGGGTTTGTGGGGGGATTTTTCATTGACGAACGCGAGGTTGTGTTGGAGATCAATGACGGAACGAGTAAGCAGGTGGAGTAAGTGTGCCGTTTAAGAGCGCGTTTAAGTGTGTGAGTACGTGCCGGACTCGTTTTCATCAGATGCAACCTTGGACAGCGATGTGAGCATCGCGGCGATACGCCTGAGCAATCCCCGTCCCTCGTCTACACGCGAGGGATCCGCAGTTGCGCTTACTGCAGCTAGGTCCACCAGCGCTGAAGACTGAATTGCAGCCTTGTATGCAATACCGAAGAACTTCGCCTGATCCGTTCCGCTGAAACGCCCTGTGCCTTCTGCAATGTTGAGGGGAATTGCTGTTGTTGCCTTGTCGAGCTTGAAAAGCAGATCCGCACTGCACGTGAACTCAACCAGCATCCCTTCTAGCCAAGCGGAGAGCTTGAGCGATGCCTGATAGACGTCCAAGTCCTCATGACTGAAGAGCCGCCCCTGTTTGGTGCGATACGTGGCATGCTCTTCGCGAACCTTTTGGGTCGTCGTTTTCCGCATGGCAACAAGAATGCTAACGATTTCGGACAACAAGTGCTTTCCGGGGCTGGCGTCCTCGGCAGATAATAGACCCTTTGCCACGAACACATCCAGGCATGCCGCACACTCGAGCGCAGAACCGTTCGCATGACCCAGGTAGACAATCCGCTCCTTTGGAGACCATAGGTTACTGGCGTGGGCGATGTTGACGAGAATACTCTCCGCCCCACGATCCAAGTGGTCGCATGCGGCCACTCGCCTGGAAAGTCCAGCAAGTAAAGCGCCGCGGACTACCGCAAACCGCATTCCTTTCTGATAGACGATCAGTTTTTCATGTCCAAACAGTTCTGCCATTACTGCATCCCTACACTTAAACCCATTCTTGAACGGCACACTTACTCAACCGGCTTACTCGCTCACAATCTCACCCCCCGGCAACTGCGCCATTACGCATCAGGGCGCGGCATCCAGCCGGATACGGAAAAAGGCCGGCGAGGGAATCCCCGCGGGGAGTGTCAAGGCATTGGTCGGCGCCGTTGCGGCGACGGCGGACAAGTAGGGCATCCAGAGCGCATCGGCGAGGTTGGTCTTGACGATCAGCGAGTAGACGCGGTTCTCGGCGCTGGTCCAGCGCAGCCGTGTCTCGCCGTTATCCCGGGGCTCGAAGGCGGTGATCGTCAGTCGCGACGTTGCGTCATAAGGATCGGTGTCGGCCAGGAATTCGGACCTGTCGGGAAAGCGGTCGTGATCCTGATCGCTCGATCCGTCGGCGATGTCGGTCGACCGGAAGCGGGCGCGCTCCCAGTCATCGCAGATGCCGTCGTGGTCGTCGTCGATCATGATGATTCCCGGAGGACGTCCCCGCCATTCAAGGGCAATCCGGATGGCATCGAAGGTGGTCGGCGTCTCCAGCAGGGCGGGTTCGTCGAAGGCGAGTTCGGCAAAGCGGTCCTGTGCGGCATTGACGAAGGCGAGGTTGCGAACCACGTTGGTTCCGTTTATCCACAGGTCCCAGCGCTTGGCCGCATAGTCGCTACGGACGGTGAAGCGCGCCCAGGCCCCGGGGGCGAGAGCGGGTTGGCTGGTCAGGGGCGTCGGTGTGTGGCCATCGTAGACGATGATCAACCCCGTGACATAGTCCACGTAGAACAACGCGGTGCCGGGCTCGTCCGGCGGCAGGACGCGCAAGGCGGGGGCATCGCCCAGCGGGGGAATGTCGCTGCGGGCCGGTCGGAGCAGCAGGTCGGTCCAGACCAGATTGGTCGACGCCTCAAACCCTTCGAAAGACTGCATCAGGCGTCCCGCGTTGAGCGTCCCGACTTTCGTCCCGCCGTGAGCGGGCGCACTGCCGGCGGCAACCGCTGCCGCATCGACAGGATCCGCGAGCCACCCGTTCTGAAAGTGCAACGCTCCCGGCGTGCAATTTTCGAAGGTCTCTGTGAATGGGAGGACATTGGGGGTGGAGAACCAGTAGACATCGGACCAGGCCGAACCGTAGGGGTGCCAGGCGAAGAAGCGGTAGGCATACGCGGTTCCGGGCTGCAGCCCGGCTAGCGATGCGCTGATCGGCCCGAGAGCGTTCGTGCCAAGGGCAACCTCCCCCTGCCAGCCCGAACCGTCGCCCCAGTGGAGCGTGACTTCGGCCGGTGCGGCGCCGGTTGCCGTCAGCGTTGCCGTCAGCCAGGCCGCGTGCTGCGTCACGCCCGTGGCGGACATGGTCGAGACATCGCCGAAGGCCGGCTCGGGTGGGGTGTAGTAGACGACTTCGCGCGGCAGGAGCAGCTCAGCCGGCGTTTTGGCGAGGCAGGGCGGAACGGTCATCGGGATGCGGTGCCCGGTGCAACTGGTGAATTTCCAGAATGTTCCGTCACGTCCCGCCGGCACGGGTACCGAGAAATAGCCGGGGCGCTCGAGCTGTGTAAAGTCGACCATGACGTTGCCGGAGGCGTCGAGCAGACGACCCGTGAGCGTGGAGGCGAATCCGCCGAAGACGGTGGTGCGCGGCGGCACGTAGGCATACAGCGTCCAGGTGCCGGGCACCTCTTCGGGGTCGTCGATGGGTGTGTGGTAGGTCAGGGGGATTCCCGGCGGCTGCACGATCAGCGTCATATCGCTGCCATCGGAGATTTCCAACGCATGCAGGCCGGCATAGGGGGATGACAAGGTGATGGTATGGAGGGCGTTGTCGGGCGGAACGCTGGTGTCGACGCCGACTGGTACGAGCGCGTTGTCGCGCCAGGCGGAAAGGATGACGCGGACGTTGCCCCGGTCCTGGTAGTGGGTGATCATGCCGCCCCGGACATCCAGATTGAAGGCGCCCGGCGCATTGAGCCAGATGTAATAGCGGCGGCTGCCGCGGTCGGTCAGCGTCGCGATGCCGGCCGCCAGCGCGGGGGGATTGAGGGGTGTTGGAGGGACGAGATGCCGACTGAAGACGACCGGCGTGAAGTCGGGCGTGTCGACGGGAAAGTCCGCCAGGCCGTTGGTGATCAGCGTCGCGATCTCCAGGTCGGTGTAAGGGGTGCTGTCCTTCCACGGGTTTGTCGGTTCCGGCACGCTCCAGTCGGCCTCGGGTGGGACCGAAACCGAAACGTCGCGGAACTGGTCCCGGTCATAGATGGCCACAATCGATTCCATCCAGCGATTGCGCATGCGGTAGGCGTGGCGCAGAACCGCTTCGAAGCCGGCCTGCCGCGCCTCCCCCGACGCGCGTCGGTAATGGTAGTACAATTCGACGTAGCGGGTGTAGAGCGTCAGGTCGTCCAGGCGGTTGCGCACGGCGGCGTCGCCCGTCTGCGCATAGGCATCCGACAGGTTGGCGTACATCCGGGCGATGACGTTCTCGTCGGTCTGAAGGGAGCGGTCGATGTTCAGCAGCGTGTAGAATTCGCGCATGGCCGGTTCCGCCGCCCCGAAGGCCTTGATGAGGAAGTCGTTGACCCAGTCGTCGATCCGTTCGGCATTCCCGGTGTCCCAGAGCAGCAGCGGCGAGAGCCAGTAGCCCAGACCGTTGGCCCCCCAGCTGTCGCTGCATTCCGAGTTCATGAAGCGCGCGTTCTGGGTGTGAAAGTAGGGGATGGTGCGCTGCAGGTAGGCCAGATCGCCGCCGCGGGCGCGCCGCGGCAGGTCGTGGCTCCAGGTGAAGACATCGTGGTAGTCGCGGATGCCGATGGTCACGCCCGACGCCCGCCAGCCTTCGACAAGCTCCTCGATGGTGTATCCGCCGCGAATGAAACTGGTGGCGACATTGACGATGACATTGGAATGGCCGGCGATGTTCGGCGGCGGACTGTGCTCGTTGTAGGCGTACATGCCGACGTAGCGGGGACCGAGGCCGAGGGTGTTGATGGCGGTGGCCACGTCGTTGGCCAGCCAGAGGACACGGTCGCTGACGCTGCCCATCGCCGCGCAATTGGTGCAATCGCACCAGCCGCCGCCGTCGGAGGGTTCCATCGAGATGCTGTCGCGCGTGGGGTCACCCTGCATGACGCCCACGGCATAGGTTGTGACGAGCTGGCGGAGTCCGGGATTGGAAATGCAGAATTTGCTGCCGTTGGTCTGGCGGATGTTGTCGAGCATGGCATAGTATTCGGGATGCGCCGCGAACGCGGCGGCATTGGCCGAGATGATGGCATCGTAGCTGTGGCCGGTGTTAAGCGTGAAAGCCGAGGCCAGCCGGTTGCGCTTGCGCCATCGGTCCCACAGCACGGTGTCGGACCAGGGTGAGCCGCGCGGCGCCAGTCGTGTGTGGTAGTCGGGCTGTACCGTCACGTCCAGCGCCACTTCCAGGTTCGGCAGCGTCGGAACGATCTCCCAGGTGTCGGTCAGAAAGAACAGCCGGTATCCGAGCCGCCCCAGCAGATCCCAGACGGCATGCTCCACCGCCGTTTCCGTCGCTCCGATCAGATAGAGGGAGGCGCCGTCGCTGAGCAGCCGATATTCCTCGCGCCGCCAGGGGTTGGAGGGGACAAAGCTGGTTGCAATCGGCGGTACGCTGAAGTCGCCGGGCACGCCGACGAAAACGGCCGGATTGCCGGTGGCCACCGTGAACGTGCCGCCCGCCATCCGGCCGAGAACGGTCGCCAGTTCCTGTGCGGCGGCACGTGTCCGGGTCGAAGCGCCTCCGCCCACGCAGACCGGGAGACAGGGCACGCCGTTCAGGGCAAGTTGCACGGGGGCTCCCGGCGTGCCTGCGTGCGCGCGGTTGCTAAACGAAACCGTGAGCCAGAACGCCATCAGTGATGCGATGAACGCGGTCCGCAAATCCATGTCGCAACGATACCGCGTTATCCGTCCGCTTTCAATTAGAATAGAAGCATCCTGAAGGCTCAGAACGAAAGCAGCATTTGCCAGATGAACATCGCGCCGCCGGCATCGGCCGCCTGCCACACCCGTTCCGCGAGTTCCGCGCTGCCCTGGATGGGGCCGTCCAACTCGGACAGATGTTCCTTCCACGAAACGCACACGCCGGGCGCCCGCGCGCCTGCTACGGGAAAACCCTTTGCGCTGATAGCCGTTTCGGGGGCTACACGCAACGGCTCGGGGGGCGTGTCGGGCGCATCGTAGCCGCCGAACTCGCGGGTGGCCTCGACCATCGCCCGCATGTTTTCCGGAGTCGTGTCGTTCTGCATGATCGCGCTGGCGTCCATGATGAAGCCACCCTCCCGCCCCACGGTCTCAATCAGTGTCCGCACCTCCTGCCGGACTTGCGCGGGAGTGCCGATCGCAAGCGTCACATTCTTGATGCCGCCGCTCAGGGCGAACTTGTCGTGCAGTTTGCGGTGGATCAGCAGCGGGTCGCCCCGGTCGATGTGGTACACGATGCTGCGGTCCGGCAGTTCGCGGAAGGCATCGAGATGGGCGTCCCATTTCCCTTCGGCATAGAACAGGGTCTGATGACCGCCGCGCCAGAGTTCCTCGATGATCGGCTTCACCGTGGGCCAGTAGTGGGAGGCGAACTGGGCGGGCGAGACGAAGGGGACGCAGCCGCGGTGCATCCAGTAGCCGATGGGCAGTTGCGACGCCGGATCGGCCGTGGCCGAAGCGACCCCGTGCAGATGGGGCATCAGCGCCTCGCAGGCCTTCAGCACCTGTGCCGGACGTTCGAGAAGATCCATCGACAGGCCGATGTAGCCCCGCAGCTTGTCGCCGATGATATCGAGCGGCGCCTTGAAAATGCCGGCGATCGCGCCGGGCATGCCGGCTTCGTTGCGCAGCCGCGCGCAATGGGGACCGAAGGCGTTGAAGTATTGCGTCATCGCCATGGCCGCCGATACCAGCGCCACGTTGTGCCGGAACGTGACGGGCTCCCCGGCCGCCGCGATTTTGCGCGTGGTGCGCGGCAGCCAAACCTCGTAAAGGAACGCCGTTGGATCGGCGATCAGCCGGTCATACTCGTCCGCGTGCATGAACGACTCGCCTTCCGCCGGTTCGCGGTACTGGAACCCGCGGTCGGGCGGGATGTCCACGCCCGGCACGCCGTAATAGCGGGTCGTCGCCGCGTCCGTGATGCCCGTCCACACATAGACCATGCTGGCGGGAACCGCGTCCCAGTCGTAGTCTTGGCAGCACCGGACTATCGCCTCGAACGCATCGGGATAGTGCTGCGTCAACTGCTGGCAGGTATAGCCTGCATGGCGCCCGGTGAACTCCGCGGCGAACGGCCGGATCGGCACGCGATCCGGCTTCAGGTTGTTCAATGCGGTCACGTAGCGCCGCAGCCGCGCCTGATAACGTGCTTCAATATCATTGCTCATTGAACCTCTCCTCCGTCAGGTGTGCATGATGGCATCCGCAGGACATTGCAGGCCCCTGTTACGCGTCGAGGCTGTGAATAGTGGTTGACCGTGATCGCCTCGGACACCGGCGTGGGAACCAGGACGATGAATTCCGCCCAATCCCGCGCGTTGAAGGCCGAGTAGGCGAGGTCGAGGCAGCCGATAAGGGATGGCTCGGCCGCCAGGCGCGCGGGGCGCAGGTCGGGCAGGAGAATGGGGCCGGTATCCGTCTGGAACACGCCCTCCCGCTCGCTGAAATTGATGGTTTTGACGGGATGGTCGATGACTACGCGGTAGTCCCCGTCGTCATACTCCGTATGCGACACGATGGGTTGGTCGGTGCGGATTGCGGCAATGATCGTCTCCACGCTGTCGAGCGTCCTGGCCGCCGGCACTTCGCGGAACGTGACGGACGATTCAACCCATGCCTCGCGCGGGTTGCCGATCTGGCGCTCCGGCTGAACGCCCAGCGAGGGCGGGAAGCGCATCACCCCCATGTTGCACTTCTGCCAGTTCTTGATGATCAGGAATTCTTGATCGGAGAGCGTCAGGCAAAAGTCGGCATTGGGTTCCAGCCAGAGGTCGCGTGAAGCGCCGACCCGCTCCGTCTTGCAGGAGGCGCCGAGCGCGTAGATTCTTTTGACACCGCTCGGACGGTGGATCAATTCACATCGGCATTCGATCCCGATGCGGACGTTGTTGACCGTCGTGGGCGGCTTGTGCGAAAGCGTGATCGCCGCCTGTTCCGCGAGGTCGACCCGGAAGCGCAGATAACTGCGTGCAAAATCGTAGGTGGTCATGTTCATGACTCCTGCCTCGAAGCGGCGCGTGCCGACCGGCGTATGGCCTCGCCGATGTGCATGCGGAATTCGGGGACATTCTCGCTGTTGCGCCGCTTGCAGTTGGCCGCTTCGTACCAGGCATAGCCGGCAAAACCGGCCAGCCTGCTGTCGGTCGTCAATGCCACCGCGCGCTCGATGGCGCGCGGCGTGTTGTTCAGCGAGTTGTTCCGGTCGACAATGTAAACGGGAACGCCATGCTTCCGCGCCAGCGGCAGCACCTGCTCCTGGATGAAAGGATTCTGGGAGAACCACCACTTCAGGACGATCTCGTCGGCGATTCCCTCGCGGATCCAGGTCTCCCATTCCAGGTTGAATTGCATCCGCTGATCGCAGGTGGGCGGTACTTCGATGCCGGCCTCGAGATGCACGGCCATCCGCTTGCCGGCCTGTACCGCCAGCCCCTTCGCCCGGCGGAGAAATTCGGTGTAGGCCCGTCCGCGGATGACCCGGATGCGGACGGCATCCTCCCAGGTCGGTCCGGGTTCGCGGCCATGCTCCGCCCGGAACCGGGCCCGGACCGCCGGCGCAAAGGCCATCGACAGGTAGTCCATCACATTGTTGTGGTGGCAGAGCGTGCGGATGCCGACGCCGTCGGCTTCGGTGTCGAGAATGCGCTGCACATGCCACAGCCAGATGTCGTGCGACCCCTCGCAGCAGGGCTCGAGCAGCGTGGGCTGTGCACGGCGGCGGTCGAAAACCAGTCCGTGGATACCCTGGCCCCAGCGGACGTCCTCCAGCATGCGGGGCGAGGTGTTGGCCCAGCTCTTCCACTCCTGCCAATACGAGAAGCCCTGCGCGGCGCTTCCACGTGTTGCCAGGGTGACGGGAACGGAGAGACCATCGGCACCCCAGGCTTCGGTAAAGGCATGAGCCCGTCCCGTCAGCACCAGGTCCGTCTTGATCTCCAAAGCCGCATACCGGGAACGGAGTTTCAGTTCCGAAAGCTCCAATGCGTAGCAGGTCTCCTGCGTTGTTTCTGCGACGTTTCCCGCAGCGGTCCATCGTTGATGCGGTCGTTTCAGACGGAGGATTCTCAGCTTGATCGGCCCGCGGTAGGGCGCGTAGCGCAAATTGTCAGGACTCACCCACAGCTGCAGATCGGCCGGTTTCAGTTGGGGCAGGGGTTCGCGCGAGTAGAGTCTGATCCGGACGGGCAGGGCGCCGTTGCCTTCCGGGAACCAGGCGTCGTGAGCCTGCTGGATGCAGTCCTGGTTGCGGGCCACGGCTGCGGGAACCCAGACATTCCGCCCTTCGAGATTGCGGACGCAGTGGCCCGGGACGGCGGTGTCATTGGCGTCCGGACGCCAGTTCGTGCCGTCGATGGCGATGTCGAAGGGCTTGAACAGTCCGATAAACGCGAGTCCGCGTGCCTTGGCCAGTCTGGCGGCGAGCGGCAGCAGGTCGCCGCACTGTTTGCGGGTGGGGGCGATATTGGGGTTGCGCACCACCCACTTGGTCGCGTAGAGCGTTTCCGGCGGATAGTCGATCCAGTGAATGCGGGTGATGCCGTGCGCGCGCATCAGGTCGAGTTCGGCGCCCAGCGCCACCGGTGTGTAGGGGACGGGATCGCAATTGATGTCGTCGGGGATGTCATAGGTCATCGTCGCGGCGAACGGCATGTCGTCGGCCTGGGGAACGTCAAAGGCGAGATAACGCGGTTCGCAGGGCTTGCCGGTCCCTTCGGTGTAGAGCCGGTAGCGTCCGGCCAGAGGGACTTTCAGAGCCGCGCTCAGGCTCCACTTCCCCCGGCGCTGCACGGTCCTTGCCGCCACGTCGTCGCCAAGCGGGTCGATGAGACGGAAGCGCAGCCGCTGGCCGGACGGGCCGCATCCGCTCAGGCGCAGGCCGACGGGTGTCCGTTCGATCCGGGGGTCGCAGGCCCAGTCGGCCGGCGCCGACCGGTACAGGCGTCCGAAGCTGCTGGCGTCCTGCATGCCGTGTCCGCTGCACGGGTTCCACGTGCTTGACTCGGCGGCCTTGCCGGTGGTGCGCGCCAGGTTGAATCCCGCGACGCCGCCCTGCCTGAACACCTCCGACGCATCGAACCAGGCGAACATCCAGGCCATCGCGACCGCCTGTTGACCGGCGGGGCCGCTTTCATCCGCCTGGCCGAATGCCCGCGGCTCCCATGTGACGTTGATCAGGCGCATGTGCCGGAAGGCGGTCGAGTGGGCTTCGGGGTAGGGGATGAAGTGATAGGGGCCCTCCACGCGCTGCGGCGTGATCAGGAACTGGTAGTAGCCGATGCCGTCATTCCACGGGTTGAACAGCACTTCGATCGCCTCTTTTGATGCCGACAAATCCCGCAGGCAGGCGGCGACCAGGATGCGTTGGCCGTCGTCATAGATGCCGAAGGATGTCTTGGCGACTGCGGTCAAGGCGGTGTCGAGCGTGCGGAAGTCGCCCTGCACCGCAGGGCCGGCGCACAACAGCTCGCGGCGGATGGCGCCGAGGTTGAACCGTTTCACGCACGTGGCCACGACGTGACGGTTGCTCCGATGCAGTTGTTGTTCAATCATGGATAGTCCCGGTTGTGTCACCCGGAGAAGTGGGGCGGTAGGTTAACGCGACGGTAATCGTTCGCGTGACAGTATCCTGTCAAAATCACGTGTGGCTTAGCAAGCGGGAACAGGTGTCATTTCGCTGGCGCATAGAGGAATCCGCGCCGGTAGATGCCGCCGATGTCGGTGTCGTTGTGGACGAGGATGGCGATCAGATTCTCCTGACCCGGTTTGACCTGCGCCGAAATGTCCAGATCCAGCGAGCGATCGCCGCTCCACCACAGCCGGTGCGGGCGATGACCCGCGTAATCGCCATTCACCCAGACCCAGGCTTCGTTGATGACACCGCCCAGATGCAGCCGCAACGGCTTGCCCTTCCCTTTGGCGGGGATGTCCACCTTCATGCGGTACCAGCCATATCCGTCCCAGTCGTCGCCTGCCGCGGTCAGCGGCTTTTCCTGCTGTTCCCACAGATAGAAGGTGTTGCGGGTCTCCCATCCGGTGTCCACGAATTTTGCCGCATACCACTCCATCAGTACGCCGCGGTTGAAGGGGTCCCGCTGGAAGGGACACTCCAACGGCAGGGCGGCGACGAGGGCGCCGTTAGTCCCCTGAGTCATCTCCAGCCATTGCCGATGGTCGCGGACGGCGCTGGCCGAGGTCATCGCAACGCGATGCCAAAGCCCGTTGTCGATGAAGTGCGGATAGATGACGTTGAGTTTGACTTTGTCGGCCTCCATCCGTTCGGCCTCCCGGAGTGCGGAGCCAAAGTCCAGGTTCTTCTCCGCTTCGAACATGGCGGCGAAGGCCTCGAAATGGTCGGCGATCAGAGCGAAGGCCGCCACCCGCGATCGATAGGGTTCCTCGGTCGCCGCCTCCTGGGCCGCCTGGACGTGCGCGTGCAGACGCGTGGCGTATTCCGCGGTGTAGAGGTGGGTGAGGAGCCAGTCCTCGTGCGCCTGGATGTCGGCGTTCACCAGCGTGTCGGCGATCGCATCCCACCAGGCCCGCACGGCCGTGCCTGCGGCTTCGCCGAAGAACGTGGTGTAGAAGTCGCGTTTCAGCGCCTCCACATCGGTTTCGGCGTCCCACAGCAGCTTGCTCATGACGTAGTAGCTCAGCCATGTCTGCATGAAGGATTTGCGTCCCTCCGGGGCCATCCCCTTGATGCCGAGCTTCTTGTATTCGGGGATGTTGACGGCCAGGTTTTCCGCCATCCGCTCCGGCACGAAAAATCCCAGGACCAGGCCCGGGTTGTAGTCCCGCACGATGACATGCGGCGTCATGCGGCGGTATTTCGAAAGGATGGACCACATCTCCTGGCGGCGCCAGCTCTTCGGATGGTTGTCGGGGTGCAGGACGTCGCAGGCGATCGGCGCATAGATGATGGCGACGTTCGGCGGCAGCGCGGCCATCCCCTGCGGCGGCGCCTCACGGCCGGCATAGGCGTGGCAGGTGATGTACTTGTCCGGGAACGCGTTGGCCAGCCCCGCCATGAACTTGAAGTAGAGTTCACTCGACATCGGATTGTGGATGTAGCGCGGATAGTTGAAGTTCCCGCCCTCCGCCTGGCAGGCCTTGCAGTAGCAGTAGGGCGTCCCGTCCGGCGGTGAAAAGCCCGCCCCCGTCGGCCCCACCATGCCGATCTTCCGCCGGCCGTCGAACGCCTCGCTCAGGTTTTTGATGCTCTCGGACAAAACGTCGGGGTTGGAGAGACAGAGCATGCTCGCGCCGTTGGTCGGTTGGGTGCCATCCTGGCGGGTGGCGTAGAAGTCGGGACGGCTGCGTCCGTACTCCTTCGGCGGCAGCAGGGAGTTCAGCGTGCTGTCGCTGGCGCCGGGATAGATGTAGCGGGATGCTCCGCCGAACATGCGGCCGGCGGGACGCAGGCCGATCTTCGCCATCCAGTCGCTCAATTCCTGACTCTCGTCCCGGCTGATCTTCACCCAGCCGCTCCAGCCGATGCTACGGACCGGAAAGTCCGGGCGCGACTCGACGTTCAATTCACCAATCTTGACCGTGGCGCGCTTGGGGATGACCTCGCCCCACGCGCCGGGAAAGTACCAGCGGCAGCCGAGGCGCTCCAGGAAGGCGTAGCAACCGTAGGCCGTTCCGGCGTAGATGCCATCCTGGTTGCCGACGATGAAGAGATCGCCGCCCCGGGTCTGCAAAACATAACCCTCCTCCTCGAAAGCGTCGGGGCGGGGCTTCAGATCGCATCCGGATAAGAATTTCACGCCCGCCTTGCGGGCCGCCTCGGTGCGTCCGACGTAAATCCGCGTCGTGACATCCTTCGGCAGCGGATCGCCTTCCGTGACCAGCAGAACTTCGGCGCCTGACATCTTGCGTAGCGACTCCTGCATGTTCCGGGCCGGTTTCAGCACCAGCGCCTCGTGACGCTCGAACAGCGACGCCGGGCCGGTTGTTGACGCTGCCTCCGCCGGCGGTTTTTCCGGGGCCTTCTCGACGACGATGACTGACACCGCCCGTCCGCCATCGACCAAGATCAGTTCCTCCGCGTGCACTAAACTGAAAAGCGCCAGCACCACAACCATCAACCCCCACAACCGCTCTGTATGCATCGTAGTCCTTAGTTCGTTTGCATCAGCAATGTAGGCAGGTTATCACGCGACGGTTGCAGCGTACAGGCCGATTTTGTGGCGTAGGTCTTCCAACCAAGTACCTTTCTTCGTGACAATCTTTTTACAAATCATTTACCTGCCCATGACGACATTGCAGGCGCGGCATGGTGTAATGGCCCTGTCAACAAAACCATCACCGGTGTGATGGAAGGGAGTCCACCATGAATGCACACGCACAATCAAACCATGCCAATTCACACGCCCGTACGGTTCTTCTCATCGTCGGTCTGGCGATGGGTGCCGTCGGAGCGTCTTCGCTCTCCGCCAAGAGTGTCGACAGCCCGGGACCGGTCATCTGTCGCGTCGAAACAGACCGCGCCGTCGTCGCTGCGGACAAGCCCGAAACAGCCATCGTCAAAGTGACGCTGGCCGCTGATCGCGTGGCCCCCCGGGAACGCCCGGCCATCAATCTCGCGCTGGTGCTCGACCGTTCGGGTTCGATGAACGGAGATAAAATCATACGCGCCCGCGAGGCGGCGGTCGAGGCGATTCGCCGGCTGGATGCCCGCGACACGGTCTCGGTCGTGATCTACGACCACGAAGTGGAAACACTGGTGCCTGCCCAGTCGGCCAAGAACATCGAATGGATCGAGGGGCGTATCGCCCAGATCACGGCGCGCGGCAATACGGCGCTCTTTGGCGGGTTGAGCCAGGGTGCTTCGGAACTGCGGAAGAACATCCGGCCGGGCTCGGTCAACCGGCTGATTCTGCTGTCGGACGGCCTGGCCAATGTCGGCCCATCCAGCCCCGACGAAGTGGGGCGCCTCGGGGCGGCCCTGATGAAGGAGGGGATCGCCGTTTCGACCGTCGGGGTGGGGACCGACTACAACGAGGACCTGATGACCCGCGTTTCGGGCAACAGCGACGGCAACAGCTACTTTGTCGAGAAGAGCGAGGAACTGCCCAAAATCTTCTCGAAGGAACTGGGCGACGTCCTGAGCGTGACCGCCAGCCGCGTCCAGCTCACGGTACGCTTCCGGGCGGGCGCCACGCCGGTCGAATGCATCGGGCGCGATGGCCGGATTGCGGACGGTACCGTCACGGTTGATTTGAATCAGCTCTACGGGGGTCAGGAAAAGTATCTGCTGGTGCGGATTGAACTGGCGCCCGGTCGCGACGGCGAAACGCGTCCCGTCGCCGATGCCGAGATCCAATACGAAGATGCGTTGCACAACCGCACCGCCCGGACGACGGCGGCGGGTCGTATCCGTTTCAGCCGGGATGTCCAAATCGTCAAGGAAAGCGTCAATGTTCCTGTGGCCACCGACTACAACCTCAACGTGAATGCCCTCGAAATGGCCCGTGCGGTCAAGTTGGCCGACGAAGGAAAGAAGGAGGCCGCGGCTTCGGTGATGCGGGAGTCGGCGCAAAAGCTGAAGGCCGCTGCGAGCGAACTCCAGGCGCCGGCGCTGGCCCGGGATGCGGCGCGCCAGGAAACGAGGGCCGATGAAGTCGGAGCCCGGGGCCTTGAAAAGGCTTCGCGGAAATCGATTGTGACGGACAACTACATGATCTACAATCAGCAACAACAGTGAGGCCGGGCTGCAAGGCTCTCATGCGCTTGAAGGAAATTCATCTCTACTGGCTGCTGATCGCCATCCCCACGCTCGTGCTGGGGATGGCTGCCGTTCGCATGTTGAACGGCGAGCAGGCGCGGATGCGCGCACTGGCCATTCGTGCCGACTCGGAGCGCGCCGAGCGTCTGGCCGAAACCGTGCGGAGCCTGGTCGTCGCGGTACAGCACGATGTCATGGCGCTGCTGGAGGCGCTGCCCGTGGCGGGGCAGGAGGCGGCGCTGCTCGACTGGATGCGGCGCGATCCGCGCGTCCGCAATGTCTTCGTCTGGTCGCCGCAGGCAGGCGTGATTCATCCGACGCTGCGGGGGGCCACGCAGGATGAGCGGCGTTTTTTGCAGCGCTATGCCCCGCTCTTCCTCGGCGAGGCGCCCTGGATGCAGACGCATGGGCCGCATGACAAGGGTCTGGCGGCCGCACCGGCCGCGGCGTCGCCGGAACGACAGGCGACGCGGGAACTGGCGCAAATGCGGGGGAGAATGCAGGCCGCGCCGGCGGCGTCGGATTCCGCCGCAGAACCATCGGCGGAAGGTCCGGGGCGCTGGCGCACCTGGTTTGAAGGCAATCAGCTCTATCTGCTGGGATGGCAGCGGCTGGCCGATGGCACCGTCCGCGGCGTCGAGCTTGAAACGGCCGCGATTCTGTCACGGCTGCCGGCGATCTTCGAGAGCCTGCGTGCGCCCGATGCCGCCTATGCGCTCCGGAATGGCGAGGACCTGACCGTCGTCCAGGTCGGCGAGGAAGTGGCGGCGTCTCGGACACCCGATGCGCGGGTATCGCTCGCGCCCGAGCTTCCGCATTGGGAGGTTGCCTTTTATCGTCTGCATGGCGGTGCCGCCGCCGGTCGCCAGTTGCTGCTGATGGCCTGGCTGTTGCTGACGCTCGTCCTGGCTTCGCTGGTTGCGGGCGGGCTGCTCTTGATGCGCGATGCGGCGGCGCAGCGGCGGGATGCGCTGCAGAAGACAAACTTCGTCTCCAGCGTTTCCCACGAACTCAAGACGCCGCTGACCAGCATCCGCCTCTATGCCGAGTTGCTCCGCGACGGACGTGTGGACGATGTGCAGAAGAAGGGCAAGTTTCTCGACGTGATCGTGACGGAGAGCGAACGGCTCACACGCCTGGTCAACAATGTGCTCGATTTCAGCCGGATGGAGCAGGGACGCCGCCGCTACGCTTTGGAGCCGCTTGAACTCCGAAGCGTGTTGCGCGAGGTCGTCGAAGCGCAGCGCGGGCGGATCGAGGCGGCGGGCATGCGTCTGGTGCTGGAAGTGGGCGAGGCGGAGATGATGCTCCCCGCCGACCGCGACGCCGTGGGGCAGATCGTGGTGAACCTCCTCGACAACGCCGTCAAGTATGCGCCGGACGGGGGCGAGGTTCGGGTCGGTCTGCAGCCGGCCGCGGATGGCGCCGAGGTCACGGTACAAGATCGCGGGCCGGGGATCGCGGAGGCCCATCGCGCACGTCTTTTCGAATCCTTCTATCGTGTCGATTGCGAACTGACGGCCAAGTGCAATGGCTGTGGACTGGGGTTGAGCATCGCGCGTCGGTTGATGCGGGGGATGGGCGGCGACCTGACGTTCGCTCCGCGCGGCGGCGGCGGCAGTTGCTTCACCCTTCATTTTGCGAATCCGCGCGCCGGGGAGAAGCAGGGATGAAGACGATCCGGATTCTGGTGGCCGAGGACGATGTCCACATCCGCGAAGGCTTGGAGGCCACCTTGACCAGCGAGGGGTATGCGGTTGAAACGGTGGCGGATGGCGAGGCCGCCGTGCAGGCCTGGTCGCGGACGAAGCCCGACCTGCTGCTGCTCGACATCATGATGCCGGGCCGCAATGGCTACGAGGTCTGCCGGGCCGTGCGCGCGGCGGACGTGCGGGTGCCCATCGTGATGCTCAGCGCGAAGAGCGAGGAGATCGACAAGGTGCTGGGGCTGCAACTGGGTGCCGACGACTACGTGACCAAGCCGTTTGGCATTCATGAACTGCTGGCGCGTGTTTCCGCCGCGTTGCGTCGTGCCGGGCTGGCGCAGCGAACGTCGGGCGAAAAGGGTGCCGACGAAGCGGAGAATTTCCGGGTCGGGTCGGTGCAGGTCGACGTGCGGCGATACTGTCTCGTTTACAAGAAGGCCGAATGCCCGATCACGGACCGCGAACGCCACCTGCTAAGCTATTTCCACGACCACCCCGACGCGGTGTTGAGCCGCGACGAACTGCTCAATGCCGTCTGGGGACAGGACTATTTCGGGACGACGCGTACGCTCGATCAGCACATCGCGCAACTGCGCAAGAAGCTGGAAGGTCTTGGCGCCGACGCCGCAGTCATTCAGACGGTGCATGGGGTGGGGTACCGGATGAAGGCGTGATGCGTGAAACGGGGGACGCTTACAGCTTGTATTCCGTCGCCTTTTCGGATCTCATGAGCTGCTGCAGCCGCTCCTGGCGGATTTCGGAATAGCGCATGATGGCCTTGGTGTTTGCCGAGTCGATCAACTGGAAGAGGGAGTTCTGCAGATAGGTGGCGACCTCCTGCTCGTGCTTCAGGGCTTCCGGGTAGTTTTCGGCCAGCGTGGCTTCATATTCCAGCCAGGCGAGGCGCACGTAGCCGATCCAGAGGGTGTAGCGGAGGCGGATGGGCGTTTCCGGCAGCCACGTCAGAACCTTTTCCAGCTTGGCCAGTTCCTTCGCCGGATTCTCCTTGGCCATCAGACGCGTGTCGATGGACTCGAGCGCGAGGCGGATGGCCCGTCCCAGCGTGTCGGCCGCCGCCGAGTAATAGCGATCCAGGAAGGCGGGCACATCCTCGTCGGCATTCCAGAGCGAGCGGGCCATGGCCAGCTGCAGGATGGCATCCGGCCAGTTGATGTAATTTGTGCAGAAGTAGGCGTAGCGCACGCCGTGGTCGCGGTACCATTTAGCCTCGTCGAAGCGGAGGGCCGCCGAGGGATGGTAGAGGAAGCGCTGGCGCTCGGTTCTGAACGTCTCATCCGGCCAGAGGAGTCCGCCGTAATCGAAGACGCCGGGAACGGTCCCCGCCTCTTTCCAGATGGGAGCCCAGGTCCGGAAAAGCTTGCCGTAGTCGCGATCATCGACGGGATTGACGCGGTCGGGATCCGGGTAGAGCGTGCTCATGGACAGGCGCGGGCCGCCCGGTTCGTAGATGCGGTGCTCGTAGGATCGGAGGTACGGGCAGATCTGGGCAACGATGCGCGTGCATTTGGGCAGCTTGGCCGCAGGCGGCGTGAGGAGGTTGGCGTAGACGATCAGTTCGATCGGCAAGGTCGCCGGGGTGAGCTTCGTGAGCGCTAGCGCCAGCCGGTACATCTGCTCGTAGGGTGTCTGTTTATTGCAGGTCGGGCACTGGCACCAGTTGTTGATGCCGTCGTGCGGCCAGACCGAGAAAATCTCGATCTCGGGGCACTGATTGATCTGCTCGGCCATGCGTGTCGTGATCGAGCGGATGACCTCGGGATTGGTATAGCAGGGCTGAATCGGGAGTTCGGCATTGAGGTGGGGGCATTCCGGCAGGACGACGCTGGCCTTGCGGACCCGCTTGCCGTTGCGCATCCCCTGCCAGTCCCGGTTCTTGTCGAGCTCGGCCGGGGGAAGGTAGTGGTCCATGGCATGATAACCCGAGACGAGATGCATGGATCGGGCTTTGAAGGTGGCCAGGAAGGCGGACTTGCGCTCCTTCGAAAAGGAGGCCCAGGATTGTCCCGATATGACGCGTCCGTTGAAGCGGTTGCGGCTGAGCCAGACATGGAAATCGGCCTCCGTCGCACCGTCGGGGCCGCTGCCGTCGCGGAACCGGTAGGGAAAAGAGGGGGACTGCACCCCCGTCGGAAGCGGACGGGGGCCGGCGAACAGGATCTGATCGTCGCGAACGCCCGCCCAGATCACGCCGGTCAGGCGTTCCAGCATCTCGTCGAAGCCGTAGAGGGCGCCTTCGCGTCCGCCGGCAATGACCCAGATGGCACGCCCTTCGCGGATGATCTGGAAGCTCTGCCGCTGAACTTCCCAATCGCAGCGCTCGCTGAATTTGATGGGCGGGGTCGATTCGGGCACTTTGAGTTCGTGCTTGGGGAGATCGATCGGGTAGTTGCCGAGTTCCAGAGCGACAATGTAGATGAAGCTCTGCGGCAGGGGACGTTTGCGTGCCGGAGCCTTTTCAACCGCCCGCAGGTCTTCCTGCAAAGCGGAAAGCAGGGCAACATCAAGATTGTGGTTGTCTATTTTCATGCGTCAGTATCCAATGCTTTCAGGTCGCCCCGGCGAGCCCATGAGCACTCCGTTGAAATAAAAAAAGGCTGAACCACACATCCACGCTTAAAACTGTGCCATCTTATAGGTTACAGTCCGTCCGGTCAACCCAAAACAGGCGACCCAAAATAGGGCGACACCAAAACAGGCGAAGCACAAGAGCGAACGGCGGCGTTGATATCTTCCGTGTCGCGCAACGCGCAACAGGAGGATGTGGAATGCGTCCTGTCGACAGGCGGCTCACGCCTGAATCGATGCGGTAACGTCGAACGTTCGGCCTCTCCGTTTGCGAACTCGCGTCCGCGCGGGTGAGCCGTGGTTGGGTGTTCGCGGTCATCAGAACACCACGCCACAGAAATACGAAACGACCTTCTCCTTTTCAGTCTTCTGCAGTTGGTGTGGAAACTCTCTGCTGAAGGTGAACGTCTTGCGGTAGAGGCCGCCCCAGTCCGTCCAGGTCAGAAGGCTAACGCGGACAGAGGCGTCCAGCATCTCGACCACGGGTTGAAGGTCAACAGAGCGTGCCTTGTGCTTTTCTTCTGCGGTCGGTTTCTTGAATACGGCTTGCTTTCCGAGTAGAGCCTCTAACTGGCTGCGTTCGTGAAGGATGCGCTCGTCGTTGTAGTTCGCATGCCAGAATAGGTAGAACTGGTTTGCCATGATATGAAGGACGGCGAGTTGCACGAACCCCACGGGCGTTCCGTCTGCTCTGACATGCCGAAGAAACTCAGGTTGCTCTCCAATATCGGTTTCCGGTTTGGCGTTGCGGTAGGCTGAATGCGTCAGAATGGGCACGCTCCATATCCGCCTCGCATACAGAACAGGACTACCCCCGAGTTGGCTGTATGCGTACACGTAGTCCAAGGTCCACCCCGGCTCCGGTGAGAGCCGGTTCAACACCGTGAAGTACTGATTCACATTGAAGTCCGTGCGCCACCGAATTCCCCCAAGCATCATGAGGTGAAACGGAATCCACCGGTCCTGCAGTCGCTTCAAGTGCGCTACAGTATCGGAAAAAGAAACGTGTGCGTCGCGTTTCAGTCCGCCTGCCGACACGCAAGGCCATGGCGCCAAGGTGAGAAGAATGAACACCGCCAAAAGAACGCCCATGATTCCGTACAGTCTCGACACGGTCTTCCGTGGCGTCCAGCCCCTCTTGTGAGCCAGTTCGCGCATTACGAGACCGCCACGGTCTACGAAGGCCAGGGGGCCAGCGTGTACAAGGGCTACTGGCGCGCGTTGCTGGCGTGGGGTGGGGGCGATCCTGGCGTTGCTCGCTTCCACCCCTACTGGGACAATCGCCGCTTCCTGACGGTCGAAGGGGCGGACGGCGACGCGCTCGTGTCGCTGTACCACCAGGACGGCAAGGCGCTGGTTGTCGCCAGCAACCGCAAGCGGACCCCGGTAACTCTTCGCATTGCCTTGGAGACCAACGCGCTTGGGTTGGGCCCGGGGTTCAAAGCGGTCGATCTGGACCCCACGCTGTCCCCGCCGTCCGGTGAAGACTATGTCCCCGGGGATATCGCGGAGGGCGCGCGTGCTTCCCGTGATTCGCTGTTGGAGCTGGACGGGGACAGCCCCTGGGGCGACGCCGGTGCGGTGCCAGAGCTGGCCTTGGAGGGTCCCGAGGAGCGGCAGATCGCCGAAGACGAGTCGTTGCTGCCTCGCCTGGAGGGCGCCGTGCTCGTCCTCCCCGTGCGGGGGCGCGACTACAGGGTCATCTCGCTGGAGTAGCCTGATCGACCGGTATGCTGCTCAATTATTCCAACGTCAACCGGCTGTAACCCCAGATATTATGGAACCAGGCGAGAAACGGGGTGTGCGAAAAGTAGGCGGGGTTGCCGGGCGTTGCCAGTGTGGCCTTGTCAGCCCACCCGATCATGGCCCACAGCGTGTCGCCCGCTGCCGCGCCATGCTGGAACCCCGGCAGTTCGCTCCACGGGATGGACGCTTCCACCCGGTAGCCCTGATCCCGGTCCGCTTCCCGGTTCAGCGTGCCGTGCACCGAAGTGGCCAGCGTGACAGCCGCATTCTCCTCGACCCGGTAATCGCCGCCCCACAGCTTCCATGACTTGGCCGCCAGCGCGTCGAAAACCACGCCGGCTGGACTGAAGTTGAATTCCCAGTACTGTCCGAACCGCTTGGAGGGCAGCAGGAAAATCTCCACGCAATCCCCCTGCGACACCGCATCGTCGCGGTTGGTGCAGGTGCTTAAGATGTTCGTATCGGCCACATCGAAAAGCAGGTACAGGTTTTTCTCATCCCAGAGGAGCCTGCAGGTGGCGGGCGGCCGGGTGATGGCGTTTGTCTGGGCATAGGGATAGCAGACCGGGATCGGCTCCGCCTTCGCCCAGACCGCGTCATCGCCTTTGCCGTCAAGCGCCAGCACTCCCTGCGCCCGCCGGATCGTGTAAGCCGGTGGAACTGGCCAGGTGCGGGATTTCAGAATGCCGGCGGTGGCCTCCTTCACATACGAACGGGCCCATTCCCGCTGCTTTTCCGTCCACACCGCCTTCTCCCCGCGCATCACGGCCAGGTGCGCCTGGGAATCGGGCATGCGCGTATGGTTGATCATCTCGCGTGACCGGTCGTTCCCGTTTTCCTCGGCCACCAGGCTTTCCCAGTAGGCCAGATGCACCAGGTCCTCGTGCGTGGCGAACACCGCGGGCTGCTTCACGCCCGGCACCTTCGGCCCCGTCGCACAGCCCGTCCCGAACAGCACCGCGACCGTGATTGCCGGCACCCAAATCCACTTGATCATTCCTGGACCGCCTTTCAACATGGTGGAAACGGTAGCAAAGCCGGGGGGGAGGAGGCAAGCCTGGCAGCGGGCGGGAAAATTAAAACGACGGGGCGCAATCGTGATCCGCTCTCGTCGTCCGCTATCGTCCACCGGGCGCTTCCGGGTTTTCCGGGGGATTTGCTTTGTCGCGAGCTTTGTCGCGAGCTTTGTCGACCCCCGATCCCATCCCATAATCCGCTTGCTCTTCCTTCACAACCCATGCGCGGGCAGCCCATGACTTCCTAAACCGAAAAGCGGAAGGTGGAAGTATCGGTCAACGAGAGCGGGCGACGAGAACGGAGCACGATTTCGTTAGGTCGTTGCATTTTTCTCTTCT
>CAZQKI010000042.1:0-27795 GCA_964592855.1 uncultured Lentisphaerales bacterium
TCGTCCACCGAAAAGCGGAAGGCGGAAGTATCGGTCAACGAGAGCGGGCGACGAGTTATGTTGCGCGCAACATAACTCGTCGCCCGTTCTCGTGAACCGAATATCGGATACGCTTAGTCGACCTGCTTGAACCGGCCTTCGGCGTTTATGCGCGTGTGGTCAATGACCAATCCCCTAAAAGTGATGTTTGACAATTATGTAATACAGAATCTATAATTTTAATATGAAAAAAGTAGCGATCATCGGTGGGTCCGGCCTTGATGACCCAAAGATCCTTATAGATCCTATCGAGAAGCATGTTACGACAAAATACGGCGAACCAAGCTCCCCTCTTACCTGCGGCAGGATCAAAGGAGTCGATGTAGTCATACTTGCAAGGCACGGAAAAGAACACGGGACAATGCCCACAAGGATAAACTTCAGGGCAAATATCAGCGCACTCAAAGAAGAAGGCTGTACGCATATTCTTGCCGCAACTGCAGTAGGCTCTCTGAGAGAAGCGATCAAACCCGGGAACCTGGCTTTCCCCGATCAGTTCATTGACTTTACCAGGCTCAGGGACCTGACGTTTTTTGAAGACAAGGTCGTCCATACGCCCATGAGCCAGCCATTCGATAAGAATTTAAGGGAGATGCTCTGTAAATTATGCGATGAGCTCGGCTATGTCTATAATACCGATGTCACGGTCGTGACCATAGAGGGGCCCAGGTTTTCCACCAAAGCTGAAAGCCATATGTTCAGACAGTGGGGAGCGGATATTATCAACATGTCATCCTGTCCGGAGGTTATCCTTGCAAATGAGCTTGGCATCCCCTATCAGGCGATCGCGATGTCGACCGATTATGACTGCTGGAAAGACGATGAAGCCCCGGTGACCTTTGAAATGGTCATGGGACGCATGAGAGAGAATGCCGAAAAAGTAAAAAGATTGCTTGTTGAAGCCGTTGGGAGGATATGAAATGTCAATAAAATCCAAGATCAGGACGATTCCGGACTGGCCTAAAAAAGGGATCATGTTCAGGGACATCACGACGCTTCTGAAGGACCCTGAAGGGCTGAAGCTATGCATCGATGATTTCATAAAACGTTACCGGGATGCAAAGATCGATGTCATCGTCGGAATAGAAGCAAGAGGGTTCATTATCGGAGCAACGTTAGCCTATGGTCTTGGCAAAGGCTTTGTACCCATCAGAAAAAAAGGAAAACTTCCTGCTGAGACCGTCAAAGAGGAATATTCCCTTGAATACGGAACCGACACAATGGAGATACACAAAGATGCTGTGAGCAAAGGACAAAATGTCCTTATCATCGATGACCTTATCGCGACGGGTGGTACTGCAATGGCAGCCGGGAACCTGATCAGGAAGATCGGTGGTCATGTATCGGAATTCGCATTTATCGTCGACCTCCCTGACCTCGGTGGAAAAAAGAAACTGGAGAATGCCGGATTCCAGGTCTATTGTCAGACAGAGTTCGAAGGCGAATGAAAGTAAACAATAATAACTACCGGACTGTCTGGTTCGACAACGGAAGCGTCTGTCTGATCGAACAGAACCTCCTCCCCTTTAAATTTGAGATATTTAAAGCTGCGTCATACAAAGATACATGCCATGCGATAAGGACCATGATGGTCCGCGGTGCAGGTGCAATCGGTGCTACAGCCGGTTACGCGATGGCACAGGCATTCATTGCGGGAGAAGATCCTTCCTCTGCAAAAAAAGAAATTGAGGCTACCCGCCCTACTGCCCAGAATCTCTTTTACGCGGTTGATAGAGTCTATAACGCAGCGATCAACTCAAAAGACAGGTCCGGTACTGCGTTGACAGAAGCACAGAAGATCGCCGATGAAGATTCTGCAGCTTGTGAAATGATCGGAAAGATCGGAAACGACCTGATCAAAGTCGGTTACAATATCGAAACTCACTGCAATGCGGGCTGGCTCGCATTTGTCGATCATGGAAGCGCTCTGTCCCCTGTCTATGAAGCGAACAGGTCGGGGAAAAATATCTTTGTCTACGTTGATGAGACAAGACCGCGTTCCCAGGGCGCAAGGCTTACAGCATGGGAACTCAAAAACGAAGAAGTCCCTCACGTGATCATCCCTGACAATGCCGGAGCCTTCCTTATGTCAAAAGGCAAGATCGACATAATGATCGTCGGGGCAGACCGAATCGCTGCCAACGGAGATACGGCGAACAAGATCGGCACTCTGGAAAAAGCGATCTGTGCAAAACATTTCGGCATCCCCTTCTATATCGCGGCTCCCACCTCGACATTTGACCTGAATTGTCCGTCCGGAAATGATATCCCCATCGAAGAACGCAGCGGGGATGAGGTCCTGTACCAGTCCGGGATCACAAAAGACGGCAGACATGAGGAGATACTTGTATGTTCCCCGGGTTCTCAGGCGATTAACCCTGCATTTGATGTCACTCCCGCCTGTTTAATAACAGGGATCATCACCGAAAAAGGTCTTGTAAAACCCGACAGGGATCCCATAAAAAGACTGACGTGCAACTAACATGGAAAAATCAGAAAAAGCAGTCCCGAAATTCACCACGGTTTTTTCCGGGAGTTTTGATCCTGACAACGTTCTTCTCGACAGACTGATGCTGTGGTGTTCAAAGTTCCATGATACCGGTCTTGCCCCATGTTATGGAGAAGGGACTTTCGGAAATCTGTCCTACCGCAAGGAAAAAGGAAAAGATATTTTTGTCATAACTGCATCAGCAGTAGGACTAAAAGACAAGCTCACGATGAACGAATTCGCAGAGGTTGAAACAGTCGATTTCAAAAACAAGATCGTAAATGCTAGAGGTATCCGTAACCCTTCTTCAGAAAGCATGCTGCATTATGCCATATACAAACAAAGAAATGACATCCATGCGATCTTCCACGGTCATTGCGAAAAAATATTGAATAGTTGTGACAGACTGAATATCCGCTCGACTGAAGAAGAAGAACCTTACGGAAGTCTTGAACTGGTCAACAAAGTATTAACAATAACTTCTAATAATGACTTTGTGATAATGAAAGAACACGGATTTATTTCTCTGGGAAAAGATATGGAGCAAGCGGGAAGGCAGGCACTCGATTATTTAAGCAGATGCTAAAGAGTCTCAAAATTGTTTTTAGCCAGGATTGCAGGATTTGCGGGATTTTTCGGATGCTCTGTGTAAGGACTACAATGCGGCGCTTAGTAACATGTCTTCGGTTAACGGACCTCTGCTGTTAACGCGGTGTAACGCGCAATACCTCATCGACTGTGGTCAGTCCCGCAAGGGCTTTCTTCAGCCCGTCAATCCGCATGGGGCGGTAGGCGCCGTCGCGCGCAGCAGCCGCAATGGCATTGCCGGCTGCGTGCCGCAGGATCAGGTCGCGCATGCGTTCGTTCACGACAATCAGCTCATGAATGGGTATCCGCCCCGAGAAGCCCGTACCGCTGCAATACTCGCAGCCGCTGCCCCGGTAAAGCGTAACTGTTTCGGCGCGGAGATCGCACTCGAAACGCTGCAACGCCAGTGCGGGCAGCGTGTAGCTGACGCGGCAGCGGTCGCACAGCCGCCGCACCAAGCGCTGCGCCAGCACTCCGGATAGCGTTGGCGCCACCATGAACGGCTCAACGCCCAGTTCGATGAGCCGTACGACAGCCTGAACCGCGTTGTTCGTGTGCAGCGTGGACAAGATCAGGTGTCCGGTGAGAGCAGCCTCGGCAGCGATGCGGGCGGTCTCCGCGTCGCGGATCTCGCCGACCAGGATGACGTCCGGATCCTGACGCAGTACGGAACGAAATACTTTGGCAAACGTCAGCCCAATGCCGTGCTGGACCTGAATCTGCGTGGCGAGGGGCAGTTTGTACTCGATCGGGTTTTCGATCGTTACGATGTTGCGATCCATGACCGCGAGCGTCTTGAGCAGGGCGTGGCAGGTCGTGGTCTTTCCGCTGCCGGTGGGCCCGGTTACCAGCACAATGCCGTTGGGCAGGCCGATCAGATTGCGAACCCCATCCTCAATGGTCTCGGCGAACAACATGCGGTCGATCGAGGGCGGCGAGCCGCTCTCGTTAAGCGCCCGAAGGACAACCTTTTCTCCATACAACGAGGGGGCGGTGGACACGCGGAAGTCGTACTGAAACGAATGCAGCGTCACGGAAAGCCGGCTGTCTTGCGGCTGCCGCGTTTCCGCGATGTCCATGTCGGCCATCACTTTCAGCCGCGAGACGAGGGAACGCTCGATGCGCTTCGGCAGACGTCGAATCTCGCGGAGCAGTCCGTCTACGCGGTAGCGAACCCGCACAAAATGTTCCTGGGGTTCGATATGTACGTCGCTTGCCCTCGCCTTCAAAGCCTGGAGCAAAACAGCATCCACCAGCTCGACCATCGCCGCGCTTCCGCCGGCAACCCCGTCTCCCGCCGCAGCGGCGGAACGATCGAGATCACAGGTGAACTGCTGCAACTCGATCGCCTTGAGAATCTGGGACCGCGATGCGATGTGGACGTGCGTCTGGCCGCCCAACATATGGGCGAGGTCGCCGAGAACGGACGGATCGACCTCCGCGAAGGCGACGGAGACTTCGTCCCCAACGCGCAGGAACGGCACGAGTGCGTGGCACCGCGCGAACTCGGGAGAGACGGATGCCGCAACCGAAGGATCAAAGTTGGTGTTCGCCAGGTCAACATAGGGAAACCCGAGAAACGCGGCGAGCGCACGGGTGGCGTCTTCCTCGGTCAAGACGCCATTTTCGGGAAGCATCTCCGCGAGTCGTTCGGCCGTCAACCCGACGGCTTGCGGCGGAAGCGCGCGCAACGCCACATCGGTCACGAGTCCCTCGGCGACGAGAAATTCGATGAATGTCTTCCGAACTTCCCGATCAGCCATTGACATCCTCGGATTCCGACGCGTTAAAAATCCGCGTGATATCCTGCTGCCCGAGCCTGGGCGCCAATCGCGCGAAACGAGCTCGATCTTTCTCGACTTCGGCCAGAAAGTCCGGTGCGCCCGGAGAAACGTCGGCGCGCCCGGTCACCGGGTCCGCGGCGGGGCGGCTGACTCCGTGCTCCGCTCTGACCTTTCCGCACCGCAGGCAGAAGGCATCCTCGATAGGTACGGTTGCGCCGCACTGTCCGCATGGGCGGCCAACGGCAAAGCCGCATTTGCCGCAGTAGGCTCGCACGTCGGCATACTCAGCGCCGCAGGCAGGACACGGTCCCATGGTCATTTTCCCCTCAATTTGACGTGGACCCGCTCGATACATGCTTTCAGCGTGGTAGCATCGAACGGTTTCAACAGGTAGTCGGCTGCACCGAGCTGCCGACACTCGACGACGGTTGCGCGCTCCGCAACGGACGAGAGCATGACAACCATCGGCGGATGCGGGGGCGCGCGGAGCCTGCGCAGGACATCGATCCCGGAGCCTCCGGGCATCACAACATCGAGGAAGACCAGTTCGGGCAAGAGCTTGTCGGCCAATCGAAAGGCTTCGTCCGGGTTCCCGGCTTGTCCGACAACCTCGACCGGAAACCCCTCCAACATGCGTATCAGGGAGTGCCGCATGGCGACGGAGTCGTCGCAGATGATCGCGCGGACAGGTCCGGTCGCCGTTTGGCGCGGCGCGGCAGGTCCCTTGAGCCCGGCCATCTCCGTATTTCGCTTCGTTCCTTCGGAGCTTTCAAGTTCGTCCGTCAGTCGATCCGCCGCTTCGCGGATGGCGTGCCGTGCCGAGGCAATCGCCGATTTGAGATCGTCGATCCCTGACCGCATGGCGGACCAGTCCTCCCGCTTCCCCGCAACTTCAAGGGCCGCGGCGGCGCGCTGTGCAGCAACCGCGCCCACGTTAGCCAGGGTGCCCTTAAGCGAATGGGCCTGGCGCATGACCTGTTGCGTGTCCCGTTCGCGTGCGCCTCGATCAAGCTGATCGACGTCGGTCTGCACATCCGCGAGAAACAGGTTGAGAATATCGCGCACCGCCTCGCGGTCCCCGCCCAGGCGATCGCACAGATCGGCAACGTCAAAAACGGCCGCCTCTTGCGCGCCGGCCGTCTCAACAGGTTGCGCCGGTGACTCCGCATCTACAACCCGAACGTGCGTCTTGGCGTCGTTGACTGCATCGGCCTTGCGGATGCCCATCGCCAGGGACCGCTCGGCGTCGTGCATGCTCAGCAGCGAGCGCACGGTGGCCAGAAACATGCTGTTACGATGGGACTCATTCATGGATTACACTCCCGTCGCGAACCGGACTGTTGCTTCCCCTCGATGCGCATCGCGCGAGCCAGGGCTGCGGAGAGCTCGGCCGGAGCGATGGGCTTCGACACATAGTCGCTCATACCACTGGCGAGACATCGTTTCCTGTCATCCTCCATCGCATGCGCCGTCAGTGCGATGATGGGGATCTCATGATTACGCACGTCGGACTGAGGGTCGCGGATCCTTCGTGTGGCTTCGAGGCCATCCATTTCCGGCATCTGCACGTCCATCAGCACGACGTCATAGGGAATGGACCGAAGCAATTGCAGCGCCTCCAGGCCGTTGGCCACGGCATCCGCACAGTGCCCCATCTTCTCCAGTATCTTGAGGGCAACCATCTGATTTACCTTGTTGTCCTCCGCGACCAACAGGCGCAACCGGCGCGCGGACTCGAGGGGTCCGCCGGACGGCGGCCCCTTCACCACGTTCGCAGGCGCAATCACGCGGGCGACCTGGCCGTTCAGCGCATCGGCAATGTGGTCATAGAGCTTAGACGATTTTACCGGCTTAATGAGTACGGCCTCAAAGCCAAGCGCTTTCATGCGGTCCGTCTCTCCCGGGCGCGGCATCGAGGTCATCAGAATGAGAAGTGTGCGGGACAGTGCCGCGTCCGCGGCTACCGCTTGAGCGAACGTGGCCCCGTCCATTACCGGCATCTGCATGTCCACGAGCGCGAGGTCGAATGGCGCACCGACATGGGCCGCCGCGCGCAAGGTGGCCAGGGCCTCGGGGCCACCGGATGCCTCGACGCCACACGCGTGCCATGCCTTCATTTGCAGGACCAGGACGCGGCGATTCGTGGCATTGTCGTCGACGATCAGGACCCGCTTGCCCGCGATGGTCTCAACGGACGCATGCCGGGCTTCGGCCGGAGATGCCGCCTTGTGCAATGGCAAGGTGAACCAGAACATGGAGCCTCTGCCCGGCTCGCTGTCCACACCGATCTTGCCGCCCATCATCTCGACAACGCTTTTCGAGATGGCCAGACCAAGGCCCGTGCCGCCATACTGGCGCGTCGTCGATCCATCCGCCTGTGTGAAGGACGAGAAGAGCCGTGGCAGGTGGTCCGCCGGGATGCCAATTCCCGTGTCGCTGACGGAAAAGCGCAACACGGTCTCGGTCGCGCGGTCCGCCTCGATCTCAACACGAACAACGATTTCGCCCGTTGCGGTGAACTTGACGGCATTACCGGCCAGGTTCACCAGAACCTGGCGAAGGCGCGTGGGGTCCGAAACCACGTCGTCGGCAACGGCCGGATTGATCGCGATGACGATTTCCAGTCCCTTCTCGCGCGCCCGAACGGCCACCATATCCACCGCCTCCTCGACAATGGCACGCAGGGAGAAGTCCACCTGCTCAATCTCCATCTTCCCGGCTTCAATCTTGGAGAAGTCGAGAATCTCATTGATAATCGCGAGCAGCGAGTCGGCGCTGGCCCGGACGGTTTCCGCGAATTCGCGCTGCCCGTCCGTCAATTCGGTTTCCAACAAAAGACCGCACATCCCGATAACGCCGTTCATGGGGGTGCGGATTTCGTGGCTCATGTTGGCCAGGAACTCGCTCTTGGCGGCATTGGCCTTCTCCGCTTCCACCGCCATTTGCCTGGCGAGGGTGGATGCCTGCTCCAACCTGCGATGGGTCTCGATAATCTCGGCGTCCGCTTTTTTGCGATCGCTGATGTCCACGAACGTCTCGAGCAAGACCAGTTCGCTGTTCAGCTCGATCTCGTCCACGGTCTTCAGGATCGGGATTTCCATGCCGTCGTGACGGCGAAGGCGTCGCTCCGAATTGTCGATCACCTGATGCTTGTCCAGGATCGGACACTCATGCGGCGAAGCCGGGCACAGGTATTCGCCGCATTGCTTGCCCACCATCGCCTCCACGTTGTCAACGGCGGCCAGTTTGCACGCATACTCGTTCACCCAGCGAATGACCCGATCACGCCCGATTACGGCCACTCCAAAAGGAGCGTGAGATAGAATCACCAGGAGTTGTGCATGTGCCTGCTGCAATTTCCGGCTGGATTCCTTCTCCGCCGTGATATCGCGCACCGTCGCTTGCACGAAGCACTTGTCGTCGATCTGAACACGTGTCATCAATACCGTGGTCGGAAACACCTCTCCGTCGGCCCGTTTGTGCGTCCATTCAAAGTAGTTGCTGCCATCCTGCAAGGCCTTTGCGATTGTCTCCGGCGCTTTCTCGGCGGATTTCCGTCCATCCGGCTGCAGCTCAGGCGACACGTCCAAGGGACCCAGCGACAGGAAACGGGCTTCATCCCGGCCGCCAAACAGTTCAACACACGCGCGGTTGCATGAGGTGAATTGCCAGAACGGCGGTTCAATCGTCATGATCGCATCCCGTGAGCTTTCAAAGAGGACACGAAACCGCTCCTCGGCGGTTCGTGTCGCCGCCGCCTGCCTTGTTAGTTCCGTGGCCCGTCTTTCCCCCTCTTCAGCCTGCGCGCGCTGCTGGTTTGTGCGCAAGAGGGCGATCAGGAAGAAGGCCGGCACCAGCAGCGCGACGGCCAGAGCGGCGAAAACCATTGCCACGCGTCTGCGCAGCGTCTGGCGCACAAACGTTGCATGCGCGTCGAGCGTAGACGCGAGTTCCCGCGCGCCTTCGGCATACGCCAGCTTCAGGCGCTCGTACTCGGCGCCGGCAAGGATGTCCGCGGCCGCGGTCCTATCTCCGGCGCGGACCCGCTCGAATGCATTCTTTTCCAACGCCACCAGGCGGCGGTTGGCCGCGTCGGTTAGCGCAATGAAGTCGCCAACACCCTTGGGTTCAAGGCGGAGACCCTCCTGAAATGCGGCGTCCAATTGCGGTTCAATTCGGCGGTACCGGACTTCCCACGCCGGATCGCCGGTTGCAGCGGCCATGCGAGCCGACATGGTCAGGACTTCGTCCAGATGCACGATCTCTCCGGCCAGCACGATCAATCGACTGTCGTGAGACCAGAAGTGGTGAAATTCCTCGCTCAGGGCATCGAACTGCAGCCCAAGCCACAGAACCGCGCATCCGGCCGCAACCAGAAGCATCGCGAGATGCAGTGGCAGGCGCGGCTTCGCGCCAATGTTCGAATAGTTCGCCCCCATAACGTTACCTTCAATTGCATCAAGGGGGATCAACATTACTATGCGCTCATGCCAATCCCCGACGGTTCGCCTGTATCAACATTTTGACATTAATCCAAAAGCTGCCCCTGCAAAATGGGGTATAACCCTACCACCGGGCATCGCAAATATTCCAATACCAGCTCGGGAAATAGGTGTCGATGCCGTGCAACGAAACGGCGGAGGCGCAGAGGCGCCACACAGGAGGGACGATAAGAGAAGGCGAGGCCGGGCCTTAGCTACAATCAATAGCTTATTTTTACAGGAAGCCCGGTGGCCATGGATTGGTTGCAAGCGAGGGCAAAAATCAATGATTTCAAGCCGTCTTCGTAGGGTGAACGGATTTTCGAGCCATCTCCGCTGATCACCGCATCCACAAAGGTGCGGTCGCACGGGATGCCGGCATCGCCTTCCTGCCGATAGGTTGTGATTCCCGCCGACTTGCTCAACGCACCGTCACCCTTGATCACATACGCGGCGTCCCCTTCGGCGACAGCCTTGGCCTTTTCAAAAATCTCAAGCGACGAAATAATCTTGTGCACCGCGCGCTTGTCCTTCGCGCTGAAGGTTATCTTGCTTTCAAAGCTCGCGCCCTCCCGGGCGTAGCAGCCCGATGAAAGCACACCCAGCGCGCCGTTTCTGAATTTGATCGTGGTTGTCGTAATATCGTCGGTGTCGTAACCCTCCTGCTTAACCCAGCCTCTTGAGCCCAGCGTGAAAACCAGTTCCGGCTCATCGAACAGGTAGCGGATGATGTCAAGCTGATGAATCGTTGACTCGACAAGCATGCCTCCGGATTTTGCCTTGTTCAGCCACCACGGGACATTCGGAACCCCACCGATCCGGGACGCCTCGACAAGAACGATCTCATTTTCCCGAATGAACGTCCGGGACGGCTCAACAATGGTTCCGTACCGGCACTGAAATCCGACAGCCGTAATCAGCCCCTTTGCCTTGACCTGGGCGGCTACCTTCTTTGAAAATTCAATATCGAGGGAAATCGGTTTTTCAACAAAGAAATGAATGCCTCTGCGGATGGTGTCGAATTCAATCTCGCCGTGGCAATACGGGGGCACGCAGATAAAAACCAGATCCGGCTTGATTTCATCATACATCACCTTAAAATCGGAAAAGGCCTTGCCGCGGCCGGCAATTTCGCAGAACTTTTCGGCCCTTTCTGGAATCAGGTCGCAAAAACCAGCCAGTTCAACGCGATCGGAGAACTGCACCAAATGCTGCAGATGGTAGTTTCCTATCCCGCCGCAGCCGATCATTGCCAGTTTCTTCATTATTGATCCCCCATCTCGATTATTGCAGCAAGCTGGGCCGCAACCATTGCATAAAAATCGGCACCCGATTGTTCGGGTTGGCTTTTGCCCACCTCGGCGGTGAGATACCCGTCAAAACCAGCCGCTTTCAGCGCGGGCACAACCTTGCGCCAGTTGACACTGCCGGCAAGCAGGTCGACCCACTCGCCCCCCGAATACGCGCCCTGCCTGCGCTTGAAATCCTTGACATGGATTTTGCCTATTCTGCGGCCAAGAATATCGATCCAGTTTTCGGGATCTGAAAACTCAACCACATTGCCCACATCAAAATAGGCGCCGATGGACCTGGAACCCAGTTCATCAATGAATCCACTCATGTCATAAGGCGATGTGAAAAAACGATTCCAGACATTTTCTACGCCGACAAAAATCCCGATCGCTTCGATATCGGCTTTCAGCGCGCCAAGCGTTTGCATGCAGTTTTCCCGCGCGGTTCTCAGGCTGACATCGTCGGAGAGACCGCCCGGAACGACGAGAATCCCGGTTGCCCCCAGGGTTTTGGCGATTTCAAGCTGCCGCCTCACAACCTTCATGGCGACCGCTCGTTTGTCAGGATCGGCGCTACCCATCGTCGCTCCGAAAAGCGAAGTGGAAATGCTGACGACAGGCAGATTGAATTTTTCGGAAAGCGTTTTTACTTTGGCAAGAGCTTCCGGGGATGTTGAAAAGGTGAGGGAATGGGCCGAGCTGTTTTCGTTGTCGAGATTAAGCTCGATTCCGTCAAAACCGGCCGCCTTGACCTGCGTAAACATCGCTTCGAAATCAAGGGTTTTCTCGACAGACCAGGCGTTGATCGATTTTTGCATCTATTGAACTCCATTCAACGAAACAGGGAAAGCAATTGCTTGGTGCGGGGCGCGGAAGGTTGGTGGGCCGGGGCGGCATGAAAGCGCGCGTTCATGGGGGGAAGTGTGTCAAATGCGGACGGATGAGGTCAAGCACGGCGTTGTGCGCACCGAGGGGGCCGAGGGTTCAGGAAGCAGGGTTCAGGGGTCAGGGAACAGGGTTCAGGGGTCAGGCAAGCCGCTGGCGACCAGAGGCCGCCAGTTGGATCGAGGATGAGACTTGCAGAGCCGCAGCACTGCTGCCGTCTGGTTATTCCAAAAGCTTTGTCGCGAGCTTTGTCTTGAGCTTTGTCGGGGGGGCCGAGGAGCATACGAGAGGTGTGCATGGCGCCGAGCAGAATGGCGTATGAAGCCCTGAAACCGGGGCTGAAGCCCCTGACAAGCTTCCGCCTGAAGGCGGGACTCCGGCAAGGTGTGGCGGGTGCGCCGCCGTTGGTTTCCATGGCAGACGTCGAGGCCGGAGTCCCGGCTTCAGCCGGAAGCAAGCGAAGGCCTTCAGGCCTGGGTTACGGTCGAGTATCCGGTTAAACGTGGCGGTTAAGCGTGGCGGATAAGTGTAGCGGTTAAGTGTGGCGGTTAAGTGTGACGGTTAAGTGTGGCGGTACGGCTTGGCAGGTTGGGCCGAGCGTTTCACAGGGGTTGTTCGCATTCTTTACGCCGCTTCAACGGGCGAGGCCGCCCGTTCCCCCAAATCGTGTCCTGAATCCATACGGTTGCTTCCTTTACGAGCGCCCAGGGGAACGGGCGCAGGGCAAACGCATCATAATCGAAAACAAAACCGCAGATTGCCGAATAATGAACCGCAGAATATCGAAGTCAATCGCCCGCCTGACTGTGATAATCGCACGGATTCACACTACTGAGCAGTCTTACCTTCATGATTCGGAACTCATGATTCTTAAATCTGCGGTTCGTTCCGGTTGCGGTCGCGGCGCGTTTTGTCTATAGTCGAACACCGGGCGTGCGAGACAAATTCTTGGCTTGAAAGGGACTGAATGAAAACGAGTGGTAGCTATCTCATCGGGGCTGTCCTGCTGCTCACGGGCCTGGTCTGCATGGCGCGGGGGAACGTCGCGCTTGTCGAGGGACGGGCCGCGCGCGCGGTGGTGGTGACGGCGGACGAGCCGACCCCGCTTGCGGCGTATGCCGCCCGCGAGCTGGTGTACCATGTCGAGCTGGCGACCGGCGTCCGCCTGGGCGTGGTGCGCGAGTCGGAGGTGCCGGCGGAGCCGGCAGGCCGGATCTATCTGGGTGCCACCCTGGCCGCGCGCAAGGCCGGGATCGACCTGGATGCGCTGCCGCCAGAAGTGGCCGTGCTGCGGACGGCGGGCAACGCACTGTTCATCGCGGGACACGACGGTCCCGGCGAGCCGCTGAGCGAGACCACCATCTGGGCCGGTACACTGTGGGGGGTCTACGAACTGCTGGAGGGCGAAATGGGCGTACGCTGGCTGTGGCCCGGCGAGCTGGGCACGCAGGTACCGAAGTGCGATGGCGTGGTCATCAGGGAGATGGACCGGCGCATCACACCGCCATTTGAGATCAGGCGCCTGCGACCGACCACGCGGGACAACAACCCGCGCTGCGGATTCACCGAAGCGGGGCGGCTGCGCTACCTGGAGGCGGAGCGGATCTTCATGCGCCGTCACCGCATGGGCCGGTCACAAGAGCCCAGCCCCTACCGGTCGGGCCATTCCTTCACCAGTTGGTGGAAGCAATACGGGGAGCAGCACCCCGAGTGGTTCCAGCTCCGCGCGGACGGCACCCGCGGGCCGGGCGACGCCTCGGGCGCCCGGGTGGCGATGTGCCTCACCAATCCCGGTTTTCAGGAGGAGATCGTCCGCCGGTTCGCCGAGGAGCGGAAGCTGCATCCCGAGCGGCCGCCGATGCTATCGATCGGCGAGAACGACGTGCACGCCATGTGCGCCTGCGAAGCCTGCCGGGCCTGGGACGATCCGATCCCGAGCGAAGCGGAGTTGAAGGCGATGCCCCGCTATGTGCGCAGCTCGATGCAGCATCCCGGCGGCGCCCGCTATGCCCGCTTCTGGAAAACGATGTACGAGAAGCTGCGGGAAGTGGAGACCAACGTGGTGGTGAGCGCGTTCGCCTACTCGCACTACTTCGCCGCCCCGAAAGCGAACATCGAACTGAACCCCCGCATCATTCTCGCCTTTTGTCCGTGGATGCCGCACACCCCGGTACCGGCCCCCGGCGACAACCTGACGCCCACGGTGTATCCGCCCGGCGGCCATCGCGCCTGGTTCTTCCCGCGCTACCTGGAGGAGCAGAAGTGGGTGATGCAGCAGTGGGACCGCTGGCGCGCCACCGGCGCCACCCTGTACTACCGGCCCAACCACACCTTCAACGGCTACGCGATGCCACACCTGTACAGCCATCAATACGCCGAGGTATTCCAGCATTACGCGGCCAACGGGCTCAAGGGCACCGACTTCGACTCGCTGCTCGGCCAGTGGGCCGCGCAGGGACCGATGTTGTACCTGCTCTTCCGCCTGCACACCCGGCCCGGTGAACCCGTCGAGAACTTGCTCGGGGAATATTATACGGCCTTCGGTCCCGCGGCGCCGCTGGTGCGGGAATACTTCAACTACTGGGAGCGGCACACGACGGGAACGTTGAACGGCCTCGAAGCCCTGCTGATCCGGTATGGCGTGCATGAACTGGCGACCTTTCCGCGAATGGCTCACGAGCTGTATCCTCCCGCCGCGTTCACGGGAGGCGAGGCCATCCTCGCCCGGGCCAGGGCCGCCGTGGCGAACGATCCGATGGGCACCTATCGCGCCCGCGTCGACTTCCTGCGCGAGGGTTTGACTCACGCCCGCCTGTGCGCCGGCGTCGCTGCCGCCTTTGCTGATGCAACCGTCCCCGCCGAGCAACGCCGCGCACGGCTCGACGAACTGGGAACCTTCCGTCGGAATATTGAAGGGCAATACATCGCCAACTATCACTGGCTGCAGCGGGAAGAAGCGTCGAGCTGGGGTGGAATGGCGGGGTATTACGACAAGGAATAGTGGGATGTGCGCCCGGTGCGTTCTTTACGTCATCTGCGTAAAACGTAGCGAACCGTCTGGCCCGTCGATGTGTGTGAGTATGTGGGTGAGTGGGTGGGTGAGTGAGTGGGTATGTGGGAAGATCGAGAATTGACAGTCGTGACGAAACGCTCTTGTTCTTCCTCACACACCCACACACTCACGCACCCTCGCACAGAACAAACGGACAAGACATGGCTATGATGTAATCGGTTAGTGACAGGGGGTGTGCGAAAGAAGTGCTTGCGGAGAGGGCGAATCTAGACAGGCGGACCTGATGTTGAAGCCGGGGCTGAAGCCCCTGACTCGCTTCCGCCTGAAGGCGGAACTCCGGCAGAGGGATTGGGTGCGCGAGTGTTTTTTCCAGGCAGCCGCCAAGGTCGGAGTCCCGGCTTCAGCCGGAAGCAAGCTACGGCCTTCAGGCCGGGGTCGGGTTCAAGAACCGGTATTCCTTGCACACCGGTATCGTAGCGCCATATTTCTTTTGACCGCTCATCCATGCGCTTTCTTCGCCCCCCCTGTCACTAACCGATTACGGCTATGATAAAAAATTAGATACGGCGTGTGAACAAGAAGTTGGCGGGCTGTCTATTTTGTTGAGCGAGATCAAGCTGGAGCACCCAACCTTCCGCGACGGGCGCCAGGGACACGCGCGGGGGCGCGCCGCGGTAGGGCAGCAGAAGCATGGCGAACTCGCAAACGGGTCCTGATACGGGCTTCCGGCGCCAGGCGAGACTCGCGATTTCTGGCGTGGACTTCCTGGACACCTGCCGGAGACGGGCCGCATCCCACTGACGCATGGCCAACTCCCCGGGTGAGGCCATCGCCGCGGGCCGCCTCTCGATGAGCGGAGACTCGAGGTCGGCGGGGTTGCCGGCTACCACCAGGAGTCCCCCACCCGCTTCCTCGCCGTGCAGTTCGCCGGGACCCGACGGGACGATGGCGTAGGGCGTGTGCAGAAGCCAGTCGATTTTCCGACCGGCCAGGCCGGACGGCCCTGACGCAACCAGCCGGTCGTGGATGAGCCACCCCACCCCTTTGATGAAATAGAATGTCCGGTCGTGAACGATCCCGAGGGCGTGTTCGTAGGCGCGGCTGCGCGCGCTCAGGATGTCCATTTCCCGTCCGGGCGTCCAGGAAGTCCGCTCGGCGACCTTCTCGGTTTCGACGTCGTCGATAGCGACGACGTTGTGCGCGCGCAGGGACCGGAACCAGCGGACGTAGCGGGGATCCTCGTAGCTGGTGCCGATCCCCGCGTCGAGCGCGACGGGGCGCCCGTGCGCGGTGGCGACGAAGCCGAGGGTGTCGATATGGCTGTGCTGACCTCCGAGGGGCCCGTGGTCGATGGCCATGTAGAAGTCGGACGGGCTCCATCCGTCGCGCAGGACCGTGAACCCGGAGTCGAGGGCGACGGAGCCCGGCGGCTCGGGTTCGCGGGGCTCGATGCCGGCCGGAACCATCGCCGGCGCAAGCTGCCGGAGGGGCCAGGCCAGGTCGGTCCGGCCGAACACGATGGCGCCTCGCCGGAGGAAGCACAACTGCATGTACGAGCCGGTGTCGCCAAACGCGGGGAATATACCGTCGGGCGCGGTCAGCAGCAGAACCCAATGTTGCATGTGCTCGAGCGTGGAGGTCATCTCCGGAGACGCCAGCTCAGGGAAGCGGACCTCGAGCCCGTTGGCGCGGATGGTCGCGATGGCCTGCATCGTGAAGGTCACCGCCACCTGGTGGTAACCGCAGCGCTCCCTGTAGGCGCCGTCGGGGTATACTTCGCGTTCGAGGTGCAGGCGAATCGCGCGTGAGGCCGTGCGCGCCCATTCGTCGCTCTCGAGGAATTCGGGGAACAGCGCGGCGACGGTCGCCAGCCCGGCGCTCTCGTAAACCTGATGATTGCCGTAGTTGTAGGCTGTGCTGATGTTGAAGGCGGCGAACCTTCCGCCGCGGAGGATCGTCCACATCATCGTCGCATGCGTATCCGCCGAAAGGCCGGCCTGTCTCATCACGAGATAGGTGTAGGCCAGCATCTCCGCGCGGGTGATCTGCGCATCGTGATACGGATTGGATGTGTGATGGCGCGCGTGCGGGTCTGTGAGCCCGGCGAGGATCTGCCGGACCACCCGGCCGTGGATGGCGATCCCCCGCTCGAAGGCCTCGACGTAGCGCCGGTCGCCCGTCAGCAGGTAGGCGTCGCCCAGGTTCTCGAACGCCTCGGCCGCGAAGGCGGCGGGGGCCGGCGGATCGGCGGACCAGCCGGCGATCTTGTCCGCGAGCGTTGCCGCCAGGTCCATGACGAGGGCACGGTCGGAAGCAGGGATTCCCTCCGGCCCCGGGAGGATGCCCTCCCAGCGTATGGGGAGCGGTGCCGCGCGCTGCGCGAGGTGCTCACCCCAGGTGCGCCAGTCGGGCATGCCGAGGGCGCGGAGCGCGTCCGCGGGCGTCAGGCCGTTGATCGACGCGAGAAAGTACGCCTTGCGGCGCGCGGCATGGCTTGCGAAGGCGGCGATCTCCACCGCGCGGTCGGATAGGGAACCCCCGAACCGGATTTCGCCGAAGAGCTCGGGGCGCAGCGCGTCCCCGAGGGTCGGCGCCCACTGCACGTATTGGCCGGGTTCGGAGGGGTTGGTCCTGATCAGGTTGAAGCCCCAGACTGCTCCGGCAGCCGGCGGGGAGCCCAGGATCGCGAACGGAAACGCGGCCTCGACAACCCAAGCGCCCGGCTCGAGCGAGACGCGGAAGTCGAAGGCGGGATGCCATCCCTGCTCCTGCCGGTTGTTGAAACCGGCGAGGGTGACGGGTATCCCGTTGGGCGGCAGAATGAAGTGACAATAGCGGGATTGCGTGCGACCGACATCGATTTGCACCTCGATGGCGTCGTCCCCCCATGCGTCGCGGGGGTATGGCACCTGCCGCGCGGCAAGCTCCCGGACACGGTCCATGGCCGCCGTGTGGCATCGCACCCGCAGATGCAGGCGCTCCGCATCGGTCCAGAGCCAGGCCTCGGACGCTTCCGTGGTGGTCGCATCGCCCTTGGGGCTCATCCAGGCGCCGAGCGGAGCCGCGGGGGTGCCCTTCGGAACGGCGGCGCTGCAGGTGGGACGCGAGAACCGGCAGGGAAAACCCAGCCAGTCGAGCGCCCCGGCTTCAGACATCGAATCGGTTGTCATCTGGCAAGTCATTGCTTGACGCACCTTCTCTGGTAATGCAACACGTTGCGGTCGGATTGGAGTAAACGCTTAACTTTCACTTGATACAACGGGCGGCCGCTGGCCAACGCTTAACGTTTAACGCTCAACGCTGAACTTTCAACTGTGGCGGCAATAGGCCGTCAGCCGACGCACGGAACAGGGACATGATACGTTCCGCGATCTGCATTGCGCAAGTCCTGTTGTTCCCGGGAATGTAAAGGGCGCATCCCCGTTTCACTGACTTGATTCAGGCGGCGGTCGCCAGCCAGAGGGAGTCGAGTTCACCGTTCCATCTCCTGACGATGATGCGAAGGAGGGCGGCGAAGCCCTCCTTGGTCCAGAACTGGCCTGTCCGTTTGAGGCGGTTCTGGAACTGCGAGCAGAGGGACTCGACGGAGCCGCTGCCGATGGGAACGCCAAGGGTGGCGTTCGTGGCGTAGTCCATGTGCGCGGCGTGGTTTCTGAAGTAGGCGTTCTGCTCGCGGATGGCCTCTGCCACCGCCGGGTCATCAGAGGGCGGCTCCTGTAGCAGATCATCCAGCTTTTTGAACAGACGCTTCGGGGACTTGTGCTTGAGGTCGTGGAGGATCCTCCCGCACCACGCCACCGCCTGGGCGGAACCCGTGCCATGGAGCGCTCCGCCGAGGGCATGGAGGTGCTGGCTGAGATGGTAGAAGTCCAGCATGGCCTTGGAGCATTTTTCGAAGCGGTCCTTGTAGAGATTCCAGAGCCAAACGCCGCCGTCCATGACGAAGAAGACGTGCTTCGCCCGCAGCAGACCCATGCGCACCGCCTCCCGGTGCAGGAGGAGTCCAAAGTCGTAAGGGGTGGTTTCCGCCGGAACGGCTACGACATGCTTCTCCATGATGGCCTTGCGCTTGCCGCTGACCGCCAGCAGCGCGGAGAGTTTGAAGAGGACCGCCGAACGGATCTCGTACCAATGCACGCGCTCCGGCAGATTCCGGTTTCCCTTGTTCCGGCCCCAGTTCTGTCCCCGGTGCCGCGCATTCCAGCCGTCGGCCATGACGATGAGCGTGTCATCCGGTTCTGCGGCCCCGGCGCAAGGCCCTTCCGGCGATGCGCTCGCGGCGGTCTCGCCGAGACGTGCGACGGTCGCGTGTACGGCGCCGTCGCTGCAGGTGATCCAGGCCGCCTCGTCCCCCGCCACGCTGGCCTTCTCGTAGCTGAGCGTTTCCGTGGCCAGTACCGCCATGCGTCGCTCCATGTCCGGCGAGTAGCGTTGGTTCGGCCTGAGCCCGAGGTGCGCGAGGACGGGGCACGTCCAGTGCCCGTCCCCGCCGACGCCTTCCCTGCACCGCAGGACGACCTTCCCGAAGAACGTGGCGAAGCGAACCGGCCTGAATCGTTTCTTCGCAAGCGCCGCGACCGCGCCCGACGACGCCTCCAATGCGTCCACCAGCCCCTGGATGCCTGCCTCGTACTCCGTCCGCAGTTCTTCCCTGCGGCCCTCGAAGAATGCTCGCTCCGTCCCTGCCAACGGACTGACCCGCTCCTTCTCTGCGTCTTTTTCCACAGTGCTTTCCTTTCGTGTTGACATAGTAGCATTGCAATGCTACTATTATGCGCGAAAGGAACACCCATGTCAACGGAACTTGAACAGAAAGAGAAAAAAATCAACGCGCTGCTCGCGAACGTGGCGAATCTCGGCGCGATGCGTCCGGGGACGCTGACGGTGCAGTACCGCAACCCGGCGGAAAAAAAAACGCCGTTCCACCAGCTCAGCTACACGCACAAGGGCAAAAGCCGCTCGGAGTATGTCCGCCCGGAAAACCTCGCCGCCGTCAGGCGGGAGGTCGAGACTCACAAGAAGTTCAGAATCCTCATCGAGCAGGTTACCGAACTGTCTCTCGAGGCGTCACGACTGCGCCACAAGCGTGAATGATCTCCCCGTGCCGGCCTGGAAAGACCGACGCAGGCAGACAAGTCAGTGAAACGGGGACGCACCCCTTTTGGACGGGTGGCCGACATAATTCTTCGGCTCACGCCGCGCGTGAGAGATAATTGGTGCGGGTTGTGAGGCGGTGGTGCCAGAAGTCGTGTAGACGGCCGCTAGCATGGATGCAGCGCAGGGCGAGGATGTGCTGGGCGCCTGGGACGCCCCAGTGCATGCCTGACTGTTTGCACCGCGAACCGAGTATATCGTGGCTTCGCCACGCTATGATGTTGACATGGAATATATTAAGGAAGAATACCGGCCAGAATATGGCGTTAGAGGTTGTTTTCTGCAGGCAAAAAGACTCTGTAAGCCGCAATGCACTGCCGGGGACAGGGAATCTGTGGACGAAGGCTTAAGGCTTTGTTCCGCAGTCGCTTGGAGCATAAGCGTAGCGGTTGAGGGCCAGGCCGCAGTGGTGGAGGCGTACCGCCCGGCGGGCGGAGTGGCAGAAACTCGCTTGCGCTGGGTTCTGCCTGATCGGGGCAAAGATGAAGATCAGTGATCGGGACAATGATTCCTTGCCGGCCAAGAACTTATGTCCCCGCGCCGCATGTTCCAATTCTCGTCCCGATCCTCGTCGCTCCCATCCCCGTGGGATGATGGGCTGGGGCAATTACACTCGCCCCACTTACTTGCCCCCACTTATTCGCCCCACTTACTCGCCAATTTCCTGCTTTCCTTGATTTCCAGATTGAAACTCAATCTCCCGTCCCCGCTTTCCTCCTTCGAAATTCTGTGGTTGGACATTCTGCAGTTCTGCGGTTTCGCCGGAAGAATCGGGTCATTATCAGCCCTGCGTTGACCTTCACGCCTCCCCCTCCTCGTTCTCGTATATATTTTACGGCAGCCGGATCTGGTAGAACATCCGGCTGGCCCGCATGGAGTCGATCAGGTACACGCTGTCGTTCGCGCCGACCACTTCCGGTCGTGTCTGGCCGGTTTCGTCCACAACCCACGTTGCGCGCATCCATCGGTCTTGAAGCAGGTTTGTCGTGCACCACACGTGATACGTCTGATCCGCTACAGCGTGCCATGACAGCCCGACGCCTGGCGCGCCGCCGTCAGCGGAGTCCCAACCGATTGAGGCAATGCTTGGCGGATACAGCTTGGCCCGGATCAGCCGCTGCAGCCGGGAGCTCCGGGTGTCCGCATCCATGGACCAGTACATGATACCGCGCAAGTTTTTCGACAGGGCATAGTCCACCTTCAAGCCGATCGAGGCCACATCCTCGTAGGAGATGAACACCAGGATCGACGGATTGTACAGGTACGGGGTATCGGATGCGAAGTCCCAGTGCCGGATGAATCCGTAAACCCGCCGATTCTTCATAGCCATGAAAACGCTTTCCACGCGGGAGGCGGAAGCGTATCATTCCATTTCAACCCTCAGTCAAGGAACAACCATGCCCGCAAAGATCGTCTTCATCGGTGCCGGCAGTCTCGGTTTCACCCGCGGACTGCTGCGCGACTGTCTCACCTTTCCCACCATGCGCGACGCCCATGTCGTTCTGGTGGACATCGACCCCGTCCGCCTGCGAATGGCCAAGGCGGCCTGCCTGCGCGTCGTGTCGGCCGGCAAGTATCCCGCCCGCATCTCGGCCACGACCGACCGCCGGAAGGCCCTCAAGGACGCCGATGCCGTGCTGACCACGATTCTGTGCGGCGACGTCGATGTCTGGCAGCACGACATTCTGATTCCCAAGGCGTACGGCATCGACATCAACGTGGGCGATACGCGCGGCCCGTCGGGCATCTTCCGCGCCTTGCGGACCATCCCCGAGATGCTCGCGATCTGCAAGGACATCGAGGCCCTTTGTCCCAACGCGGTAATGCTCAACTACACCAACCCGATGGCGATGCTCTGCCAGGCGATGCAGAAGGCCACCCGCGTCAACGTCACGGGACTCTGCCACAGCGTCCAGGGGACGGCGCACATGCTGGCCGGCTGGGCGGGCGTCCCTCACGACGAGGTCGACTACACCTGTGCGGGGATCAACCATCTGGCCTGGTACCTCTCCTTCACGCACAAGGGCAAGGACCTCTATCCGACCCTCCGCGACAAGGTGCGCAAGGATCCGGCGGTCTACAATGCCGAGCAGGTCCGCAACGAGATGTTCATGGCTTTGGACTACTACGTCACCGAGTCCAGCGGACACAATTCCGAGTACAACTGGTGGTTCCGCAAGCGCAGCGATCTGATTGAAAAGTACTGCACGCACGGAACGAACTGGAACCCGGGCAAGTACGCCTACATTCTGGACGCCTATCGCGGACGCACCCATTGGCAGAAGGACGTCCGCGACTGGATCAACCAGCCTGGCTGGAACAATCCCAAGCAGCGCGCCGAACTGCTGAAGCGCGGCGGGGAGTACGCCTCCTGCATCATGGATGCCTGGCTCGGGGGCGGCCTCTTCCGCTTCAACGGCAATGTCCTGAACACCGGGAACTATGTCACCAGCCTCCCGAGCGACTGCTGCGTCGAGATCCCCGTGCTGGCCTCGCGGCGCCAGATTCAGCCGATCCACGTCGGCGAACTGCCGCGCCAGGTCATTCCGCTCACCGCGCTGAACGCCACCTGCGAAACGCTGGCCGTCGAGGCCGCGCTGACCGGGGATCCGCGCAAGGTCTATCAGGCCATCCTCTCCGATCCGCTGACGGCTGCCGTTCTTTCGCTGGCGGAGATCCGCAAAATGGTCAATGCCATGCTGGCGCAGAACCGCGCGCATCTGCCGCAGTTCAAACATTTCAAAGCCTAGCCGGAACGCTTGATCAACCACCCGACAAACCAACCGCCGTCTGTAGAAGCTCACCGTCCGCCACGCGTCGGCCTGGCGCTTGGCGCGGGTGGTGCGCGCGGCTGGGCGCATGTCGGCGTCCTGCGACGTCTGCTGGAACTCGGGATTCCCGTGGATTGCATCGCCGGGACCAGCGCCGGCGCGCTGGTCGGCGCCGCCTTTCTGGCCGGCAAGCTCGAACTGCTCGAAGATTTCTCCCGCCACCTCGACTGGAAGCAGACAGCCAAGCTCCTGTTCGACATGGGGTTCCCGCGGGCGGGGCTCTTGACCGGGCACAATGTGGAGCACTTCATGCGGTCGGTGCTCCATCTTGATACATTCGAGCGGCTGAGCCGTCCCTTTGCCGCCGTCGCGACCGATCTGCATTCCCATGCCGAGGAGGTCTTCACCAGCGGCGACCTGGTCGCGGCGATCCGCGCCAGCATCTCCATCCCGGGCGTATTCACGCCGGCACGCCATCATTCGCGCGACCTGGTCGACGGCTCCCTCGTCAACCCGCTGCCGATCAGCATCCTCCGGGACATGGGAGCCGAAATCGTCATCGCCGTCGATGTCAACCTCCGTCACGGTACAGGCGAGCCTGGCCCCGTTCCGCCTGCGGCCGGACGGAGCGCCAGCGAGGCTTCCCAACCGATTGCGGAGATCGCAGAGCGGATCCGGAAACACATGCCGGCCCTGCCCAGACGGCCCAAGACACTGAATGCGTTGGCCGGCAGGTGGATGCCCCGACACAAGGAACTCTCCATCTTCGATGTCCTCACCCAATCGTTGCGGATCATCGAGAACCAGGTCACGGAAAGCCGCCTGGCGACGCACCCCCCCGACATTCTCATCCAGCCGGCTGTCGGCGACATCTTCACGCTCGATTTCCCCCGGGCCCAGCAGGCGATCGATGCCGGCGTCATCGCCACGAACGAAAAACTCAGCGAAATCGAAGCGCTGCTGAAAACCGTCAAAGGCGAATCGCGGTAACCACGCACCCTCAGACTCCCATGCCTCTCCCCCCATCATCCTTTCTGCCGACCACGCCAGAGGAACTCCTCGCGCGTGGATGGAAAGATCTCGACGTCATCCTCGTCAGCGGCGACGCCTACGTCGACACGCCGTATTCCGGGATCGCCCTCGTCGGACGCGCCCTCGAAGCCCGGGGTTTCCGCGTGGGCATCATTGGACAGCCCGCCGTCGCGACGCTGGCTGACATTCAGCGCCTGGGACCACCCCGACTCTTCTGGGGTGTATCCTCGGGATCCGTCGATTCGATGGTTGCGAACTACACCGCCTCCGGCAAGCCCCGCCGGAGCGACGACTTCACACCGGGCGGCATCAACAACCGCCGGCCCGACCGCGCCTGCATCGCCTACGCCAACCTGATCCGCCGCGCCTTCCGCCCCTGCGCCCCCATCATCCTGGGCGGCATCGAAGCCAGTCTGCGGCGCATCGCGCACTACGACTTCTGGAGCAACACCATCCGGCGGTCGGTCCTGCTCGACGCCAAGGCCGACGCCATCGTCTACGGCATGGGCGAACGGACGGTCTGCGAACTGGCCGCACGGCTGCGCGACGGACAGCCCTGGCAGAATCTGCCCGGGCTCTGCCACGTTGCCGCAACCCTTCCGGAGGGGGCGATTGAACTGCCGGCCTACGAGGTGGTCGCCCCGACCGTCACGGCGGAAAGCCCCGCCGCCGCGCTCGACGCGCGGCACGCCTTCATGCGGATGACCCTCGATTTCCTGGCCAATCAGGATTGGCACACCGCCAAACCCCTCGCCCAGCGGCACGACCGACGCTGGCTGGTCCAGAATCCCCCCGCGGAACCGCTGCGGACCGAGGAGCTGAATGCCGTCTACCGCCTTCCCTTCCAGCGCGAAGCCCATCCTTTCGACGCGGCCCAGGGGGCGATCACCGGGTTGGAGACCGTTCGTTTCGCGATCACCACGCACCGCGGCTGCTACGGCGAGTGCAACTTCTGCGCCATTGCCGCCCACCAGGGACGGGGCGTCAACTCGCGGAGCGAAGCCGCCATTCTCGAAGAGGCCGCCGCCTTTACCCGCCATCCCCGCTTCCGCGGAGTCATCAGCGACGTCGGCGGCCCCACCGCCAACATGTACGGCTTCGCCTGCAGCAAGCTGCAGAACCAGGGGGCCTGCGCCGACCGCCGCTGTCTTTTTCCGACGTGTTGTCCGAACCTGAAGCCCGACCATGCGCCGCTGACGAGGCTTCTGACAAGGCTCCGCAACCTGCCGGGGGTCCGCCATGTCTTCGTCGGATCGGGCATCCGCCACGACCTGGTTGTCGCCGACGCGCGGAACGGCGAGGCGTATCTCGAGACGCTGACCACCCATCATGTCTCGGGTCAGCTCAAGCTCGCCCCCGAGCACAGCGAACCCCGCGTCCTCGAACTCATGGGCAAGCCCGACACCTCCAGCCTGCTGCAATTCAAAGCGCGCTTCGACGCCATCACGCGCCGGCTGGGCAAGCCGCAGTTCCTCACCTACTACCTGATCGCGGCCCATCCCGGTTCCACCGAGGACGACATGCGCCGCTTGCGCGACTTCGCCCAACGCAACCTGCACCTGCTGCCCGAGCAGGTCCAGATCTTCACCCCCACCCCGTCGACCCTCTCCACCGCCATGTACTGCACGGGGCTCGACCCCGCGACGGGCGCGCCCATCTTCGTGGCGCGCGGCGGCCGCGAGCGCGAGCAGCAGAAGCTGCTGCTCGCCGCGTCCCGCTGAGCAGTTCCACGGCGGATTTCACCACGGAGACACGGGGACACGGAGGAGAGGCAGGTTGCGCGTGCAGGATGGATCGTGCTCCCTGCCAGGTGTTCACGCAAAATCAGGATTGGCAGCTATCCCGCTTGCTTCAACGGCAACCGCCAGTCAGCCAATCCTGAAGTTGCGTGAACCTCCTCTCCCATGCTCCGTGTCTCCGTGTCTCCGTGGTGAACGGCCGTGGATGGATTCACTCTTCACACGCCCCTTCACAAGATCATGCGTTTGATCCCACATTTTAGGGTCGGAACATTGAAGTTGATCAACAACCCAACACGGCATTTGGTCAGCTTCATGTAGGTCAGCAGTTGTGCTTCGTGAACTGGTTCAAACGTTTTGACAGACTTCAGTTCCACTACCACTTTACCCTGTATGATAAGGTCCAGGCGCAAGTCGTCCCCAACCCTCTCCCCTTTGTACAGCAGGGGAAGTTTGACTTGTGAAGCGAACGGCACTTTCTGCAGGCGAAGTTCGTGATATAGGCTTCGTTCGTAAATTTCTTCGTACAAACCAGGCCCCCAGTGCTTGTGAACTTCAATGGCGGCCCCAATGATTTTTTCCGTCAGATCCGCCTCAAGCATGAATCTCTCCTTTCCTGTTGTTGCGTGAATGCGTGCCCGCCGAGAACCAGCATTTCCGTCAGAATTCAATTCTTGCACCGGCGGGCACGTAGTCACGCAACCTCTTCTCCGTGTCTCCGTGTCTCCGTGGTGAGAGGGCAGGCGCAGAAACCTCACGACCACGCTTCAGACCGCATAAATGCACGCCAGATTGGCGTTCGCCGCAGGTTACGCCACATGTGCAACGAATTGATCGGGGGTCAGGAAGCCGTAGACGAGGAGGAACATGGCTTGCTCGAAGACCAGGGCCAGCCCGAGCGCTTCGGCCTCCGTCAGCATCAGCCGCATCCGGACCGGTTCGGCCTGTTCCTGTTTGGCCTTGCGAGAGACTTCCAGTCCGCATCCCGGCAGATCCTTGCCGCGGCGCAGATGGATCACCGTCGAAGCTTCCGGGGTGTCGTGAAACAGCCCTTTGCCGTTGTTGATCTGTTCAATTTTGCCCCGCAGCACCAGCAGCATGCTGCAGATGTCGTTGATCCCGAGCTTGACGTTCATCCGGCTCGCCCAATCGAAGGTTGCCGCCTGACGCGCGCCGTCGGCATTGCGCGTCAGGGGCGTCTTCTGCGGCGCCAGGACCATGAAGAACCAGCCATCCCGGTTGCCGATGGCCGGTTTCAGTTCGAACTGCACGGCGCTGCCGTTCCCGTTCAGATTGGGATGATAAAAGGAGAGCGTCCCGGGATAGGACTTGCCGGCGGGGTTTTGCATGGGGGTTGTTTCGTTCATTGTTCACCTCTGTTTGTGTTTCATGACGAATAATCGGGTTAGAACGGCATGGCATCATCGCCGTCCGTCACCGCGCCGACGCCCGCGGGGGCCTGGGGTTCATGTTCCGCGGCCTGCGGCGGCGCATCCTTCCGGCGACCGCCGACGAAGTGGAGGCGCCGGGCCTGCACGCGCAGCCGGTTCCGCTTTTCGCCCTTGTCGTTCTGCCAGGAATCGTAGGCCAGCACGCCCTCCAGGAGGAGGCCGTCCCCCTTGTGCAGATAGGTGTGGGCGCTTTCGGCGCTCTTGGACCAGACGACGATGTCGACAAAGCAGGTCTGCTCGACCAGCGTGCCGTCCTTGGCGGTGTACTTGTCGTCGATGGCCAGACCGAACTCGGCCACCGGCATTCCCGACGGCAGTTTGCGCAGCACGGGGTCGCGGGTCAGATTGCCCGCCAGGACGACTTGATTCAGATTCAGGCTCATGTTCCACTCCTCTGTTGTGTTGTCGTGGACGGTCGCCATGACCGCCCTTCACACTACAGAAGCGTGGAGGCGCGCGGATTTCCACCCCAGAAAACCAATATACCTACAAACGGCCGTTGGTTCTCTCCATTTTCCATTAGTAACCGGTCGTCAGTAATCAGTGATCGGTGGTTCCCTTATATGCCCTCGATTGACTTTGAGCGGGCCGAAACCTGCCTGCGCCGCGCGCGTCGCGGTGCAGGCGTCCCGCTCTACCGCTCGCGCCCGGATCGATGCGTCCGCAAAAGCAGCGAGGGACGTATCGGACCGCGCCGTTTGGAAGCCTGAAGGGCGCTACTAATCGTCTCGCGACAAAGGTGATCTGGAGCCGGGCGTCCTCGCCCGTAGTGAAATGGAAGGTCGGAGCGGCTTGCTTTTTCGCCTAGCAGCCTGTCGGACTTAGGAAAACAACTGGGCCAGGAATCGAAAACACGCCGGCAATCGGTCACGCACCGCCGAAGAATCGATTTCTGGCCCAGTTGTTTGCCATGGTTTCGGCGTTTTCGTTGCATTCCCGTCTAAGTCCGACAGGCTGCTAGGTGTACGAGTAGGGGATGGCGGTTCGCCCGCAGGGAACGAGGAATCGGGGGAACTCTCGACGTAGGGCGGTCCTCCGGGCCGTCCCGTCAGGTGCGAAGAGACAGGACGGCGCGGGA
>CAZQKI010000043.1:0-7006 GCA_964592855.1 uncultured Lentisphaerales bacterium
GCCTAACCCCTAACGCCTAACGCCCTGAATCAGGATTGACAAAGGCACACGGGAGTGGATACCGTTTGAACCATGACACGAACAGAACCCAGGGGATTCACACCTGTGCCTTTCACCGCCGTCGTGATCGACGACAGCTTTTGGGCGCCGCGCCTGCGGGTGAACCGCGAGACCACACTGCCTGCCGCCTGGCGCTGGTGTCAGGAAACGGGCCGCATCGACGCCTTTCGCCTGAAGTGGCGTCCCGGCGATCCCAACATGCCGCACATCTTCTGGGACTCCGATGTCGCCAAGTGGCTGGAGGCCGCTTGCTACAGCCTGGCCACGCACCCCGACCCCGACCTGGAAGCCCGGGTGGAGGCGCTGGCGCGCCTGATCGTCTCCGCGCAGCAGCCCGACGGCTACATCAACACGCATTTCACGGCCGTGGAGCCCGACAAGCGCTGGACCAACCTGCGCGATAGCCACGAGCTTTACTGCGCCGGACATCTGATGGAAGCGGCCACGGCGCATCACCAGGCCACCGGCAAGCGCTTTCTCCTCGACGCCCTTTGCCGCACCGCCGACTTCATCGACACGGTCTTCGGCGATGCTGAAGGCCGGCTGCCGGGATACAGCGGCCACGAGGAGATCGAGCTGGCGCTGGTGAAGCTCCATCATGCGTCGGGGAACCGGCGCTATCTGGAAATGAGCCGCGAGTTTGTGGAGCGCCGCGGGCGCCGCCCCTACTACTTCGACCGCGAGGCGCGGGCGCGCGGCGAGCCGGTGGCGGACGACAAAGCCCTGCGCTACCACAACCGGCAGGCCCACCTCCCCGTGCGCGAGCAGACCGAGGCCGTCGGCCATGCGGTTCGCGCCATGTACCTTTACTCGGCGATGGCCGATCTGGCCCGGGAACTGCCCGACCCGTCGCTGCTGGCCGCTTGCCGAGCCCTCTGGGAAAGCGTCTGCTCGCGCAAGCTCTACATCACCGGCGGCGTGGGGGCGACGGGACGAGGCGAAGCGTTCGGCGCCGATTACGACCTCCCCAACGCCACGGCCTATGCCGAGACTTGCGCCGCCATCGGCCTCGTGTTCTGGAGCCACCGGATGTTGCAGGCCGAAGGCGACGCACGCTATGCCGACATCCTGGAGCGCGCCCTCTACAACGGCGTGCTGAGCGGCGTCTCGCTCGACGGCGCCCATTTCTTCTACACCAACCCGCTCGCTGCCGACGCCGACGCCGCGCCCGTCCCCGACGCCGCACACCTGGAGATCGAGCGCCAGCCCTGGTTCGGCTGCGCCTGCTGTCCCACCAACATCGTCCGCCTGCTGGCCTCCCTGGGCGGCCACATCTACGGCACGGCCGAAGACGGCATCGCCGTGCATCTCTATGCCGCCGGACAGGCGCGCCTGCCCCTGCCCGACGGACAGACCTGCCGCCTGCGGGTCGAAACCCGCTACCCCTGGGAAGGCCGCGTCGCCCTCGTGTTCGATCTGGACGCACCCGCCGAATTCACGCTGCGGCTCCGGCACCCCGGCTGGTGCCGCCAGGCGCCGGTGCAGATCAACGGACAGCCGACCGACGCTCCGCTCGTCGACGGCTACCGTCTGCTGAGGCGCACATGGAACGCCGGGGACCGGGTTGAGGTGGATTTCGCCATGCCGGTCGAACGGGTGGTTGCCCATCCGCGGGTCGCGGCCGACACCGGACAGGCGGCTTTGCAGCGCGGTCCCGTGGTTTACTGCTTTGAGCAGATCGACCAGACCGTGCCGGTTGAGCTGCTGGCGCTACCCGCCGATGCCGTCTTCGAGCCCCGCTACGATGCCGGGCTGCTGGGCGGATGCGTGGTGCTGGAAGGCCGGGGCGTGGCGGCGGCGGCCGGCGACTGGAACGGTTCACTGTACCGTCGCGAGGGAGAGACCACCTGCGGGGCTGTGCCGATGCGCGCAATCCCCTACTGCCTGTGGGCCAACCGCGGACGGCAGTCGATGCGCGTCTGGCTGCCGCGGCTCGATCCGCAGCGGTATCCGGAAGGCTGAAGGGTTCACTTCCCCTCCACCAGCACGCGCAGCTTGAGCGTCACGGGCTCATCGCCGGGGCCCCTGCCGCTGACGGTCACGGCATACAGGCCAGGCGCGGCGTAGACATGCTGCAACTCGGGTTGCATGGGAACCGGATCGGTCTTGTCACCGAAGTCGACGGTCATCTCCTGTGCGCCCGACAGCCGCGTCCAGAGTGTCACCGGCGTCCCGGGGAGGATGCCGCGGCAGGGGCTGCTGTAGAGCCAGCCGCGGGCGATGCCGCGGACCTGGCCCGGATTGTAGGCGCGCACGTGCAGGAAGTCGCGGTCCCGGCTGCCGTCGTCGGCCGTGACGGTCAGCTCCTCGACGTAGGTTCCCGCCCGGTCGACCATCGCCTGCGCCAGGGGGCCCTCCGCCTCGCGCCCGTCGTGCAGCCGCCACTGCCAGCGGACGATCCGGCGGCCGGGGCGTGCGAGCGAGCGGCTGCCGTCGCAGGTGCAGGAGCCGCCCGCCGTGGTGAAGGCAAAGCCGCCGGCCACCGCCACGACGGGATCGTCGTAGGTGCCGAAGTAGCTTTCGACCAGCAGCGGATAGGGGCTGACATCCAGTTCCCCCAGCCGCAGCCCCAGATGCAGGTGGGGATCGTCATGCTGGCTCTTCCTGCCGCTCCAGGTGCAGCCGGTCTGCCCGATGATTCCGCCGGAGGGAAGCGCCGCCCCCTCCGTCAGCGAGGCGGGGATGCTCTCGATGTTCATGTGGGCGAAGGTCAGCCGGGCGGGCGAGCCGTCGAGATCGAGGGCGAGGCTGTTGGAGCGGTTGTCGCCCGCGGGCAGCGGGGTGAGCGCAATGCGTCCGGCGGCCGGCGCGACGATGTCCAGGCGGTCGGGGATGGCGCCCATGTCCTCGCCGCGGTGGTAGTAGAGGCTGTTGAAGGGGACGAGCGAGTTCCAGGTGTTGCGGTAGGTGCTGGTGCGCCAGCGGTAGCCGGCGAGGGGAAAGCGCAGGGCGGGGCCCCAAGAGGCTTCGGCGGGGACGCAGGAGAAGCGCACGCAGCCCGCGATGTTCGCGAGCGGCTGGTAATGGGACGTCCGGGCCCAGTCGCGCGTTGCCTCCACGTAGAGGCGCAGGCCACGCACTTCGCGCGGCATCTCGTAGGGACGGCAGAGGAGCCGGACCGGATCGCCGTCCACCTCGACGGACACCTCCGCACAGGCGATGGTGGCATGGGCGGCATTGTCCGTCACCCACCAGTCCGGCTCGGTGAAATGGGCGACACCCGTCAGCCGCACGGCGTGTTTCCGCCCCCCGGCACCGGGGACTTCAACCGACTGGCCCTCGTCGAGTTCAAAGACCGAGGGCCAGGGGGGCGAATCGAAGCGGATGCCCGGATGGGCTTGCCGGGGCGCATCGGTTTCAGGCGACTGCAATTGGCTCGACATGGCGGCGATTATCGCACAGGCGGCGAGTGGCGGGCAAGCCGGCGGGACGGATGGCTCACCGTGATCGCGGCGGCGCAATTCTGTTGAGAAGACCGGCCAGTTCCACCATCTTGAACGGCTTGGCGATGCTGCCGTCGAACCCGCAATCCCCCGGGGCGGTCATCACGCTGGCCTCGGAATAGCCGCTCATCGCGATGACGGTCATCCTGTCCCCATGCCGCTTCCGGATCTCGCGGGCGGTTTCGATGCCACCCATGCCTCCGGGAATCGTCAAGTCGAGCACGACAAGCTGGAAGGGTTGCTCGCTCAGGAGCTTCAGCGCCTCGGCACCGTCTTTGGACGTGACCGTTTCGTATCCCATCCGCTGCAGCATGGTGCTCGTGACGGATCGAAGAAAAACCTCGTCGTCCATCACCAGTGCGGTCCCTCTCCCCCGATGCCCGCGCCCGGGCTCAGGCTGGCGTTCGACGGTTGGCGGCTGCATCACCGCGGGAAGGTAGACTGCGAATTCCGCGCCCTTCCCCTCCTGCGAGGTGGCCTCCATGTAGCCATGGTGCTTCTTCACAATGAAGTAGCAGATGGCCAGGCCCAGGCCGCTTCCGCTGGGCTTCGTGGTGAAGAAGGGGTCGAAGATGTGGGGCATGATCTCCGCGGCGATTCCCTCGCCACCATCCCGCACGGATATTCTCACGTAGCATCCGGGGGGCGCCACGGGATGGGCTTCCCCGACGGTTTCCGAATTCACGGAGACACGGATGCCACCGCCGCGCGGCATCGACTCCTTGGCGTTGAGAACCAGATTCTGGATCACCTGGGCCATCTGGTTGGCGTCGAACGAACACGACGGAAGATCGGCTTCGGCGTGAAAATCCAGGGCGACATTGGACCCGGAAATCGAGAAGGAGGCCATCTCCTGAACGACCTCGACGATCGACCCGGTCTTCAAGACCGGCATTTCGCCCCGGGCAAAGGTCCGCAGTCGCTGCGTGAGGTTCTTCGCCTTCTCGACCACGCGGGACACCTGGGCCAGTTCATGGGCCGCCTGCTCCGAGTCGCCCGCCTTCGCGCTGTCGAGGGCCAGATCCACGTGCCCCAGGATACCCCCGAGGTAATTGTTGAAATCGTGGGCGATGCCGCTGGCAAGAATGCCGAGCGACTGGAGCCGCTGTGCGTTCCGCAGCGTCATCTCCGCCTTCCGACGGTCCGTGACGTCCCTGAACACCAGGACGACGCCCACGATGTCGCCGCCCTGATCGCGGATGGGGGCGCCGCTGTCGGCGATCAATCGCTCCCGGCCATCGCGGCAGATCAGCGCCGTGTGGTTCGCCAGGGCGACGATCTGCCCGGTGCTCATGACCTTGCTGACGGGGTCCACGCACGTTTCGCGCGTCTTCTCGTTGATGATGTTGAAGACGTCGCGCAAGGGGCGTCCGGCGCTTTCGGCGAGCGGCCATCCCGTCAGGGTCTCGGCCACCTGGTTCATCAGGACAATGCGTCCCTGCGTGTCGGTGGTGATCACGCCGTCGCCGATGCTGCGCAGCGTCACCAGCAGGCGTTCCCGTTCCGCGGCGAGCGCCCGCTCCGCCTCCTTGCGGACGGCGATCTCGTTTTCGAGGCGCTCGGCCTCGACCTTGGCTGTCAAGTGGGCGTAGCCGAGCTGGGTGAACACGATGGCCATTTCACCCAGGAACGTTGTCACGCTCCGCAGCCGCTCCTCGGTGATCACGGGGATTTCGTCGAGCGCACGCAGATAGGCGTCCTCATCGACCCCGAATTGCTGAGCTTGGCGCCTGAACCGTTCGCGATCGGGTTTTTCGAGGAGCAGTTGCCCGGTGGCCAGACTGGCGATGTGCTTTCCCTTGACGATGATGGGGAAGGCGCAGTCGACGAGGCCGTTGTCGCACGGTTCGATCACCAGCTTGCCCGGCTCATCGAGCTGATCCAGAAGGTGCCGGTTGCTGCTCGTGCAGATGGCTGCGGCCTGGGGGCACATCCGGTGAAACTTCGTGCAGATGTCCCGCCAGCCCGTGGCAATCAACACGTTCAGGCCGGGGTGGTCCAGGAAGCCGATGGTGAATCCGGTGGCCTCGGTGAACCGCTCGAAGATGCGCCGAAGCTCGCCGATATCAACGAGATCGGCGATGCCGTATTTCCCGTCAACCAGATGCTCCTTGTCAACCGCATGCATAGTTGCTTCCTCTTCCAGTACCGGATCTTCCCGGAGCTTACGCACGACGCACACCACTCAGCGGATGCCGTTCCGCCGCCTCCCAGGCCAGTTCCTCCAGCAGGAGATTGAGACGCTCATCCCAGCTGGGATTGCCCGCAAGGACCCCGGGCGGCGGCAGGCCCACCGGGCTGCAGCGATAGATGACCGCGAAATGGCAGAAGGCAGACAAGGCCTTCAGCGGCGGGGACGGATGGCCCCAGGCATCGACGAACAGGTCGGATTGCCGGGTCAATCCGGGAGCCGTCCCGGCGATGATCCGCGCGCGCAGCGCCAGCGTGGCCTGCGCATCGGGAACGATGAAGACCGTCTGTTTGCCGATCTCGGCGTTCAACGCGATGACGTAATCCTCCATCTCCTTGAAATACTGCTGGTGCGGCTCGACCAGGTCGGCGATCGACGCGTTGTTGAACTCGTCAACTGATCGGCGCACGCGATTCTTGGGATCGAACGGAAAGCGATCCTCGGGCAGCCAGAGTTCCTGCAGCGTGACGCGGACGTTCGGATTGTGCGCGGCCGCCAGCTTCGCAAAGTTGCCGATGCCCTCGTCGGGATGGGTCATGCACGAGAGCGTCAAGACATCCACGGTGCCGGCCCGCAGGGCTTTCTGGGCTTCGTTCTGCTCCTCGGGCACGTCCCAATGCTGGATGGCGCGCGAGCCGCCGATGATCGAAATGCCTTTCACGACGTGGCCGCAAATGCCCGCCGCTTGGGCCAGTTCAGCCACGATGTCGGCGCTCCAATAGTGGAAGCTGTGACCGCAGGTGAACACGCGCTGCCCCTGCCCGCAGGACTGTCTTGTTGCTGGTGTTTCCATGAACGTCCTCTTGATTATCCGATCACAACCGCAGGCGGTGCGACGTAGTCGAGGAACTTGCCGGCCACGCCGGCGTCGGCCGTGTTGCCGGCATGGACGTACAGGCGATAGCGGAACGTGAAGACCGCGTCTTTCGGAATCGCGTGGGATCCGTTGTGCTTCGCATCGCCGGTGAAGTGGGAAAGTCCGAACGGATTCGCCGTCATCAGGCCGTAGTTGCGCACGTGCCAGTAGGTGGGATAGCGGAAGTTGGCGGGGTTGTCGAAGATCGCGATTCCGGCTGTCACGCCCGCGACGGGACCCGAATAATCGCACCAGTGCGCGCGCTTGCCCCAGGTCTCCCCCTCCTGGGTGCCTCCGTAGGCGTTGATGATCGTGCCGTCCTTGGCTGCGTTCATTTCGGGCGCGACCCGGATGGAGGCGATGCCGCCCTCCTTGGTGTCGCCGAAGTTGACCGGCCCGTAGGCCGCCACGAAGCGGACGCTGAGATCCAGCAGACGGCCGTCGTCGGGAAGTCCG
>CAZQKI010000043.1:7106-27141 GCA_964592855.1 uncultured Lentisphaerales bacterium
CGGCGAGAAACTGCGCGTGACCGTGTTCCCTCCCGGACCGTTGAGCGGCATCATGAAGGGGCGCGCCCACCGGGAGGCGTAGTGGTACGAGGAGAACAGGCGGCGGCCGACGGTGATGTCAACCCGATCACCTGCGACATGATCGAGCTGCACGGCGCATGCGGCGGAGGGGTTGCCGGACTCGATCACGGCCTTTCGCACGGCCCCGGCGTCGAGCCGGTCGAGAATGAACGTCACGGTGGCCGGCGCCTGTTCCGACCGCTGGCAGGGCAGGACGACGCCATCCTCGGTCCGCAGCACCAGGGGAGCGGGCGGCGCGCCGTCGGGCAGCGTGAACGATACGGGGCAGTTCCGGCGGTCATGTCCGCCAGCGTGGATGGTCAGTTCAATGGAGCTCGCGGTACATCCTCCGGTCAGGGTTCGTCCAGCAAACGGCGCAGGTAGGCATAGCTGTTGGCGGCAATGGTTTCGGGGCCCGGCTTGAAATCGAAAACTTCCACCGAGATCCATCCGTCATAGCCGATCGCCTTCAAGGCGCGGACGACGGGCGCCAGATCCGTATCGCCCGAACCGGGGTAGCCGGTGTTGGCATCGTTCGCATGCACATGGGCCACCTGGCCCTTGGCGCTGCGCACGAGCGGATCGAGCGGGAGCCCTTCGTCGCACATGGCCAGCACATCGAGGTGCAGGCGGAAGCGGGGGTGGTCGATCGCCCGGCAGAGACGCAGGCCGTCGGCGACCGTGTTGACGAAGTTGGTCTGCCGGCGGGAGAGCGGCTCGAAGCAGAGATCGATGCCGTGCCGGTCGGCCGACGGGAGAACCAGGCGGAAGGTCTCCACGGCGAAATCCCAAGCCTGCTGCGGGCTGAGCTCCGGCATGACCTTGCGCTGCGCGGGAGAGCCGAACACCATCCGGGTTCCCCCCAGGTCGGCGCAGAACGCCACCAGCGCGTTCAGATACGCGACCGTCTCCGCGCGCACCGCGGGATCGGGATGGCTGATGTGCAGGCCGGGTGGCTGGGCGAGCAGCCAGTGCAGGCCGACGATGGCCGTGCCGGCGTCGGCCGCCGCCGCGACCAGCTCGCGCCGCCGGCCGGCGGAGATGTCCCGCACGTCACGGGCCAGCGTGAAGGGGGCCAGTTCCACCCCCTCGTAACCGTGGCGCGCGGCCAGTTGGAAAACCTTCTCAAGGGGCCATCCCTCGCAGAACTCGTTGCAGATTGCCAGTTTCATGAAGGTTATCCTTGTTGCCGCGCCGGCATCAGCCGCCCAGTGCGGCGACCCGCTCCATGACTTCGGCCATCGCCTCGGCGACTTCGGCCATCGATTCCGGAGTCACGTCCACATAGGCATACAGGCCGATGATGCGGCGGGCGACATCCTCCGACGCGGGGAGCGAAGGGATCTGGCGGCACCTGGCCGCCTGTGCCGGCGTCAGCGACGGATCGTAGAAGCAACCGCCGATGCTCCGCAGGTCGAACGCCGTGAACAGCGGAGCCGTGTGCAGCAGCCCGTAGGTGTAGTTGAATTCCGAATACCGATCGGCGGCGACCGGCGCGCCGTTGGCCTGCATGGCCTCGGCAACCACCTTGCGGTCGACGTGGCGCAGCGCCTCGGGGCTCAGCGTGAACTTGAACTCGAGGTAGCCGCCCCGGACGGCGTGGGGCAGCGCTTCGACGACCTCGATCCCCGGGCAGTTCCGCAGCCGGTCGTTGAGGATCGCGTAGTTGCGCGACCGCAGGCGGTTGAGTTCGGCCAGGCGGCCGAGTTCGACGTTGGCCATGGCGACGGCCCAGGCGTGGGGGCGGTACTTGGCGCCGAGGCTCATGTCGCCGATGGAGGCGATCGCCGGGTTGCCGCCATTCCGCTTGCGGCCGAAATGGCCGAGAAGCACCATCCGGTCGAACAGCTCCGGATCGTTCGTCGTCGCCACGCCGCACTCGCCGCCGCTGACGGGCTTGCCGCCCTGCATGCTGAAGCAGCCGATGGCGCCGAAGCTGCCGACGGGGCGGCCGCGCCACGTCGCGCCGTGGGCATGGCTGCAGTCCTCGATCAGCGCGAGCTTGTGGCGCCGCGCGATCTCGACGATGCGGTCCATGTCGCAGACGTTGCCCCAGACATGCACGACGGCGATGGCCTTGGTGCGGGGGGTGATCTTGCGCTCGATGTCGTCGGGATCGATCGTCAGGGTTTTCGGATCGATGTCGCAGAAGACGGGCGTGGCGGCGCAGTGCAGGATGGGCGTGATCGTGGCGTGCCAGGTGTAAGTGGGAACGAGGACTTCGTCGCCGGGACCGACGCCTGCGGCAAAATAGGCGCAGTGAAGGGCGGATGTGCCGCTGTTCATGGTGAGGGCGTAGCGTGCGCCAACCAGCTTCGCGAAGGCCGTTTCGAATTCGCCGACGACGCCGCTGCCGTCGCCGATCGTCGTGATCCCCTGGTCCATCAGGGCGTTGACGGCGGCCTTCACCTCCGCGTTCACCTTGACCCATTTTTCAACGGGCGGGTTCTTGACGCGACGCGTCCCCGGGGTCAGATCCAATGTGTGTGCCATGCTTGTTTTTCCTCTGCTGGGTGACAGGTCGCCTATCATCGCGCATATTACCCGCGCTGGCCATGAAAAAAGGAGTCTTAACCCGCCTGATGCGCCACCGTCGCCACGGCCATGACCGATATCCCCTCCCGGCGGCCGATGGCGCCCATCCCCTCGACGGTGGTGGCCTTGACCGAGACGGCGCCGGAGTCAACGCCCATGGCTTCCGCCAGCCGCTCCCGCATGTGCGCGACATGGGGCGCCAGTTTCGGCGCCTCGGCCAGAACGGTGGCATCCACATTTTGTACCGACCAGCCTAGCGAGGACAGCCGCGCCACGACCTGGCGGAGCAAGTGAAGACTGTCGGCGTCCTTCCACTTCGGATCGGTGTCGGGAAAATGCCGCCCGATGTCGCCATCCGCGACGGCGCCGATCAGCGCATCCATGATGGCGTGCGTCAGCACGTCGGCATCCGAATGGCCAAGCAGCCCCACGGCATGCGGAATCGCCACCCCGCCCAGAATCAGCACCCGGCCTTCGACCAGCCGGTGTGCATCAAACCCTATTCCCGTACGTATCATGGAAGAAGCCCTGCCTAGAGACTCGTTGATGGAGCCGCGCCATCTTACAGCACCGGCGGGCTGCCATGCAATTGGCATTCGTGGACTTGACAACCACCCGGCCATTTATTAAAGTCCGCTCCCAGCCAATCTAACCGCTTCTGCGGGCGTAATTCAATGGCAGAATAGGAGCTTCCCAAGCTTCTTACGTGGGTTCGATTCCCATCGCCCGCTCCACTCCTCCCTCGCCTCCCCTTCCCCACTCTCGCAAACCGTTCATTTGCAGTGTTCTGTCTCGATTGCCCCCCATCTGGACTGAAAATGGTCCTGAGTCCGCATCCCTCGGGTCTGTTCCAAAATCGACATAACAGGATTGCCAAACTCGACATAACAGGAATTCCTCCGGGCACCCAAACATGCTCCAAAAAGCATGGATTCGGCTGTATGACTTGCTCCCCGCAGATCCTGCAGCTGATAGATAAAAAGAGGGTCGCCCTCCTCGGGCGTCTCCTCCTCCACCCGGCGAAGTAGCCGGGTGGTATCAAGGCGGTAGATGCGGCAGATGCGGACAAATTGCACGATGTCCAAGCGGAGTTCGCAGATTTCGACTTTCCTGATCCAGTGCCTGGTAACCCCCATCCGCTTCCCGACCTCCTCCTGCTTCATGTGCAGGTTAAGCCGGGTCCTACGCAGGTCTTCGATGACCTTTCTGTAGGCAGGTTCGTAGATACTTTTCTTCATGTCATTCTCCTCGTAATTTCTGTGCCGTCTTTTTCATGCAGAAAGGCCCTTGCGCAGATGTTGCCGTTTGTGTAGCACCCCCACAGGAAATGTAGGAGATCGAGGTGAAGCAGGACCCGAGGTGAAGGTGCGACACCTTACTGCTGCACCTCATATTCTCCTGCCGAAGACCTATATTTTCCTCCTGAAACACCTAAAACACCTCACAATCTCCTGCCGACCACCTGAAACACCTAAAAAACTCCTGCCGAACACCTGAGTCACCTAACCCTCCTGAAGACCTCCAACCGAGGTTGTCGCACCTCGGTTTCAATAATGAGAACAGCATCACCTGCGAAAGTACCTAAATCAGGCGAACTTTATGGACTTGGCGTCGGCTGCCGAATGAGACCACTTGAAATCGAGTGATGATCTTCCCGCCTTGGCATGAAGTCCGGATTGTTGTTCGGAATCACTTAGGACTTCCGGAGGCAGGCACTTGCAGTCACCTGCCCCCGGCATCCTCCTAAGTCGCGATCTTCCTCCCCTTCTCTTCCTTCACCTGCGACGTCGCCATCCGGCACCTGCCCTGCGCCCACTTCCTGAGCCCGGCGATCTGCTCGCCCATGAGCTTGGACAGCGGCACCGTCTCGGACAGGGCCTTCAGGACATCCGGCATTCCTGGCTCTCTGCCGGCCGCGAACGCCGCATACAGAGCGTCGATGACACTCTGCTCGATCTCGGCCCCGGTCAGTCCCTCCGACGCCTTGGCCAGCGCCAGGGTGTCGAAGTGCCCGCGGTCGCGGCCGTGTCGTTCGATCTGGATGCGCCAGATGGCTTCGCGTTCCTCCAGGTTTGGCAGGTCCACGAAAAACAGGTCGTCCCAGCGTCCCTTTCGCAGGATTTCAGGCGGCAACTGGGTCACGTCGTTTGCTGTTGCCACGACGAACACCGGGGCCGTCTTCTCCTGCATCCACGAGATGAAGGATCCAAACACGCGTGAACTGGTACCTCCGTCCGTGGACCCACTGCTCTTGCTGCCGGCAAACCCCTTCTCCAGTTCGTCGATGAACAGTACGCAGGGCGCGATGGCCTCCGCTGTCTGGATCACAGCACGCAGGTTGCCCTCGCTCTGCCCCACCAGCGAGCCGTAGAGCTTCCCGGCGTCGAGCTTGAGCAGGGGCCGGCCGAACACAGACGCCGTGGCCTTGGCGGTCAGGCTCTTGCCCGTGCCGGGTATGCCGGCGATCAGCAGCCCCTTGGGATTGGGCAGGCCGTACTCCCGCGCACGCTGGGTGAAGGCGTCCCGGCGCTTGAGCAGCCACGCCTTAAGCACGTCCAACCCGCCGATGTCGTCCAGGGTGTCTTTTACTGTGACGACCTCCAGCAAGCCATTCTTCTTGACTGTGGATGCCTTCTCCCGCGTCACGATCGCCGGATCGACTTTCTTGGACTCGATTACGGCCAGTGCGTACGCGTTTTCGGCCTCCGTGCACGTCATTCCGGTGGCAGCGTCGAGGATCTGGTCCCGATCATCGCCCTCCGGCTTCTTCAGCTTTGCGCTCTTGCTGATGCCGTCCAACACCAGCCCAAGCTGCTCCTTGCCAGGCAGGCCGAAGTCCAGGAGCACGAATTCGCGTTCGAGCTCCGGCGGCAGGACCTGGCGACAGCCCAGGATGATCAGGACTCGCCCCTTGGCCTTGCCGGCAACCAGGGCATCCTTGATCGCTCGGATCAGCACAGGATTGCCGTCCTGCAGGAACATGTGAAAATCCGCCAGCAGGACCAGCGCGTCCTCCGGCAGGCCGTTGACGGCTTCGACCGCTTCGAGGGGATCATTCGCGCCCCCGCCGCTGCCATCGGCCGTGTTGACCAGGCCGCGGGTGGCGGACCAGGCGAACAGGGGACGCTTGAGTTTGTCGGCCACGCCCTTGAGCTCGGCCTCGACACGGGCCTCCTCATGGGAGACCAGATAGAGCCCGGCATGGCCGGAGCGGATGTAGTTCTGGATTCGTGTTCGCATGGGTTTCCTTTCGTGTGACTGTTACAAAGTGGAGGCGGGGCACGATAAGTATCGGCCCGCCGATGAGTTTGCGCAAAACGGCTAACTGCAGATCGGCAGGGTATGCCGAATCAGTGGATTTGATCCCGCGGACCTCAGATGATTATGAAATCTTGCAGCGGTGGCTTGACATCGTTCCATCCAGCCGAGTAACGTTACCGACGTAGGCGACGTGTGCCTCGGCGCCCCTCGCACCCGTGGATTGCTTCTGGACGCCTATCTAATGGTGGCCTTCCACACAAAAAGGATGAGAAACAGATGAAGGTAATCGTTGATGTGGCTATCGTATGCAAGAGCATCAAAACGGTGCACAAGACCATGCGAAAGGAACTCCAGACAACCGTGACTCTGGTGCCTGGAATGCACCTAGAGGATCGGATGTGGAAGAAGGAAAGGCTGATCACTGGTGTGACCTTCAACCCAGATGATGAAACTTTCTATCTCGGGGTAAATCCCGGGATGGAGGAGTGCCCTTCACCCGAAGCCTGCAAGGAACTGGAAGATCTGTATCGCTTGGCCGGATGGCGCAGTGCCGCCGAATGGTAACGCCGCGGCGAAGCGGACTTGGTCCGGTGAGCACGCGGAAAGTGAAAGGAACAAGGCGAAGGCAGATACAATCCCGCAACTGGGCAAGAACTTTGGATACCGCCCGGAATTTGCGACGTTGGCAACAGGAAGGAGACAGAATGAATTGCTTCAATCACCCTGGTAAACCGGCAATCGGCTTCTGCAAGTCCTGCTGCAAGGGGCTCTGTGCCGACTGCGCCGCGACACTATCGAACGGGCTTGCGTGCCGTAACGCTTGCGAGGATCGAGTCACGCTCATCAACCAGATAATCGACGACAACCAGAAGGTCATTACAGCCGCCAATGTGCAGGTTCGGTCCTCCGGACGGTTCATCCTTCTGCTCGGGGCCGCGTTCTGCTTGTTCGGGTTCCTGCCGCTTCTCATCTCGGGCAACACCGGAACCTTGTTTTTGGGCATTATCGGTATATTCTTCGCCGCCTACGGCGCCATACGACTCATGAAAAAGTCCCATTACTATCCGGCGGCAAAATGAACAGGGCAGTTGCCGACAACGGCATCCATGGCAGGCGCTCAAGCCCGCCACCATGATGCCGACGTTTCGAGCACAAAGATGATGACTCCATGGATCATAGCACTGTTGCTGCCGGTCATGCTTTCAGGATGCAATAGAACCGAGCCGGACAAACCATCCGTTGGCCCCGCCGCGAAAGCTACAGGTCAAAAACCCGAGAAACAGGTGATCGTATCCCCGCCGCTCGTTGCAGCAGCACGAAATCAAATCGGCCGGACAACAATATACGATCCCGCATACATTAGTCTGAAGTATCCCGGCGGTGACGTGCCGATCGAGAGAGGCGTGTGTACCGACGTTGTGATCCGTGCGTTGCGGGATTCCCTCAATATGGATCTGCAGAAGCTTGTTCATGAGGATATGAAGCTTGCCTTTTCGCAGTACCCGACACAATGGGGGCTGAAGAAGCCAGACCGCAATATCGACCACCGCCGTGTACCCAATCTCGCAACTTATTTCGGACGCAAAGGGTATTCCGTGGGCGTGAGCCAGACGCCTGGAGACTACCTTCCCGGAGACCTTGTCACATGCACAGTCGGCCGCAACCTGCCTCATATCATGCTTGTGAGTGACGCCAGGACGACAGCGGGTGTCCCCCTTGTCATTCACAATATCGGCAGCGGCGCCAAAGAAGAGGACCGGTTATTCGACTTTCCAATTACCGGTCATTATCGGATCCAGACAAAACAGATCCCGATATCACCACCCCGTGACTGAGGGTTGCCCAGCCACGGGGCTTCGATACCGATCCCACTTACGCCGCCAGCCGCATGACCGACAGCCCGTTCAGGGCCGCCGCAACGTCCTGCAGGCAGTCCGCCGCCCGCTGCATGGCTCCGATCGCCGTGGTGAGCTGCTGCTCGTCGTCGGCATCCGGGTCGAAAATTTCGTACAGCTCCCATGCGATGAACATGGCAAGACTGTCGCCCCCGCCGGGATTGTCGATCGCGCATTCGTGCTCCTCATCCCAGTAGTCGAGGATGGCAGCGTCTGGGGACGCCTGGTGAATCAACTGATTTAGGGTCATGCTGTTGTTCCTTTCGTTTGTGGTAATTCCGCCGCCGTCGCAAGGCGGTTGAAGAGTTCAGACTGACCTGCCCAGCGCTCGTCCATGCGACCGCCTACCGGGTTGGTCCGTAGACCTCCACACTGTGGAAGCCGCGTCCGCTGGGTCTGGTTTCGAGCCAGAGCTTCACTTGGTCGGGCTTGCGGGCGTCGAAACGCCACTCGGTGTATCCCTGTCCGTTGAACGGATCGCTGTCGCGATGCGGCGGCACCCAGGTCTGGTCCGTCAAATGATCGAGCGCGTACTGGCTTTTGGCCTTGTCCATGTCCGGAATCCGCGTGAACAGTTGCAGGCAAAAGCCCTGCCGGGGCGCCTCGGCCAACGGCACGCCCGCAGCCATTGCCTTGCGCCAGGCCCGGATGTACTGCTCCGGGGCAGTGCCGCGCCGGCCATAGAGAACCAACGATCCGCCGCAGCAAGCCGCTGCCATGCGGGTGACCTCGGCCAGGCATTCCCACTTGGCTCCCGCTGCCGTGCAGCACCAATTGCGTGCGCGGCGTTTGCTGTCGGGGTCGTAGCAGTTGTTTGATCCGGTCTCCTCCAACAGGAAGAACAGATCATCGTAGTGGCCGGTCGCACCAGTCGGCAGCACGAACGCCTGACGCCGGTAGCTGATTTCATAGCTCATTTCACGCCTCCATATCGAATTGCGCGGCTACATCCTCCCAGTCGAAGACCTGGGCATTCGGGTTATGCTGGATCAGATGCGTGCGCAGGTCCTCCATTGCGACCCCGTCCCCGCAAACGACGCATCGGCAGGGGGCGACGCCATCCAGTACGAGTTCCTCGGTGCGGGCGATGATGTCAATCAGCACCTGCTCGGTTTCCAGGACCCGCAGGGGCCTGTACATGAGGTCGGTCAGGCATCCATGCACGCCCTCGCCGTAGAGGCGGGCGTCCACCAGATCGTTGAAGGCGTCGATGCCGCGGCAGTTGTATAGTTCATCCAGCGACACCGGGATCGCCAGCCGCACCCGGCCATCGGCGCCGATGTGCCGCCTGAACTGCTTTGCCGTCAGCGGTTGTTCCACAATGAAGGGCTCGAAATCGCCCTTGGCGTCATGCCACGTCGATCCGTCGTGGTTTTCCACCCCGGCGTCGTCCACCAGGAAATGCGTGCACTCCTCCGCGAACTCGACCTCCACGATGCCGTCCGGCAACGCCCGGATATTCGCGGTTTCGAAAACCCTGTTCAGGTCGTCGAACCGTTCCAGCGCCTTGCGCACACCTGCCTCGTGCGACTCGGCTTCAATCCCGGCGCACTTCAGGCGCACCAAAGCGAATGCGTGAACGTTGAGTTTCATGTTTCTCCTCGGAAGTAACGGCCCGCCCCACCGTACGGATGGAGCGGGCCCTTGTTTTCAGCCAGGCTATGCAGCCGGCTTGTACTTGAGATTCTGCGCTTCCACCGTGCATTCACTGGAGTCGATGTCATCACGCTCACCCAGGTAGATCGGCTGGTAGAGCGCCCCGCCGGGGGCGTTGACGTAGAGGTACCTGACCTCCACCACCTGCCCGACCTTGGGTATGCTGTGATTGGGCGGGATCGTGACGTTGCCGACCGGGCGGCCGCTCAGCGCCAGTTCGACGCTGCGGCGGTCGTTTAACCTGAGCACCACGCATGAGCACGTTGCCCAAAATTTGAGCTTCAGCGCAGCGCCCCCGCTTGCGGGGCACCCCGCCGACCAACGGGCGCGCAGATCCTTAAAGACAGCCCCTTCACGGTCGGACGCCTTAAGCCCATGGACAAAGGCATGCTTGGCGGCAGACCCGTACACCGAGGGCGCGATGGCGAAGGAGCTACCGGCATGACTGCCGAATAACGCTTCCAGCTCGGACAGGCGGTCCGCGTATGTCATTCCGCGCCTGTCCTCGGCCGTTGCCAGCAGGTCAAAGGCGTGATATTTTTCGCCTACGAGTTCGCCGTCGATGACGAACGGCCCCGGCACCGCCGCCACCGCCGCCCGCACGGCCTCGGGACACGCTACGAGCCGGCCCTTGCGGTTGGCCGCCGCGAACGCGCCGTTGGATCCCTTGACCAGCATGATGCGCCGGCCGTCGTACTTTTCCTGCGCGCACCAGTTGTTGTCGCGGAGGTAGGGCTCGGCCTCTTCCTCCAGGATGGGGGCGAGCAGTTGCGGCCGCAGGCCGGTGTCCCTGCCCGTGTTTTCCGCCACAGCGATAGCAGCGCCGCCGCCGTGGATCCTGTATCCCTTCGCCGTCTTGGAGCGCACCAGCTTCTCGTAGATATTCAGCGCCTCCGCATACGGCACGGGCTGCGTCGTCTTGGTTCCCGTGTTCATCGTCGAACCCCGGCGCCCGTAGGCGAAGTTGACGACGTAGCCGTCGCCGGACCTCTCGATGGCTGCCCGGTAGACCTTGTCGCTGGTCCCTTCGCGGTATTCCAGCGCGATGCTCGCAAGTTGTTCCATGAGTTCTCCTTCTTTTAGATGAGATAGCCCGCTCCGCCATGCAGACGGAACGGGACGTGTTGCTGTCGGTTAACAGAATCCTACGCTGCCATACCCGGCAGCAGTAGCTGCCCAGTGGTGGTCATGTTGACATCGGGGTCCAGGCTGGCCAGCAGCCCGGCCATGCGCCCCACGGCATCCAGCCCGTTCATACGCAGTTGGATCCTGCACATGTACACACAGCGCGGGTCGATGTCGGTGCCGTAGAAGCGCACCTTGGCCAGCCCCGCACGTCCCAGCGCTTCATGCACGACCTTGGCGTAGGCCAGGAGCATTACGCCCGAACCTACGGCCGGATCGCATACAGTGACGACGCCCTTTTCCGCGACCAGCCGCTCGAAGTCGGCCGGATCGAACTGCATCCTGGCCATCATCTCGGCGATGCTCATGGGCGTGAAGTATTGGGCGGAACGGGCCGAGTTGACATCCATCCGCATGAACAGTTCGCCCAGGATGTCCCGGAACGAGTCCGCCTCCACGGCATCGGTGTAGACGCACAGCAGCCGCCCGAACTCCGCGCCCTGCTCACGCGTATAGCGATCCAGACAACGACGGTATGCGTCAGGCTCATGCACGGCGTTCAGGAATGCCCATACGGCTTCCAGCCAGGACCGGTACAGGTCGTACGCGTGCATGTGACAGAAGACGTGATTGCTCTCGAAACCGCGGGCCAGGTCTTCAAACGCGGCCCTGATTGATCTTCCGGCCATGCTTAATCCTCCTTCCAGTTGAAGTAGAATCTGGGGTGATGCTGGAACTCCAGCGAGCCGACCACCCCATCCGATTTGCGCCGCACAACAACGATGGGCGCCAGGTATCCCAGCGCATCGAAGTCGCGCCTCAGTTCCAGCGGGTTCCAGACTTGGCCGTGGCGCTGTTCTAGTACTCCCCGCTCGGCGGCCTGTGCATTCAGCACCGCAAGCCGTTTCCAGCGAACGGTTTCGGCAACGACGGTCTCGGCCATCATGTTCTCCTCCTGGTCGATTGAACGACCGATTATTCGAACGCGACCAAGCCGCTCTCCCGCAAGGAGAGAAAACCGGGGCGACCTGGCTGATCGCCAACGGGGTCGACCGGCCGGCCGATGACGACGTGATCCAGCACCCGGATGTCCACAATTTTGCCGGCTTCGACGAGCTGCCGGGTAACGCGCAGGTCTTCACTGCTTGGGGCCGGGTCGCCGGAAGGATGATTGTGAACGACAATCACCCCCGAGGCGCCGTCCTGGATCGCAGCTCGAAATATTTCACGTGGGTGCGCTGCCGTGGTATCGGCCAGCCCCAGGCTCACAAGATGCCGGTTGATAAGCCGGTGCTTGGCGTTGAGGCTCAAGACGTGGAACGACTCCTGCGCCAGGGACGCAATGTCCGCGCAAACGCGGTAGGCGTCAGCCGGGGAACCGATTCGCTGGACGCCTGCCTCGCATACCAGCGGCAGTTGTATCAAGGCGGTACTGTAGTTCATGTTTCAGATCCTCCTGTGCTTCCAGATACTGGCGCTCCCAGTCCAGGCATTCCTGCCTTGAAGGGCTGTTGAACAGCGCGAACCCGGCAGGGTCGCGCACGCGCCAGTACTGGGTCGGGTTGTCGAACTCGATGGTGGTGGCCCTCTGGATCGAGAGCGCCCCGATGGTACCCAGGTCGATCGCCTCGGTGTAGAGCGCGTGCCCGGTACCATCGGGGGTGAAGGTGATGGCGATGTTCATAACGGTCTCCTTGTCGGGTTTCCGCGTGGCTTATGGCCGCATGCCCGTTGCATGTGATCACACGCTGGGGACAGACAAAAAGGGGGGCTCTACAGTATAAGGTTCTCTTACACTGTAGGCCCCCTGGTTTGCGGACAGTCGGCTATCCACCCACTTGCTGCTGACGTATGACCTGGCGATAGTGCTCCGGCTTCTTCTGCTTGCCCGTGGTGGCGCCCAGCGCCTTTTCCAGGAAGGCGGTCGCCTTTTCGCAGTCGGGGCCTGAAAAGCCCACGGCGTCGATCTTGATGCTGCCGCCTGCACTGACTATGACTTCGATGGTCTTCACGCGACACCTCCGATCACGAGCTTGATGCTGCCGTCCCCGAGCGTCTGCCGCCGGGTGGTGTACCCCTTGCGGCGTGCCTCGGCCTGGGCCTTGTGCACGGCGTAGAGCTGGAGCAGGCGGCCGTAGTTGGCGCCGACTTCCCGCTCGACGTGGCCGTCCCACCAATCGGTCGTCAGGCCGAAGCTACCGTCCCGCTGCCGGTTCACGGCGATGTCGTACGGCCCTTTGAGCCTGATGACGAAATCGCCCTCGATCCGGTTCAGGCTATAGCCGCGGGCCACGCCATTCTCGATCATCTCGACGCCCAGTTCGGCACAGGCCGCTCGCAAGGCGGCGATGTCTTTGATCTGGGTCTGTATGGTTGTGAAGTGACTCATTGTTTTCCTTTCTGTAGAATGCGCGTCATGAAGCTGGTTCATTCCTGGAGTCTGAACGCCACGCTGGACGCTGTGAACGTGGCGTTCTTCGACAAGCTGGCGCTGTCCTCGACCGAGCGTGAGCAGACTGCGGTCTGGATCGCCGCCCGCCAGGGACAGCCTGGGTCATACGCGGGCTTGCCGGCCCCAACGGCGCAAGACTTTGCAGACGGCCTCACGACGTTTACGGGCGAGAGGCTGCGCACCAGGGCCGGCACGGCGCACATCCTCGGTGAGGAAGCGTGCCGAGCACTGATATTGCTGAAGGTCAATCTGCCGGAGGTCAAGGCCGCCCTGAAGCGGGCTACGGACGGCATCGAGCAGCGGATCGCGGTGTGCGAGCGCTCGGGTGCCGCCGCCGGCACCTATTGCTGCGGCATCTGCAGCTGCTCGTACTGGAGGCATCTGGCCGCGGGTGGCCTGTCGCGCAACGAGGAGCGGCTGGCGGCCGGCATGCGGGCACTCCGTGCTGAGCGCCTGGACAGCGGCCGATGGCGTCGGTTCCCCTTTTTCTACACGCTGCTGACGCTGCAGGACGTCGGCCCAGAGCTGGCCGGCGCAGAACTTCAAAACGCGGCTCCCGCCTGCGAGCGCTACCTACGGGCAAGGGCGGTTGTCACTGAGCACGGACTGCGCCGTCGGCGCCTCGCCGAGAGAGTGCTCGCCATGGTCTAGCGCTACCCAGGACAGCCCATGGACAACATTCACTTCATAACGGACCGTCAGATTTACGAGCAGGTGATCCAGGAAGCGGTACCATCGGCCACTGAATATCTCTGGCTGGCTACGTCCGACCTCAAGGACCTGCACGTTCAGGCCGGTCGCCGCATGATCCCGTTCCTCGGTGTCCTCTCCAGCCTCGTTGAAAAGGGTGTGGCCATCCGGCTGCTGCACGCCAAGGAGCCAGGGCCGCTGTTCCGGCGCGATTTCGACCGATACCCGAACTTGATCGCGGGCATGGAGCGCATCCTCTGCCCTCGGGTGCACTTCAAGAGCGTCATCGTCGACGGCCGCTTCGCCTACAGCGGCAGCGCCAACCTGACCGGAGCCGGCATGGGCGCCAAGAGCGTCAAGCGCCGCAACTTTGAGGGTGGCTTCGTAACCACGTCTCAGCCCATGGTCGAGGCCATCATGGCGCAGTACGATCGCGTCTGGATGGGTGCGGAGTGCCAGGCCTGCCAGCGCAAAGCCCACTGCGCCGATTATTCGGAACTCCTAACCCGGACGCAGGCGGGTACATAACCATGGGACTGACGACCTTCACAGGCGAGAGACTGCACAACAGAGCGGGTAGGCATGTGGCTGATCAACCGTCCCTACCGTCAATCTCAAAGGGACGCTCCCGATGATGGTGAGAAAGCCAGAGGAATATCTCAAGGCTGCACGCAGCCAGCAACCTGTTCGTCAAAGTGCGGTCCGAGCAGATCGACAGCCCGTAAGGAACAACCATGGCTCACGACGCAAGCTATGGCGCGGCCTGGGTGCGGTTATCATATTGGTTTCAACCCTGGCATTACCCTGCTACGCTCTATTGCGTCTATCCTCGCAGGTTGACTGGCGCCTTCTCGCAGGCCCGGCTGTAGCCCTATCGCTCTGGACCTTCTTTCTGCACCGCGCCGACAAGAGACGCGCCATGTCGGCACAGTGGCGCATCCCGGAATCAACGCTGCATCTGTTTGAACTGGCCGGTGGATGGCCCGGCGCCTTCGTGGCACAGCGAGCACTCCGGCACAAGACCGCGAAGACCTCCTACCAGTTTGTGTTCTGGGTGATCATCCTTCTGCACCAGGGTCTGGCCATCGACGGACTGACTGGCTGGACCGTGTCGCGCCCCGTGCTGCATCATATCCAACGCTATGCAGACAGGGATGACAGGAGATAGACATCTGTCACCCATGGAAATGGTCCGCCCGACTGCGCCACTCCTATCGTTGCCGCATCACCCGCCCGAACCGAAGCGCCATGATTTTCTTGAGCGCCGCATCGTGCCGGTATTCGATTCCGCCCCTGTCGTTGACGGTGCAGTCCGGATCGGTACAGGCGTACACAACATGCAGGTTGCTGGCGTTCTGACGCCCGCCCGCATCGATGCACTTGGCCAGCGCCGACTCGTAGGTGTCTCCCTTGCCCCAGGCGCCCAGGGCGATCACCAAGATCGTGATGCCGTTCATGCGCACCTCCACGCCGCTTCCAGGATACCGGGCTGGTAATCAGCCTCGTGTGCTTGGAGGGTGCCGCAAAGCTCGATGTCGCCGTCAATCACTGTGATGAGTTCATCCTCGTCGACGCCTTCCCGATCCTCATTGAGCACTGACGCTTCTACATCAGGCTGATCGGTCAGAACGTTCTGCACCAGCCCGCCGTCGAGCAAGATCAGCACGCGCACGGGTTTTGCTTCCGGGTACACTAGCGCACCGCACAGGGGGCACTCGCCGGCCGGCACAACCCCGCCAACGTCCAGGCGCTGCAGCAGGTCCGGAATGTCGGGAAACCGGTGCCGCAGCTCACTTTCGCTCATGTAACGTTTGTCGCAGTTGTCACATCTGAACATAAACTTCTCCTATAAAAACACCGTGCCGGCTTCACCTGGTTACCCAGAGATCCACCGGCACGGTGCTGGCTTGCCCTGCCGGCCATCAGGCACGGCAGGAGCCCTGGCGGGCCTCGAAATCAAGCGGCGTCAGAGAGACTGAACCGCCGCACACCCATCTGGCCGAAACGTTCGACAATCTCGCCCGCGTCGCTGCGGGCGAGGCGGCGCGCCTCCTCAGCCAGCCCTCTTATGCCTGCATCCAGCTTGCGCCGTGCGCTGTCGCTGTCGCGGTACGTTTCGGCCGTGCGGGTCAGGAACTGCTTCCTGACCTCCTCAAGCCGTGCCTCCAGATCCCGGTCGCCCGCGAAGTTGAGCTGCTTGAAGCGATCGATGAAGTCCACGAGCCGGTTGAGGGTACGCTGATGCGTTTTGCCCTCCCGCATGCTCGCCAGCATCTCGTCGCAGAGGGTCGCGGTCTGTTCGCGTAACGACGCCACGGCATCCTGCACAAAGGCCTCGACCCCCTCGGCGATCTTGGCCTTGGCATCGACCGAAGCTTGCCGACGGGCTTCGAGAATCGCCTGTTGATCGCTGGCGGTGATCAGTTCAGTTTCCAGCGCCTCGGGTGCGCGAACCTGGAACAGGCTCACATTAAAGCTGAAATACCGGTCCAGCCGGTCGGGCTTCGGGAAGGCTGCGTTGATCGTGGCGACAACCCGGTCGGGGTCGCGAACCAGCCGGCTGGCGGCCTCGTGCCACTCTCGTATGGCCTCTGTCCGGAGTCGGGCGTACTCGGCTGCGAAATCCGTGCGTGCGCCGTTGAACTCGGCTTCGAGCTGCGCCAACCGATGCGTCACGTCCGAGAGACGGGCATTGGGCAGGTAGCGGGCAATGCCGTTCATGAAGGGGAAGCTGGAGGCCTCAACGAGGGCATGCGCCCGGCTTTCGATGAGGGCGAATGCCGCCAGAGCATCCTTGGGCAGCAGGCGCTTGTGGCCCAGGCTGATCAGCCGTTCGGCCACGTCATCGGGATCCAGGCCAAGATCGGCGGCCTGGAGCTTCTTCGCCGCCCTCCAGAAACGCACGCTGACTGAAATCAGCACGCCTTCACGGGTCAGGGCATCGAGCAGGTGGTTGTCGGTGTTCATTCGGTTTTCTCCTGTGGGTTAATAGATGGGAAAAAGAGCGGGAAACAAGCTTGCTGTTTATCCTGCAAAGGAAGATAATCGCCTCAATCGGGGTACGGGTGTACCCCCCAAGTGAGGAAGTTAAAATAGCCCGATAGCTTTCACTAAAAACTGATTTCTGCGATTGCTCGCAGTTGTTGTCGTTCCTGAAAACCGCCAGTTTCCCTACGTAAGACAGCACAACTTCGAGATCGCGTCCCCATCTGAGGGGCGCGGTCTTGCGGCTTGCGTTGTCTACCGGCCCTGGCGGGCCTCAGGAGCGGCGTGTAGGCGTAAGGCTTAGCGCCCCTCACTTTTTCGAGGCGTGTATGGGGGTTCGGTAATGAAATCAATCGGCTTTTCGAAAGGCGTTGCCATAACATGGTTGGCCTGTGTGCTGGCCACGTCATGCGTAGTGGGTGCCCCGCTGGTTGTCGAGACTCTACCCATCGAATGGGCGAACCTGCTAAAGATTTACCAAACAGAGATAGCCCAGATCGCCGTCAAACACGCCGAGCAGATGACGAATGCGCCGGTTTTTTATCTGAAGAGCCTCGACCAGTTGGAGAAGCTCTATCAAGAAAAGGGCGACATCAAGGGCGTGGTGGCCGTGCGATCGGAGAGGGCTCGGTTTGACAGGGATAGTGTTGTTTCGGCGCAGGGGTTGCCGGGTGAGCCCGGCGAGCTTTCAACTCTTCGGGGGAAACAGTTGGCACTTCCCGCGGAACTTGCAACCAGCAGAAGTAATCAGACGGCCAGACTTGATGCGGCGTACTTGGCCAGACTGACGGCTCTCCAGCAACAATGGACACGGCAGGGGCTCATTGATAACGCGCTCGCTCTTCAAACGGAGATCGATAGGCTGGCTGCTAACACAAAGGTGGGATCGCGCTCTGCCACAGCAGATACTCCAGGGGCTTCAGCCCCCAGAGAGACTGTGCCTACCGCCGTGACAGGGACCACATCGGACCGCACGCCCCAACCGAATGCGGCTCCGCCAGAAACCATCAGCCAGAAGCTGCCGGCTATGCCGGTCCCGACTCCTGGTGTTCGAGTCGTCTCGGTTAGGGCAGACAGAGAAGAAGGCGGTTCTCTTGGGCGTGTGGCCGAGGAAACACGGATCAGCATACGGTATGCTTCTGGTGACTGGACATTCTACAAGGGAGTGGAACCGAGAAGATGTCCCGATGATCCCGATATTGACAACCGTTACCGACTGGCGCTTGCTGGACGTGCAGGTAGAAGATCCGTCCAGAACATCGTTACCGTTCCTGCGGGTACGATGAAAAGTCCGTTTGAGTATGTATTCACGACGGCTTTCGACGAAGTCTTCCTGCGAATAGTCGACGGCACCGCATGGGACAACGAAGGGACTGTTCAGTACAGCTGCCAGTTGGCGCCCGCAGCGACTCCGTCGGGAGGTTCCACTATAGCACCAAGGACGGTTGGCCTATTGCCCGAGAACGCAAGTCGCGATGCAACAGTGGTCTCCCCGATTGAACCGACACCTCCGACAAGAAACCCTACGCAGCAGGTACTCAGGGGAAGTCAAACGCAAACTGAGGTTGTCCTTGCAGAGGGATCGACGTACGTTGTCGAGGGTGAGTATTTTGTGCCAAAGGGACAAACCTTAACGATTGCATCCGGAGTGACAATGATTTTCGAAAAAAACGCTTCTCTCTCCGTAAGCGGCAAGATGGCGTGCGCAGGGAAGCCATCTGCACCGGTTCGTATGCGTGGGCGAGTGACAGGCATAGGGACATGGAAGGGCATCCGGTTTGACGGTGTTGAGGCAGACAGCGTTATAGAAGACCTCAGGCTGTCTGGCGCTTCGGATGGGATCACGATCAGAGGAGGAAGGCCGCGATTCATACGATGCGTAGTGTCTCGATGCGTGAAGGGTGTTAATCTCACCGACCGCGCAAACGCCACGTTTGAGGACTGTCTGGTGACCGAATGCTCATCACACGGCTTTCAGGACCACTTCAGTAAAGTGACTCTTAGCCATTGCACCATTAGCCGCAATAAGGGATGGGGGTATTATTGCAGTTACTACGGCAATCCGGTGATCCTGAACTCGAAGATCGTGAACAACGAGGAAGGCGGTATACATGGTCAGATATACGACCCGTTTTCGGAAGCACACGGTTCGATCTTATTTGGCAACGGTGGCCCAGATGTCAAAGTTAACGGGACTAAGGACTGGGACTACAGCGGCAACTGGTGGGGCCAGGCCAACACGCGAAAGCTGACAGCCAAAGGCGACACCGCGAATCTGGAATGCATTCTGGATGGCCTGGATAAGGAGGGGCTGGGGCGTGTACGTATTCACAACTACCTGACAGACGAGCCGAAGGATTGCGGCAGTACGCTGGAACTGGAACGGTAAACTCGCAGAAGGCCATCGCCCCTCACGCCGCCATCCGCACGCTGACCCTCGCCGCCCCCCGGTGCCATGCCCGGCACGCCTCCTGGTGCGGGCAGCCCGCGCAGTAAAACCCCTGTTCGCTCGGCAAGAAGTGCTCCGCCGCGATCATCTTCTCGGCCAGCTTCACAAGCTCGACCATGCGGTGAAACTGGTCAACGGTCCGGGTGGTCACATGCTGCTCGACTACAGGCGTCTTGTTCTTGACGACCACGTCGAAGCGCATCGGCACCTCTTGGCCGTATAGCTCACGGTACGCGTAAAGGTAAGCCGTGGGCTGTAAGCTCTTGTCTGCTTGTCCCTTCGGCCAACGGCGTGCCGATGTTTTCCAGTCCACCAAGGTCGTGATCCCGCCCTTGCGCACCGTGCAATCGATCTCGCCGACAAGCGGCTTCTCCAGCACGTTACCGGCGGCATCGATCAACGGCACGGCGAAGACTTCGTTGACCGCTAGCACCTGTTCTTCGGGATCGGCTTGGTTCAAGTACGCCGCGACTAGATCCGCCCCCTGGGCGCTGCACGTCGCTTCGCTGATCTCTTCGTCAAACCGGATCTTCGTGTCTTCCTGCACCTGACGCGACCAGATGTCACGAAACAGATCGCGAACTTCGCACTCCTGGGGACTCTTACCCTCCTTGCGCAGCAGGTGAATCCATTCCATCGCCCGATGAAAAGCCGAGCCGAAGCTCAGGCTGACCGGCGTGAAGGTCTTCTCCATCCGATAAATCCGGTCGAAAGCGAACTGGAGCGAACAAATGTTCGTAAACTGATTCAGGGCGCTGTACGACCAGTGTGCCCTATCGCGGTAGTCGTTCAAGGTAGCCATTTCATTCTCCGTGGTTATGCGGGGCATGGGATTGAACCATGTCCCCGCCGGTGTCTTGACAGGCAGCTAGGCCGCCTTGCGCTGCCGGCCGTTGAGTTCGTCCAGCAAAGCGCTGGCATCCCGGC
>CAZQKI010000044.1:0-27054 GCA_964592855.1 uncultured Lentisphaerales bacterium
ACTCGCCTTTCATGCGCACGGACACCTCCGCCAGGGATCCCGCCGCCACCACGACCGCCGACTGTACATAGCGCTCGTAGCCGGGCTTGGAGACCGTCAAGGTGTAGGAGCCGGCAGGCACTTCGCCAAAAAGGAAATGCCCGTCCTGGACCGTATTGGTCTGCCGGTTGAGCTCGACGATTCTCACCGTGGCCTCGGGCACCGGACCGTCGAACTCGGCGTCATACACGACACCGCGCAATCCGCCGGCGTCTTGCGCCCGGCACAGCGTGACGGCGCCCAATTGCGTCATCAAAAACATAAGCTGTATCGTCCTCTTAGCCATGGGCCGCGCCAAAGCCTGCCAGCAGGCGGTTCAGGCCCTCGGTGATCTGCCTGTGACGCAGCCCGGCTTTCTCCAGCGACAGGCAGATCTCCACACAGGCCATCGCGCGCGGCCGCAGATTGGTCAACTGTCCAGCCAGTTCCAGGGCACGCTCATAGTAGGTCAACGCCTTCTGAACGTCGCCCAGCCGTGCCCAGGCTTCGCCCAGCACGACGACCAGGGCCGGTTGCTCGATGTTCTGGAGTTGGAGGATCAGGGGCTCCGTGGCCCGCTCGCACTCGGCCAGCCGGTCGGCCTGCCCCATCGCACCCCAGCGGACGGCCAGTTGTGCGACGAGGGGCGCCTGGATGTGGGCCGGCGCGGCGCCGTTGACGACGTTCGAGTGTACGGCCTCCAACCACGGCTGGGCCTGCGCCGCCGCTCCGGAAGGAATGGCTTCGTCTATCAGCCTCATTTGTACGTCGAACCGTTTGTTCCCTGGCACTGCCTGGCTGGCCGCCCAGGCCTGCACGAACGTGTTGCTGGTCTGCGCAGCGTCCAGATGGCCGGCCTTGGACAGCAGCAGATATCCATTCACCCGCCAGCTCGAGACGTCGAGGTGCTCCGCGTCGGCCAGCCCATCCAGCAACGCGAGGGCATTGGTCACATGCCCCTCCCGGGCCAGCGCAAGGGCGTGGTACGCCGTGGCCTCGCCGCGGTAGTCGCGGTTGCTTTGGTAGAACGCACCGAGCTTTCCGACCTCCTCAACTCGCCCCAGAATCGCCTTCGTTTTTGCCACACGGGTCAGGATACGGTCCCGCTGCCAGTCTTGAATGCCACGGCCGATGGCCTCCGCCTGTGCGGCGCGTTCCAAGGCCGCGTTGGTCTGACCGCTTTCCGCCAGGGTAGCCGCCGCCTCTGCGAGTAGAACCCCCTTGCGCCAGTTCTCGATCCGCTCGCCGAGCGTTAAGGCCATGTCGCTATCGCCGCGGGCGAGATAGGCCATCGCGATCTTCTCCTGACATTCCGCACGGTCCTTCGGGTCGTTGGTAATGGCGCAGGCGAAGCGCCAGCCGGCCTGCAGCGGGTCGTCAGGCGCTGCCTCGGCGCGGCGTTCCGCGCGCGGCGTACAGGACGTTGCCGCCCCGAGCGCCACGAGGCCGAGGACGACCCTGCCGATCAGACCAGACTGCTTCATTGAAAACCCCCTCCACACCGGGCCTGCCGCCCGTTCGCGTTTGCTCTAAAGAGACACCGAAGGAAGATCGCAATAGCCGGTGAGGATACGATTAGGGCTCCGTTACCTTTGCGTGAACCGCGGGGATTCGCGCGCGACAAAAAAAGTCCGGCAGCGGGGTTGCCGCTGCCGGAACACGTTACCCTATCGACCCGACCGTTACGGAATGGTCAACGTCGTATACACCAGGCGGTCCCAGCTAAGGGCGCCGTCGCCGGGGTGCAGGTCTATGCCGAAGTATACCGTCGAACCGGACGGCAGGCCCGCCACCGCGGTGATGGGAGACCAGTTCACATCGCCCAACCAGCCGTTGAGCGTGACCGCCACGAAGTTCCAGGGCATCACCGTCCCGTAACCCGGAGTGGCCGGCGTGTAGTTGAAGTACTTCCAGCCTTGCGCTTTCGCATCGATCACGATGTAGACGTCCGCCGTGATGGCTGAATAGTTCTCTGCCGCGAGCTTCACTTCGACCGCGCCGCCGTTGATACGCACTTGCGGAACGATACCGGTGTAGTCGCCGGCCGTCCCGCCCGTGACCAACCCAAGCCGCGAGGCCAGCGTCCAGCCCGCCGCCCAGTTCTTGTCCTTGCCGAAGGCGCCCATGAAAGCCACGGGGGTGTAGAAACCGTCGTTCGGCGGCACGCGCCCGTAGGTCATCAGTTCGTTCTGGTAGGCCGGCTGCACCAGCGGATTCAAGGTCTGGACCGGATAGTAGTTCACGCTGCTGAGGGTCACCGGCACGGCGCTGCGCACCAGGCTGGCCACGGGCGACGTCGCCCAGGACTCGTCCAAGTAGTGGTTCTGCAGCGAGGCGTCGGTGAACAGCGGATAGCCGTAGTGGGCCTTGTTGCCGTCCAGTTTGGAAACGCCGTCGTGTTCAGCACCCCAAACGCCGGCATCGCCGGTCGTGTTCACAGCGCAACCGAAGGCCACGTTGGTGCCCATCTTCCAGAAGACGTTGTACTTCAGCTCGGCCTTCTTGCTGCCGTTGGCCTCATGATCGTACCCGTTGCCGGAAGTCGGCACACCCGAACCGTCCGGGGCGCCGAAGAGCCCGTTGTTCACGTAGGTCTCGCCGAACTTGCTGGCCGAGTCGCCATCCGCGTCGCCGGCATCGCCCTCGAACAGCGCGCACGCGCCGCCGAAGTCCATGAACATGGAGTTATAGAACCGGCCGCCCGAACCGTCCCGCAGATGGATCGCGGTGTTCTTCTTGCTGGTCGCCTTGCCCAGACCGACCTGCGTCCAGTTGTACCATGTCGGGATGGAAGAAGGCTGCGTGGTGTCGCCCATGCCGCCGTCCTCTTCCGTGCCCTTGTCCGACTTCTCGGAGATGGTGGAGAGCGGCCCCTGCGCGCGGAGGAAGAACTGTCCCTTCCCGCGATAGCCCTCATCCGTGTCGAACCCGTCGTCTGTGGAGTTCCACGCGACCAGGTACTTGCAGTTCACCGTGCCGCCGAAGAACTCGTAGTCGTCGTCGGCGTTCTGGAACACCTCGATGTGGTCGAGGTCCGTCTGGCGTCCAACGGCGCCCAGGCTCAACCCGTTGATCTCGTTGGCCGCGGCCAGGATGTAACCGCCGTAACGGATCGAGCAGTAGCGCATCACGCCGCTGTCGTCATCGTCCATCCCGCCGCCATACCGGGTGAGGTCGCCATAGTCGCCCGTGCCTTCGATCTGGAGCGTAAGCGCTGAGTTTGGCGACGCCACGGCTCCACCGATGCTCGTCGCAAGATAGGTGCGGCCCAGCAGGAGCACGCCGCCCCATTTCTTGCCGATACCGTTGTTCTTCTGCGCCCAGACTCCCGTTCCCGCGCTCGCGCCGACATTGTCGTCGCCTTCGCAGGTGAACACGATCGGGTTCGCCGCCGTGCCCTGGGCGTCGATCTTCGAGCCGCGCGTGATCACCAGCGAAGCGTTGCTGTCCAGCTTGCCGCGAATCACCGTGCCGGGCTGAATCGTCAGCGTAGCGCCGTTGGTCACGAACACCGGTTCCATGAGCCGGTACACGTTGTTGGAGGTCCACGCCGTACTCGTGCCGATGCCATTATACACGTCAATGTCCACCGCTCCGGCCTGCTGCACGCCGAACGCCAACGCGCCGGCGGCCGCAAGCCCCATCATTGCCTTGTTCTTCTGCTTCATGTCTGCTCTTTCCTTACTGCTTTTTGGTTTGTCTGATTCCTGCTCGCAATTCTTCGCTTCTTCACCCACCGTGCCGCTCTCGCCGCCTTCCTTCTCGCCGCCACCTCCTTTCCGTCTCGCGGGCCGTGACGCCCGCTTCATGCGCGCCTTTTTCATCCAAAGAACGGGGCCATGGTCGCGGGAGGGCGTTTGCCTTGAATTAGGGCGAAGGTTTTTTTCGATTAGTCGGGCGGAGCCGCCAGGGGCGGAAAACAGGGGATCTCGCACGGGGGCGGAGGGCGATACCGCCGGGGGGGAGGCAGGCGGCGTCAGCCGTCCTTGAAGCGATAGCCCACGCCGCGCACGGCCTCGATGTAGTCCGCGCGCGGTCCGAGCCTCTTGCGCAGACTCACCATTTGGACGTCCACCGCGCGCTCGGTCACGGCGACTTCCTCGCCCCGTACGGCATCCAGAATCTGCTGTCGGTTCAGCACCCAACCGGGACGGCTGGCAAGAAAGTGCAGCAGACGGAAGTCGGTGACCGTCAACCCCTCGATCGCCTTCCCGTTGGCAAACACCTGAAACCGACTCGGGCTGATCTCAAGGTCGCGGATGTAAACCTCGGTCTTCGGGTCGTAGGTCTGCGATTGCTGACGACGCAGCGTCACGCGCAAACGCGAGATCAGCACTTTGATGCTGAACGGCTTGGTCACATAGTCGTCGGCCCCGACCTCCAGTCCGACGACGATGTCCGCCTCTTCGCTCTTGGCCGTGACCATGACTATCGGAATGCCGGAGGTCTTCGGGTCCCTCTTCAGTTGCCGACAGACCTCAAGCCCGCCCAGCCCCGGCAGCATGAGATCGAGAACGATGATATCCGGCCGCTTCTGGGCCACAGCCTTCAGGCCGTCCTCGCCGCGAGTCGCCGTGGAGACGCTGAAACCCTCGCGCGTCAAGTTGAAGCGCAGCAGTTCAAGGACATCCTCCTCGTCCTCGACAACCAGAATGTGTTTCTTGGCGGCTACCACGTGACTTCCCTCGCCAGGCGCCCCTGTGCGGAGAATCCACGCATGGCGCCTTGAACTAGCCACTACATTGCCACGGGGTCGTTAGCGCAAGATTAGCGTTGCGTTATAACTTCGTAAGCTCCAGGGCCGCCTCGCCCCGGCGGGCAGCGCAAAACACTCACCAACTCCTAACCGCGCGAAGACACCCCTCTAACGCGACCAGACTACCCTCTGGTGCAGTGGTGGAATACGGATAAACCCCAGGCCCGGAACCAGCGGCAGGAACGAGGTAACGATCCATGATCCAGGTCGACATGCATGTGCACTCGCGGCATTCGCGCCATCCTTCGGAGTGGTTTCTCCAGCGGATCGGCGCCCAGGAGTCCTACACCGACGTCGAAGAGGTCTACCGTGTGGCCAAGGCCCGCGGCATGACCTACGTCACGCTCACGGACCATAACACGATCGAGGGGGCGCTGGAACTGTGCGCGCGCCATCCGGCCGACACGTTCGTCAGCGCCGAAGTCACGGCCTACTTTCCCGAGGACGGCTGCAAGGTGCACGTGCTGGTCTACGGCATCACTCCCGTGCAGTTCGAAGTCATGCAGACACTCCGGGAGGATATCCGCCGGCTGCGGGACTATCTTCGAAAGGAGGGGATCGCCTGCTCCGTGGCCCACGCCACCTACAGCGTCAACAACCGGCTCTCCGTCGAGACACTCGAGAAGCTCATTCTGCTGTTTGACGTTTTCGAGGGGATGAACGGCGGCCGGGACGCCGCGCACAACCGCACCTGGGTCGAAGCGCTGCAGAATCTCACCCCCGCCCATCTGTCGCGTCTTCGCGAGAAGCACGGCATCGAACCCTGGGGCCAGGACTCGTGGATCAAAGGCCTCACCGGTGGTTCTGACGATCACGCGGGGCTCTTTATCGGGCAGACGTTCACGCTGGGGTGTGACGCGACCCTTCCCGAGTGGCTCGATCAGGTTCGCCAACGCGAAACGCACCCCGGAGGGCGTCACGCCGACCACAAGTCGCTCGCCTGCGCGGTGTACAAGATCGCGCACGAGTTTTCCCTCGCCCGGCGAACGAACACACAGGGCGCGCCGTGGACGCTGCTCAACGCTCTGCTCTTCGAGAACGGCCCGCTGGGTCTGAAGAACTGGCTGGCCGTGCAAAAAGTCAAACGGGGGAAGCGCTCGGGCGAGCGCGTCATGGCCCAGTGCGTCGCGGAACTGCTGGACGGACGCAACCGCGATCCGCTTGACAGCAAAGCCCAAATCGAACGGATGTACAGCGCCCTGACCGGGCTTTCGGACGGTTTCTTCTCGCTCATTGCGGAGTCGCTGGAGAAGGATCTTCAGCGCGGGGAAACGGGCCGCTTGCTCGGGAATCTTTCGGCCGCCCTGCCCGCCATGTTTCTTCTGGCCCCCTTTATCACTGTGCTGCGCCACATGCACGGCGACCGCGATCTGCTGCGTGGCGTCGCTGCCGCCTTCGGGGTGAACCGCGCCGAACCGCGCTCGTTGCTATGGTTCAGCGATACGGTGACGGAACTCAACGGCGTGGCGGTGACGATGCGAGAGGTGGCGGCGCGCGCTCATGCCTCAGGCCGTTCGATGACGCTGGTGACGTGCCTGACAGAACACGAGGAACGGACGACACTGCCCCCCAATGTCGTCATGTTGCCGTGCATTTACAACGTCACGCCCGGCTTCTACAACGCCTGGACCCTGCGTCTGCCGTCGCTGCTGCGCGCTCTGGACCTGATCGCGCAGGCGGCCCCGGACGAAATCGTCATCTCCACCCCGGGCCCGGTGGGTTTGGTGGGGCTGGCGGCGGCGCGACTGCTCCGGATCAAATGCACTGGGGTCTATCACACCGATTTCACCCGGCAGGCCGACCAGTTCATCGGCGACCCCTGGGTATCCTCGGTCGTCGAGACCTACACGCGGGGCTTCTTCACCATGATGGACGAAGTGCGGGTGCCCACGACCCGCTACATGACGATGCTGGCTGAGCGCGGACTCGAACCTTCCAAGATGAAACTCTTTCCCCGCGGCATCGAACCGGAGTTCGCCGTGCGCGACAAAGGGCAGCAAGCGGCCTGGCGCGCGCGCCTGGGTCTGCCGTTGCAGGCGCCGATCCTGCTTTGGGCGGGCCGCCTCGGACAGGAGAAGAATCTCGATTTCCTCTTTCAAGTCTATGAGGCCGTCGCGCAGCGGCAACCGGAAGCGCGTCTGGTACTGGCCGGCGATGGACCGGAATTGGAACGGCTGCGCGCCGCCTACCGGTCGAATCCCCGGATCGCGTTTACAGGCCGGCTCGATCGCACGGACTTGCCGCACCTCTACGGGTTGGCCGATATCTTCGTGTTCCCCAGCACGACCGACACCTTCGGCATGGTGGTGCTGGAAGCCCAGGCCTGCGGGTTGCCCGCCATTGTCAGCGACGTCGGGGGGCCTCAAGAACTCGTCGAGAGCGGCGAGACCGGGTTCGTGGTGCGCGCGGACGATCTGGAGGCCTGGACCGCCGCCGTGCTGGGTGTGCTGGAACTCAAGCGCGCGGATCCCGACGTGCTCGCCCGCATGCGGACGGCGGCCCAGGCGCGAGCTCAGAACGGCTACGGATGGGACCGGCTGCTTGACGAGATGATGGGGACGGCCCCCTTGCCGGAGGCAGCCTTTGCCGACACCGTTTCCAGGCCGGTTGCGGACGGGGTTGCCGTCCCGGCATGAACCTGTTCCTGATCGATGGAATAGGCCCCTTCTTCCGCGGGTATGCGCGCCGCCGAATCAACTGGTCGAAGATTCCGTTCGACAACCTGGAGAGCCAGGGGGACTTCGACGAGGCGCGTTTTGCCGGAATCCGGGAGGAGTTCGAGCGCTTTGCGGACGCCGCCGCCGCGCTGGGCTTCAACGGCATCACGCTCGACGATCTCGCGCACCTCAGCCCGCATCCCGCCTACGACCGGCATCTGACGGCCAAACTGCGCCGGTACCGTGAGGCGTACCGCGAACTGTTCGAGATCGCGGCCGCCCGGGGACTGACCGCCTACGTGACGACCGACGTCATGTTCGAGCCAACGTCCCGCCCCGGCCTCTTCGGCAACCTTCGCCGCGTCGCCGCGCCGTTTCTTCGCGAGTCCTGCGAGTCGCTCTTTCGCGACTTCCCCACGGTGGGCGGTGTGGTCTTCCGGGTGGGAGAGTGCGATGCCCGGGACGTCCGCGGCGATTTCGCGAGCCGCCTTGCCCTCCGCACGCCGGCGCAGGCGAAAGCGCTCATCGGTGGCCTCCTCCCGGCATTCGAGCAGGCCGACAAGTTGCTGATCTTCCGCACGTGGACCGTTGGCGCCCATCCCATTGGCGATCTGATCTGGAACCGCAACACCTTCGACCGGACCTTCACGGGGCTGGACAGTCCGAACCTGGTGCTCTCGATGAAGTTCGGCGAGTCCGACTTCTTCCGTTACCTGCCGCTCAACAAACTCTTCTTCCATAGCGCCCATCGCAAGATCGTCGAATTGCAGGCGCGGCGGGAGTACGAGGGCTTCGGGGAGTTCCCTTCCTTCGTCGGCTGGGATTATGAAGAGTATGTGCGCCAACTGTCCGGCGCGCGCAACGTGATCGGGGCCTGGATCTGGTGCCAGACGGGCGGCTGGTCTTGCTTCCGGCGCCGGACGTTTCTGGAACCGGGCGGCGTCTGGAATGAAATCAACACGGCTGTCTCGCTGCGCCTCGCGCGCGATGGCTGCAGCGCGGACGAGGCCGTTCGCGCCTGGGCGCGGGAGCGGCTCGGCGAAGACAAGGCCGGGCGGCTGCTCGTTCTGCTGCGCCTGTCGGACGAAACCATCAAGGAAGGCTTGTATATCGACGAGTTCGCGCGTCGCAAACTGTTCTTTCGGCGGCTGCGCGTTCCGCCGCTGTTGCACGTCTTTTGGGACCATATCGTCATCAGCCACTCCATGCGCAAGCTGCTGCGCTGCTTCGTGCGCGATCCGACCGGCAAAATGACCCAGTCGTGGGCCGCGTTGGACAAGATACGTTCCATGCGCGCCCTGGCCGCCGAACTCGGGCTGCCGGTCCAGGATTTCGACTTCCAGTACGAGACCTTCCGGATGCTCGCCGCGGCGCGGGAGTACTACTTCGGTATCTTCGGGCCCGACAGAGTCGAACGGCTTTATGCTTTGAGGGCGGCCTACGAGGCGAAGTATCCCGCGCATTACGCCGTCCGCCTCGATTTCTCGCGTTTCCGCCTGCCCCAGTATCAGTTGCGACTGGCCTTCGCCCTGCTCATCCGGTCGCAACGCGGCTATCGCCGGCTGGACCGCCTGCTGTTGATCCGTCTGCTGTCCCTGTTGTCGCCGCTTCTCGCGCTACGCCGCCGGCCCGCCGCCGGCGACCGCCTGACCGACCAGGCCATGGGCCTTCGCGCGGTGCTGAAGTGAGTCAACCGCGCCGGGGCTGCAGGGCTCTGCGAAAAGACCGCCCCGCCTTCTTGCGGTCGAAAGCCTTCCAGGCTTCGGGAATCGCCGCGCGGCAAACGCGCTGTTTCTCGCGCCAGCCGGCGGCGCAACGCCCCAGCGCACAGGCGGCCTCCACGCCGTCGGGTGTCGCAGCGACCGATGCCGCCATCGCACGTTCGATAAGCGCCTGCGCCGCGACGGCATCCTGATGAGCGCCGAGCACCTCCTGCAGCGTGGCCGCCGCGCCAGGTCCCCTCGGTAGCTTTAAGCGTGGCACCGGCGACGCGTTTCAGGCGGATATTCAGCAAGGCATAGGTGACGTCGTAGCTCATGACTACAGTGGGCTTGGAGGCCTGGAAACGCCCGGTCACCTCGGCCACGATACTCGTGCCGGCCGGCGCCTGCGCGACGGCGGTCAGGGCCAGAAACGGCAGCACCACCGCGCCAAGGTGTCGAATCATCCCCATATCATCTTCACGTTTCGTTGATGCCATTCGACGGTGTGGCGCCTGTCCTAATCTTGTCGTGTGACGGCGTCATGCTTTGCTCAGAAAGGTGTGCCGCCGGAAGACAGCCTCCAATCCATTCATCGATTCAACCGCGTCCACTCCTTCCGTAACGACGGCCAGGAGTTCGCCCGGTCCCGCGCATAGTTTCAGCAGTTCCAGCAGGCTCTTCCCGCGGGCCACCGTGTCTCCTCGCTGGACGAACACGTCGGATTCGCACAAGCCGGCGGCGTGCGCCAGGAGTGCGGCCGGGCGTGCATGCAGGCCGTTGGGATCCGAGACCCTGAATAGCCGGCGAATGTGGTTGACGCGAGATGGTTTCCTGGCCGACACGGTACCCTCACTTCATAAATCAGACCTCAATGACGCTGTTACGCGATCCGTGAGCATTGAGCACAGTGTCGGGGCACTGCGGGTCCATTTGCCACTCGCCGTTGACGACGAACTTGTACTCGTGCCGGCCGGGTGGCATCAGCACCGTGGCGCTGTACGTGCCGTTGCCGTTCTTCCGGGTCAGGGGCTGGGCCTCCGCATCCCAGTTGTTGAAGCTCCCTGCGAGCCGCACGTCGCTAGCCGCTTCCGCTTCGAACCGGAAGGTCACCCGTTTGCGCCGCGGCCGTTCGATTCTCACTGATTTCTTCGTGGTCATGGGTTCGTAGCTCCTCTCGTTCAAATGTTGGCGTGACACGCGCTTTCTCAACCGAAAACGCTTACATGGTACACGCGTTGTGTTAGGCGACGTTTACCGGCCGGTCAGTTTTGCGCAAGCGGTAGCGATAGGGCGGGTTCAGACCGCAGGGCTTTTATCGGCGCGGTTCACCGGTCGTATCCAACGTCCCTCAGCAGTTCTGGACGGCACCAAATCATGGCTGATTCACCAGCACTCAGAACTGACGATCAGGCAAAGGGTTACATGATGGCTGGCGGTTCTCGAAGTTGAACAAGCCAAGATTTGCCACCCGCTACGCTGGAGACACGGAAGCACGGAGAGGAACTTCCACGGAGAATAGCTCTGCCTGCGCCTCGGAAACCCAAGTGTTGAACGAATTTCTCATAGGGCAAGGACTCTGTGGAAGCTGGGCAGGATCGTATCCAGGCTCAGGCCCTATGAGAAATTCGTTCAACGTTTTCGCGAGAGTTGGGAAGAGGCAGAGGAGGACGGGATCTTCTCCGTGTCAACTCCTCCGTGGCTCCTCTTTCTCAAGCGGAGCGGGTGGTGTCGGCTTCTTCTCTCCCGTTCGTGAATAGGCCATGGCACCAAATGGACATGGTGGATTTGGAGTTGCGAACGAGTCAGAATATGCCTATTCTGTAATCATATTCACATGAGAATAGTCCAATGAACTACATTCCACGGGTGTCAGACAGGGAAATCCTGGCGTTCATCGAGGATGGGCAGGCGAACAAGAACGTCCTGCTTGTTGAAGGCGCCCGGCAGGTCGGCAAATCGTTTCTGGTGGAGCATGCGCTCCGGAAATCCCTGAAGAAATCAGTCTCACTGAATCTCGAGAAAGAGAGCCGCTTGCGCTCGCTCATCGACGATTGCCAGGAGTTCAGGGAGTTCGAACAACTCTTGCGGGATCGGGTCGGTTTCGATGCCGCCGCCGGCCAGGTGCTCTTCTTCGATGAAGCACAGGAGAGTCGGAAACTGGGCCAATTTGTTCGCTTCATGAAGGAGGACTGGGCGCGTGCAACGGTTATCCTGTCGGGGTCGACCCTGTCACGTCTGTTCCGCGAGGAGACCCGTTACCCCGTGGGACGTGTGCGACACCTCCTGCTGGGGCCGTTGTGTTTCTCGGAATACCTGGCTGCGGCTGGCGAGCAACACTTGGCTGAGGCCATCCTCACGGAAGACCCGGACATCACCGCCACCCGGCACGAACACTTGCTGTCGCTCTATGACCGATTCCTGCTGACAGGCGGTCTGCCAGCCGTGGTGCTGGCGGACTTGGGCAAGAAGGACTATTCGGAGGTCCTGGCCCAAATCCTCGCCGACTACGAACAGGATTTCATCCGAATCTTCGGCGAAACGGACGCGGACATTGTGAAAGCCTGTTTTCGAAGTGTGGCCAACTTTGCCGGCAGTCCCTCAAAGAACACAACGGTCCTGCCCTCCCCGACATCGCGCGTCAACGTCCGCATCAACGAAGTATTCGCGCGCTTGGAGGCCTGGCATCTCATCCTACGTTCCGACCAGAAAGGCCCGGGGGCCGAAGCCAGTCACCACTACCTCCCCAAGCGCTATCTGTTCGATACGGGGGTATTGCGTCATCTGCGCGAAGTAGCGGTGCCGTCCATTCGGCTGCTGGGCACGCTTGCGACCATGGCCCGGCAGCCGCTGGGCGGGGTCATCGAGAACCAGACAGCGGTCGAACTGGTGCGGCAGGGCGCGACGCTTTGCGGTTGGAAAAAGACGCCCTCGGGCGGCGAGATCGATTTTGTCGTCAAGTGGGGCATGGAGACCTGTCCGATCGAGTGCAAGGCCTCCTTGACGTTCGACCGTAAGAACAGCCGGGGCATCTGCGAATACCTGGCGATGTATCGGCAGCACTTCGGGATCGTGGTCAGTCTGGCGCCGCAGGCGGTTTTCTCGTTGCCTGAAAATCGAACTGTTGTCAATGTGCCGATCTACCTGCTGGAGCGACTCCCGCGCATCCAGGCGAGAGGCCCTATCCGCATTGATGAGGGAAACATCCTTTGTCCCAGTCATGAGCATCCAGGGCAATCTTGACGCCACTGAAGGCCTCTTTCGGGTCTCCCGCGCCGCGATCGCTTGGCGTTCTTGCGACGCGGTCATTCCCCTTCAAGTGAACGGCGTTCTAGTGTCTCGCCGCATGCCGTGCACGAAATCTGGCGACGCAACGAGTTGAAGCCGCATCTGGTCAAGACGTTCAAACTGTCGAACGACCCGCAGTTCGAGAGCAAGTTCTGGGATGTTATCGGTTTGTACCTGGACCCGCCGGAACACGCGCTGGTCCTGTGCTGTGACGAGAAGAGTCAGTGTCAGGCGCTGGAGCGTTCTCAACCTGGTCTCCCCCTGACCGCGTCGTGGTGGACGATCATGGCGCGGATGGAAGCAAAGCCTCTTTCGGCATCGGGCACGCGGGCGATCTGGCTGATGGTCCACTTGCCGGTGGCGTCGTCGCGGACGGCAGCGGCGATGTGGCGATTCAAGCCGGAGACTCTCCCCGTGGCACCCGCCTTGCCGAAATCCCTGCCGAAGATGTTCTTCGCCACCTTGCGGTTCACCTTCTCACGCTCGTCCACGTCCTCGGCTCCGGCCGGGCGTTGTCCCGTTTCGCCAACATCCCAGACGCCGGCGACCAGCATCTCGACCGGCTGCAACAGTGGCTTGCCGCCGACGTTGTGGGTGAACGGATTGGCAGGGGCTTGATCCCTGTGCTGGCGCGGCGCAGACCGTGCTTGCCCTCTCGCCCGAAGTAGTTGTAGTAGACGTAGACTTCGTTGCTGCCGACGAAGGGCTCAGGCTCCAGCAGCGAGGCCGGCTCGCTCGTAACAGCGCCGTCATCCACGCGACGAGCGAAACGGTCGTTCTCGTCCTTGCCAAGCCCGAGCACCCAGATGCTGCCTGGGCTGTTGCGGTCTTTGCGTTCCCTCGCCAGGAGCGCGAAATAGGACATACCTCCAACACCCGTGGCCGGAGCGATGGTTTCGGGCGAGGAGATGAACTTGTACGGCGCATCATCCGGCAGCTTGAGCGTCGCGATGCGCGTCCAGAATCCGTCCGGCGATTTGCGGTCGCGGTAGATGGCAAGGGCGCGGTTGTCCACGTTGCACACCAGCAGGACTTCGCCGCCAAACTCAGGCGCCACGAACAGGCCCGGATCGTCCTTCCGGCTATCGTCTTCGGTAAGGACCGTCACGTTGCCGGTGTCGGCGTTCGCTCGGGCGATTTGGCCGTGCGGCACGCCGGTCGTGCGCTTCACGAACAGGAAGTCAGGCGATACGGCGCTCCACATACTCATCTGGTTGTAGTCGAAGCCTTCCAACTCGTGCGGCTGGTCGGGCTTGTCCGTAAAGACCCAAGCGGCCTTGGCCTTGTGGATTGGCCAGTCATAGGTGTAGGCGATGCGTGGAGGCTTGCCGTCCCTGAAGCGGCTGGGCATATTGCCGTATTTGTCCGGCTTGCCATGAGTCAACTGCGTCACCACGGCCTTGCCATCGGCCCAGCGGGCCAGCCATTGCTGCATGACCCCGTCTTTGTCCTCCTTGGTGTAGACTACGCAAGGACGCCCTTCCTGATCCTGCGTCCATTCCGGGCCGTTGGTGGAGAACTTCCGGCCCTGCGGGGGACGGTCAAAGATGACGGTGATCCTCTCGTCCATCAGATGGTCGCGGCCGGTGGCGGTCTTGAACTTACCCGTGTCCGGGTCCATATCGCCAACCCAGACCCGGTTCCGGATGTCCTGGAACACGACCTGATTGGCGGATTCGCTGAACTCCGGGTCGATGTAGGAGCCGCTTGCCTCGCCCACGAAGGGCGCGTCGGGCATGAAGTCCGGACGCGTCGTCGGACGGGACTTCTCCGCCGCCGCCGTGGTGGTCGCAGCGACGGTTGCAGGGCGGTTCGCGTAGAAAGCCTTGACCTCTTCCAGCGTCACCGCACCATCCTCGTTCGCATCCCACTGGTCGAACACAGGCAACTGCGCCGCTTCGTCGCGCGTCACCTTGCCGTCGCCGTTACGATCCCACGGCTTGAACCATTCATCGACGGAGGCCCATGCCCGTGTGCTTTGAGCGGGGCGAAGAGGCTGTGCTCCCAAGTAGCCGGCTGCCAGGAGCAGGACCGCCGAAGCCAGACTCGTCCTATTCTTCTTTGGGAAATGCATCGTGGTGCCTTCTGGTCAATCGCCGGTCGCACCTATGGGACGACTTTTCGCCCCAATTACCTTCTGGCTTCTTCCATGGTCACTCGGCCGTCGCCGTACTTGTTCAGCCTTTGGAGCAAAGGCCAGGAACTCCCGTCGTGTCACATTTCGTGCCTTCATTTGCGCCTCCAACGGTCTTTGGCCTCCATCACGGCGGCCGGTCCGTCGCCGTCGAGCCAGGCGCGGGCCCCGGGGTCTTCCTTCAGCCAGGCATCCCAGAAGGCCGTGCTCAGGGCCAGGATGGCCCGGTGATGGTTGGGGTTGCGCGGCACCCGGTCGCCGGGCAACGCACGGTCGGAAAACGCGGAATGCTCGGCGCCGTCCAGAACCAACTCGTACTTGCCGCCGGGCGGCAAAGCGGGATAGACGGCCAGGCGAGACGCCGCGTCCGCATTTCCAATGAGGGAAACATCCTTCGTGCCGGTCATCAGCATCCAGGGGATCTTGACGCCGCCGAAAGCCTCTTTTGGATCTCCACCTCCCCGCGGAAGGCTGGGGCTTAGAGCCAAGGCCGCCCTGATGCGGGACTCCTCGAAGGAGACCCGCCCCGCAGCCGTACGTTGCCCGCTGACGGCCTGCGTGGTCACGGCGCCGAAGGAGTGCCCGGATATCCCGACCCGCTTGAGATCCAGCCGCCCGCGCAGCGGATGCCCCGGTTCTCCATTCCAGTGTTGGAGTCGATCGAGCACGGCGGGAACGTCCCTGACTCGAAGCAGGAAGTTCTTGGCGTTGGCGGCCTCCTGCATCGCGGTCAGGCGCCGTCCAAGGACGGCCTCCCGCCAGACGGCGTCGTCGCTGCCGGGATGCTGCAGAAAAACCGCGACGTAGCCCCGCCCCGCCCAGTGCCGGCCCAGATACGGGGACCCCGCGCGGGTGCCGCCCAGGCCGTGGCTGAAGAGAATCACCGGCGTGGGGTCGGTGCCCGCCGGCACGTACACGCGCACGGGAATGTCGCGGCTGCGCTGCTCGTCGCGGACCATCAGCTCAACCGTCCGGCTCGTTTCTCCCGGAAGTACGGCCAGCGGGTCGTACACGGCCGGTGCCGCCGCACTGTGCTCGGCGGCCAGAACAAGCCCGACCATGAGAAGAATCAGAAGCCAGCGGATGGAGGTCGCATTTTTCATAGGTTTCCAGTGTCTCCCCGACATGGTGCGTCTGCACGGTCGGTTCTTCTTGACCGCACCCGGGACAGACAAGCGGCGTCTCAAGCCTGATTGTGTCGAACACGCCCATGGTTCACCTACCCGAATGTTGCTCGGTCCACCGTCATGCTTCCAGCGCGGCACAGCCACACGACGACAACGGCGGGGCGGGGACCGCATACGGAACCCCCAAGCCGCGCAGTCGCCTTGTAGTATTCCGCTTGCGTTGTGTCAAGGTCGTGGCGAGACCCTTGCGCACAGCGATATCGGAGGCAACGGAAGCTGGCGGAGGTGGCCGCGTTCTTCATGGGAGGTTTCTCTCCGTCCCGTTAACGACTGCATGGACCGAAACGGGTCAACAGCCCTCATCGGCATACCACAATTCTGACAGCACTGGTTCATATCGCCCCTTTCTTGGATCGCCCGTGATTCCGCGCCGCGATCGCTTGGCGTTCTTGCGACGCAGTCATTCCCCTTCAAGTGAACGGCGTTCTAGCGGTTTTCTGATTAAGCGCTAACCTCCGGCGACGACGCTCCCGTTCATGAAGCGAGCCGGGGAAATGAACAGTGACGGCAACCCGCCTGTCATGGGGGCGGGACCTCCTGTCAGGCCCGACGAGGAGCAATGCGTCCAGGAGGCAGCGGCCCGGACCCAGCACCTTGCCGAGGTTGCCGTTTCGCTCACGGAGATTGCTCACTACGTGAAGAACGTGATCCTCGCCGCGCGGATCGCCGAGTCTTTCCTGGACCAGGATCTCCATCGCGGGGCCAGTCCGAAGCGAGTGTTAACCAACTGGGCCATCATCAAGCGGGCCAATCAAAAGATCCATAAGCTCGTGGACGACATGCTCAACTACTCGCGCGTTAGGGAACCGGAGCCGGAAACGTTGGACATCAACGAACTGATTTCGAGAGTGTCGGAAGATCTCCGGTACCACGCCGAGAAGCACAGGGTCACGGTGGCGATGGACCTGGACTACGGGCTGCCGCCCGTCTGTCTCGACCCGTCGATGATGTACGACGTGATCTTCAACCTCCTCAGCAACGCGATCGACGCGATCCCCGCGGACGTGCCCGGCCAGGTCGTGCTGCGGAGCCGGCGCGTGCGCCAGAGAAGAGGGCTCCGGATCGAGGTTAAGGACAACGGCACGGGAATCCCACCCGCTGTTCAGGCGAAGCTCTTCACGCTCTTCTTTTCGACCAAGGGGGAAAGGGGCACCGGAATCGGCCTTGCGGCCAGCCGCAAGGCCGTCGAAAGGCAGGGCGGGGTGTTGCGCTACCGAACGCGGGAGGGCAGGGGCACCTGTTTCGTGGCGGATCTGCCGCTGTCCTCCGGCGGCGAAATCGCTCGCCGCGCCGCCGGCCCGCCGCGCCGGGGTGAACCGCGTTCTAACGCCCCTCTGATCGTGGGCTAATCGACGGGCGGGACACTGTTGCACTGTTTCCTGGAGAAGTTGCGCATGACACCATTCAACGAATTCCGATTCATGGCGCTCACGCCGCCGGGCCTGCCGGACGCCGCCGTGGCGCGGGTGGCGGCCCTCGCGGGGGAGATCGGCATCGTGAATGGCGAGTTCGCGCCGTCCGCGCCGGCGCTGCGGACGGCATTGGACGCGCTGCGCGGCTGTCCCCGTGAACGCTGCGGCGTGCGTCTGGACCTGAGCGACGTGGTCATTGCGCCAAGCCTCCTGAAGGATCTACCCGGCCCTGTGGGGTGGGTCATTCTCGTCTCAGCCGAGCCGGCCACTGTGGCCTCCTGCGTCCATAGCCTGCGCGCGCGTGGTGTCCATGTGCTGGTCGAAGTCTTCAGACTGGAACAGGCGCTGGCGGCAGAGGCCGCCGATGCGGACGGCCTCATCGCCAAAGGCAACGAATCCGGCGGCTGGGTGGGCGGGGAAACGGCCTTTGTTCTGCTGCAACGCCTTCGCAGCGCCGTCCGGCTGCCCCTCTGGGTGCAGGGCGGCATCGGCCAGCACACGATCGGCGCGGCGTATGTTGGCGGCGCCGCCGGAGTCGTGCTGGACGCGCAACTGACGCTGCTGCGCGAATCGCCGCTGCCGGATGAGGTCAGGAAGCGCATCGCGCGGATGGACGGTAGCGAGACAGTCTGCCTCGGTGTGGATCTGTGCCTGCCGTTCCGAGCTCTCGCGTCACCCCGCTCGAAAGCGGTAAGCGAACTGCAGGCCGCCGCGGCGCGCCTCGCCGCCGGGCCGGAAACGCCGGAGCGGAAGCACGCTCTATGGCGGGAGGCCGTCCGAGGCTGCGTGAGTTGGAGCGAGGCGGGCCTGTGGCCGCTCGGACAGGAGGCCTGCCTGGCGCGCCCCCTGGCGGAGCGTTACGGTACCGTGGGGCGGGCGCTGCACGGCTTGCGCGGCGAATTGCGCTCTCAACTGCGCTCCGCGGGACGGGGTGACACTTTGAGGGAAGGTTCTGCCTGGGCCCGGGCGCATGGCACGGCGTATCCGATCGCCCAAGGGCCCATGACCCGCGTGAGCGACACGCCGGCCTTTGCCGGCGAAGTGGCCGCCGCAGGTGGACTGCCGTTCCTGGCGCTGGGCATGCAGCGGGAACCCGAAATCGAACCGCTGCTGGCCGAAACGGGCCGTCGCCTCGGGGACCGACCCTGGGGCGTAGGACTGCTGGGATTCATGGAAGCGCCGCTGCAGGACGAACAACTGGCCGTCGTGCTCAGGCATCGGCCGCCGTTCGCGCTCATCGCCGGAGGCCAGCCGGAACAGGCCCGGCGGCTGGAAGCGGCAGGCATTCGCACCTATCTCCATGTGCCGACGCCGGGATTGCTGACGCTGTTTGCCGAGGAAGGCGCGCGGCGGTTTGTGTTCGAAGGCCGCGAATGCGGCGGCCACATCGGGCCACTGTCGAGCTTTGTGCTGTGGGAACAAGCCGCGCGGGTCTTGCTGGAGGCGGTCCCGGCCGGTGAGTTGAGCATGTGCCACATTCTGCTGGCGGGGGGTATTCATGATGCGCACAGCGCCGCGATGGCGGTCGCCTGCCTGGCGCCACTGGCCGACCGGGGCGTCAAAGTCGGCGTACTCATGGGCACGGCGTATCTGTTTACCCGGGAAGCGGTCGCGTCCGGCGCGATCCTGGAGCCGTTCCAGCAGATGGCGCTGACCTGCCGCCATACCTCGTTGCTGGAAACCGGTCCGGGGCACGTCGTGCGCTGCGCGCCGACGCCGTACGCCCGGGCCTTTGCCGAACGAAAGGCCCGGCTGCAGGCCGAGGGCGCGGCCCCTGAGCAAGTCCGCGCGGCGCTCGAAACGATGAATATCGGCCGACTGCGCCTCGCGGCCAAAGGAGTGAGGCGCCAAGACGAAGCCGGGCACGATTTGGAAACCGTTGACGAAGCCGGGCAACTCGCCGAGGGCCTGTACATGCTGGGACAGGTGGCGGCGCTGCGCGACGAGCTGGGCACTGTGAAGGAACTGCATCGCGACGTGAGCGTCGGCGGGAGCGCCATCCTGCGCGCGGCGGCACGAATGGCGGGCGAAAGCGCACCGGCCACCGCCGCCACGCGCGAAGGAATCGCCATTGTGGGCCTGAGCTGTCTGTTACCGGGTGCCCGGGATGTCGACCGGTTCTGGACCAACCTCCTGAACAAGACCAACGCCATTCGCGAAGTGCCCGCGGACCGCTGGGACTGGAAGCTGTATTTCGACGAGCGGCGCGAGACCGCAGACCGCATCTACGCGCGCTGGGGCGGCTTTCTCGACCCGATCCCGTTCGATCCGGCGCGCTATGGCATGCCGCCCAACACGCTCGCCTCCATCGAACCGATTCAACTGCTGGCCCTGGAAACGGCGCGCGCGGCTCTGCGGGATGCCGGGTATGAGGATCGCCCGTTTCCCCGGGAAAACACCTCGGTCATTATCGGAGTCAGCGGCGGTTTGGCGGAGCTTGGCCAGAACTACGTTCTGCGCTCGGCGCTGGCCGCCCGGCCCGATCACCCCCCCCTGGCGGGCTTCCATCGAAAACTGCCCGAATGGACGGAGGACTCCTTTGCCGGCCTCCTGCTCAATGTCATTGCCGGCCGCATCGCCAATCGCTTCGACCTGGGCGGGCCCAGCTTCGCGGTGGACGCCGCCTGCGCGTCGTCGCTCGCCGCCGTGTACCTGGCCTGTCGCGAACTCGAAAGCGGCGCGAGCGACATGATTCTCGTCGGCGGGGCCGACACGTTCCAGACTCCCTTCAATTATCTGTGCTTCTGCAAAACGCAGGCGCTCTCTCCGCGCGGGCGCTGCCGGACCTTCGACCATACTGCCGACGGCACGTGCATCAGCGAGGGGTTGTCCATGCTCGTGCTCAAGCGGCTGAGCGACGCGGAACGGGATGGCGACCGCATCTACGCCGTCATCCGGGGTGTGGGCGCCTCCAGCGACGGTCGCGCCAAGGGCTTGACCGCTCCCTCGCCGGAAGGCCAGGCCCGGGCGCTGCACCGCGCCTATGCGCAGGCGGGCGTTTCGCCGGCAACGGTCGGGTTGGTCGAGGCCCACGGCACCGGCACGGTGGCGGGGGACCGCGCGGAAATCGAATCGCTGCGCCGCGTGTTCGATGAAGCCGGCACAGCGGCGCATTCGGTGGCGCTGGGTTCGGTCAAATCCATGATCGGCCATACCAAGGGCGCAGCGGGCGTGACCGGAGTGCTCAAGGTGGCCCTTTCGCTTCACCACAAGGTCCTGCCAGCCACCCTCGGCATAGAAAAGCCCAACGAAAGCCTGGCGGGCGGCGCACTGTACGCCAATGCCGAAACCCGGCCGTGGCTCCACTCCTCGCAGGATACCCCCCGCCGGGCCGCGGTCAGCGCCTTCGGATTCGGCGGCGCCAACTATCATGTCGTGGCGGAGGAATACAACGGGCCGGCGTCTCAGGCCGCGGTGACGCAATGGCCCTGCGAACTTTTCGTGTGGCGCGAAAGCTCCGCCAGCGTCGTCATGCAGCGCGTCACCGACTTGCTGGCCGCCCTGAAGGCCGGCGCCCAGCCGACGCTGAAGGATCTCTCGTTCACACTCTGGCGGCAGGCTCAACCGACGGCGAAGGGGGTCGCCTTCACCCTGGTGGCGTCCTCGCTTGAGGATCTGACCGCCAAGCTCGAGAGGGTCCGTGCCAGGCTGGCGGCCGACCTGAAAACACCGATCTCAGATCCCGCGGTCGGCTATTTCACGCCGCGGCCGTTGGCCCGCGACGGGGGCCTGACCTTCCTTTTCCCGGGACAGGGCTCCCAGTACCCCGACATGCTCCGCGAACTGGCCGTGCATTTCCACGAAATCCGCGAAGCTTTCGAAACGGCGGATTGCGTCCTTGCAGGTCGTTTCGCGCAGCCGCTGTCGTCGTTCGTGTTTCCGCCGCCGCGTTTCGGCGAGGAAGAGGAGCGCGCCGTGCGCCAGGCGCTTACCGCGACCAACGTGGCGCAACCGGCGCTTGGAGCGGCAGCCGTGGGGCTGCTGGACCTGCTGCGCGCTCTGGGCCTCGCGCCGCGGTTGACCGCGGGTCACAGTTATGGCGAGTACGCGGCCCTGTGCGCCGCCGGGTGTCTGACGCCCGAACAGTTGCTCGACCTGTCGGAAGCCCGCGGCCGCTTCATCGTCGAAGAAGCGCGCGGAGACCTTGGCACGATGGCGGCCGTCGAGGCTGACGAGCAGAAAACCCGGGCGCTTGTCGCGGACATCCCCGACCTCTGGATCGCGAACCTCAACTCGCCGCGGCAGACCATCGTCTCCGGCACGAAGGCGGCGGTGGCCGAAGCGCTGAAGCGCCTGGAGGCGAGGGAGGTCACCGCGCAAGCCATTCCCGTCGCCTGTGCCTTCCATTCACCGCTGGTGGCGCCGGCAAAGGAACGTCTGAAGGAGTATCTCGGGAATCTCCGTTTTGAAGCGCCCAGGGTGCGCGTGTTTGCCAACACGACGGGCAGCGAGTATCCGGCCGATCCGGAGGCCATCCGGACGCAGTTGGGTGAGCACCTGACTTCACCGGTACGGTTTGTCTCGGAAATCGAAGCGCTGTACGCGGCGGGGGCGCGAGTCTTCGTCGAGGTCGGCCCCCGCAGCGTCCTGTCGGGGCTGACGGATCAGATCCTGGCGGATCGCGAGCGACTCGTCGTGCCGCTGGAGACCCGCAAGCTGGCGGGATTGGAAGCGCTCCTGCACGCGGTGGCTCAATTGGCCGCCCACGGGGCCCCCGTGAATCTGGAACGGCTCTATGAGGGACGGCAGCCGCGCGAACAGGCCCTGGCGCGCCTGGTCGAAGAAACGCGGGAGACACCGCCCCCGGCCACCGCGTGGTGGGTCGATGGAGGCCGAGCCACGCCGGTCTTCGCGGCGGCCCAAACCGCCGCGGAACTGCCCGCTTCAGCCTTCCCCCGAATCGCGCCACAACCCATGGAGACATCGATGAATTCAACCGTTTCAACGTCACCATCCGCCGTAACGGATCAAGCACGCCATCCCGATATGGCCGCAGTCATGCGCACGCACGAACAGGTCATGCAGCAGCTTCTCGACACGCACCGGCGCGTGATGGCGGCCGCGATCGGGAAACGCGAAGCCCTGCCGGTCCAGGCGGAACCCGCCCTCGCGGACCCGCCCGCACCACTCCTTCCCGAAAAGGCTCCAACCGAGGCTGCCGTCGCCGCCCCGGAACCCCGCCCCCTCGCGCAACCCGCTCCTGCCGATGCCAGCCACATCCGGCAGGAAGTCCTGCGGATCGTTGGCGAACGCACCGGCTATCCGCCTGACATGCTGGACGTGAATGCGGACCTGGAAGCCGATCTCGGCATCGATTCGATCAAGCGCGTCGAGATTGCCGGCCGGCTGCGCAAGGCGTTTCCGCACATCGGCGCCACGGCCGACACCTCGAAAGTCGGGAATCTGGCGAGTCTGCGGACGCTCGGCGCGCTCATCGAGCGGATCGAGTCGGTTCCCGCGGAGGGGGAGAAGGCGTCAGCGGTCAGAGGTCAGGGGTCAGGGGCTGAAAAACAGGAAACGGGCAAGAGTGGAAATTCGCAGTCCGAGCTCCGCGTTCCGAGTTCCGAGGCGGGCGTTCACGTTCCGCGCTTCATGATGCGGATGGAAAACGCGCCCTCGTCGGAGGCTCGGTGCACGCTTCGAAACGACGGCGTGTTTCTGATCACGGATGACGAGAAAGGTCTGGCAGATGCCCTCGCCGAGGCCCTCGTCAGCAGGGGGGGACACCCTGTGATTGTCGGCGCAAGGGAGCGCCGGGCGGGCACCCTCGCGTATTACCAGGCTGACTTCTCGAAGCCCGAGAGCCTGCATCTGCTGGTCACCGCCATTCGCAAAGCGGAGGGACAGATCGCGGGCATCGTCCACCTGCTGCCGCTTCGTCACCGATTATCGGCGGATGCGACGCCCATGGGCATCTGGCGCCGAACCCTCCAAGAGGAGGTCAAGGCGCTGTTCTTTCTGGCTCAAGCGGCGGCTGAGGATCTGAAGGCCCCATCGCCGACCGGCCGTGCCCGCGTTCTGGCCGCAGTTGAAGCCGATAGCGCCTTCCCGGGGCACGGCGGCATCGTGGGCCTGATCAATGCGCTCGCGACCGAATGGCCCGACGTGGTCGGCCGCACGCTCGCCCTGGACGGCGCGGAGTCCATTCCCGCGCTCGCCTGCAGCCTATGCAAAGAGCTTTGCGACGAGGGTTCCGTTCGTTTTGTCCGCCTTCACAACGGCCGGCGCCAAGGCATTCTTATCGAACCCGCCGCACTCGACCCCAGCGCGGGAGAGCAGATGCACATTGGCTCGGACTGGGTCATCCTCCTGACCGGCGGGGCCTGCGGCATTACGGGTCAGGTTGCCCTCGAACTCGCCGAACGGTTCAAACCCACTCTCGTTCTAACGGGACGATCCCCCCTGCCCGAAGCCGAGGAAGCGCCGCTGACCCGCGGCGTTGAGCCGCCCGCGGAGATCCGCCGCATCCTGGCCGGGCAGTTGGCGGGTCCGGGTGGGAAGGCGGCGCTGGCCGACGTCGAAGCGGCGTATCGGCGCTTGTGCCGGGAGCGGGAAATCCGCGCCACGCTGGTTGCCCTCCGCCTGACCGGGGCGCGGGTAACGTATCTTCAGGCCGACGTGCGCGCCGGAACAGCCTTCGGAGAAACGATCGATCGAGTCTACGCCGAGTTCGGGAGGCTGGACGGGGTCATTCACGGTGCGGGGGTGATCGAGGACAGGCGCGTCGAGGACAAGGATCCGGACTCTTTCGATCGCGTGTTCGACACGAAAGCGGATGGCGCCTTTCTTCTGGCCGCTCATCTGCGCCTGGAATCGCTGAAGTTCGCGGTATTCTTCTCGTCTGTCTCATACCTCGGCACTGCCGGACAGAGTGACTATGCGGCCGCCAACGGCGTGATGAACGCGCTGGCGCGCGACCTGGATCGGCGCATGCCGGGCCGCGTCGTGTCCATTCTCTGGGGACCCTGGCAAGGCGCCGGCATGGCGTCTGAAGAGACCCAAAGCCGCATTCGGGATCGCGGGGTCCAGATCATCCCTTCGGCGGCCGGCCGCCGTTGCTTTGTCGAAGAACTTCTTTACGGTCACAAGGGCGACGTCGAAGTGCTCTTTGGCGATGCGCCGTACGCGCGCGCCTTGGCAACGCCCGCGCCGGGGAGAGGGTCTCTGCCGCTGATCGGCCCCGGCTCCGTGATTCACAGCAATGGCGCGATCGAGGTTGCCTGTGTGCTCGATCCCTCCCGGCACCCTTACTTGCGCGACCATAAGCTGGACGGCAAGCCCGTATTCCCGGCGGCGATGGCGATGGAGTTGATGGCGGAAACCGCCTGCATGGCTGTCCCGGATCTGGGCGGCGGAATCGAGATCGCCTCTCTACAGGTTCAGAACGGCATCGTGCTCGAAAACGAAAGTCCGGTGACGCTTCGGGTCAGCGGCAGCGGTGCCGCACCTTTGGGCGTCGGCCGCGACGCGGTCACCCTTGCCATGCAGATTGCCACACTCAAAGCCGCCAACCGCGCGCACTACCGCGCCGACGTGACGCTGGGACTCCACTCGGCGCCCCCACGCTTGGAGGCGTCGGAGTATGCGGGATTGGAGCCGTTTCCCCGCAGCGTGGCTGACGTCTACGGGCAGTGGCTCTTCCAAGGCCCCTGCTTTGCGGGCATCTCGGAAATCGAGGGCATCAGAGGAGATGCCATCGCGGGCCTCCTGCAATCCGTGGCGCCGGCGGTGTGCCTGCCGGAAGGTCCCCATAGTCATTGGCTGATCGACCCCACGGTGGTGGATGCGTCGCTCCAGCTTGTGATCCTGTGGGAACGCCACTGGCACGACATGACCCCGCTGCCGATGCAAATCACCCGCTTTCGTCTTTTCGAGTCGCTCTCAGGCCGGCCTGTTCGTTGCCTGGTGAAGGCGACAGCCGGCGACGGAGGGGGGACGTTGACGGCGGACATCTACTACACCGACGTCCAGGGGCGCGTCCTGGCCGTCCTGGAGGGATTGCAGTGCGCCTGCACCAAGGCCTTGAACCGGCTGAGTGACCCCGCCAAACGCCGGACAGCCGCCAACCGCGGCAGGGAAAGGCGATGAGAGAACGCGCGGTGACGGATGATTCCATACCCCAGCCCTTCTGTACGCTGCGACACTTCGGATATCTGCCCAGATGCGGGGAGGTCGGAATCGTCCGTCGTCCGTGGCGGCGAGTGGCCCATGTGCCCGGGCGGGTACCGGCCTGGTGCTGTCAGTGCGTCGAAGAGGACGCCGACGAGGCGTGGGATGAGGCGTCGGCACCGTACATCTTGCTCGAGCCCGAATGGCGCATCTGGCATCGCCTGCCGCAGGCGGCGGCCCGGCGCCAATGGCTGCGCGGCCGCGTGGCGGCCAAGGATGCCATTCGTTTGCTCGTGATGGAACGTTACGGCCTGACCGCCTCCCTCGAGGTCATCTCCATTCTGCCGGACGCGCACGGTCAGCCCACGGTCTCATGCCCCGGTCTGCCGGACGAGGGTGCTGGCCTCTGCCTCTCGCTCTCGCACTGCGGCAACACGTCGGTCGCGCTGGCGACCGAGCGCTCGGAGTTCTGTCGTGGCGTGGGCATCGACGTGGAATCTCCGATGGATTGCCACGAGGGCCTGGCGGAAGGGGGGTTCACCTCCGTCGAGACGTCCCTGCTGGACGACTTTCCCGCACCGGAACGGGACGCTTGGCTGCTGCGCCTTTGGTGTGCCAAGGAGGCCGCCGGAAAAGCCCTGGGCGTGGGACTGCAGGGCGATCCTCTGAATTACAGGGTAAGCCGGATCAACCGCCTCCGGCAAACCGTTGAAGTCGAGGCAAGCGTCGTCCCCCCGCCCGCCGAACCGTCCACCCCTCCGGTGCGGATGACCGCGCATGTCGGATGCGATCGGGGCCTGGCTTTTGCCGTGGCAACATTGGAGGGAACCTGAATGGCGTGGCCTTGGCAGAGAACGGTCGGTACGACGGGGGACGCCTTGCTGGGCGAAGTGATTCTCGCCATCGGCCAGGCGGCCGGCCGGTCCGCCGGCAACACCCCGGCGCCCATTCGGCCGGACGCCTTTCTGGGCGCCGATCTGGGCTTGAGTTCCATCGCCGTGGCGCGGCTGGCGGGCCTCCTGCAGAAGCGCTGCGGCCGCGGGCCTCTGCCGTTCCACGCGCTGTTCGTGAAGCCGGACGGCACACTTCTTCAGGACATCCGGGTGTCGGAGGTGGTCGCCTTTCTGGAACGGCACCTGCGCGTGGAAACGCCATGAGCGCCGTTCGGTCAGCCTGCATCGCCCGGCCGGCGACGTTCGAAGATCTCGGTGACGTTGCGGAACTTCTTCACCGCCTCTTCGGCGTGAGGCCAACCGTCGAATTCCTGCGGTGGAAACTCACGGGGTGCGCCGGAAGATTGCTCGGGTCAACCGTCCTGGCAACGGATCGCCGGATCGTCGGCTTTCTCGGGCAGATCCCCGTGCGCGTCCAGGTCATGGGACATGGCGTTCTGGCGGCCCAGGGTACGGACGTGGGCATTCTGGAGGAATACCGCCGGCTCGACGCTTATCTGGGGATGGTGCAGACCTCCGTCCGGGCCATGCGGAAGGAGGGCTTGGTGCTCGCGTACGGAACGGCCAACGCGGAGGCCGGGCCCATGGCGACGGAACTCCTTGGCCTTAAGCGGCTGACCCCCGTCCCACTCCTGGTCAGGCCGCTCTCGGCACCGGAGTCTTCTTTGGGCTGCGGTGTGCGCCTGCTCGCGAGAGTCCTGTCCGTCTCCGACCGCCTGAGCGAGCGCGAGCCGGCCGCGCTTCGCGACCGGCTCCGAATCCGCCGCGTCGCGCGGTTTGACGAGCGGTTCGATCGCTTCTGGCGGGAGATCCGGGACGATTACCCGGTCATGCTCGTGC